>CAZLSH010000100.1:0-6890 GCA_964562095.1 uncultured Clostridia bacterium | reverse complement strand
CAAAGAAAATGCCATTCCAAGGGGCTTTCGTTTTGGAAATTGGAATTTGGAATTTAGGATTTGTTTGGAATTTGGTGCTTGGGATTTGGGATTTTAGTCTTAGTATTCCATTTCCTGACCGTCCACCGTTAACCGTCCACCGTAAACCAAGATCATAAATTCCCTGGAATGGCTATTGCGTCGTGGAATAGGTAACCAGCAGGTTCTGCTCGATGGTCTCGGTCTTGCCGTTCTGGTCGCTGATGGTTACGAAGACGTCGATGTTGGTCGGAGCGTCGCCGGGGAAGAGCTGGCCCGGGTAGGGCCGCCGGTCCGCGAGGTTGTCCGGATTGGCGCTCTGCATGAGAAAACTCGCCGTGTCGTTATGGCGGACGGGGGTGAAAACGACGAAGGGGACGTAGTCCAAATAGTTGCCGGCGTTGACCTCCAGCAGCCGCGCCTTCCCGGCCTTGAAAACGATGCGCCAGCCGGTGATCTGGGCATCAATGGCGTTCCAGCTCACCACGTCGAAGACGATCCGCAGCGAGGTGTCGTTCCTCGTCGAATTGTAGGAGATGTTCCCCTCGCCCCAGGAGACCCAATAGCGGGCATTATCTTTCTTGCACGATTGGGAAAGGATGGCCAGGCCCGGGAGCAGGGCCAGAAGGGCGATGGTCTTGATCTTCATGTCGCACCCCCCGCGGAGATATGAATACAGAAGCATTATATAGGCAAAGGAGTAGAAAGGTAAAGGGGTAAAGAAAGGAAAAAGTAAAAAGGCAAAAGCAATCCCGCCCAGGGCCGCGCCGGGCACTGCCTCTGTCGCTGACGCTATTTGCGAATGAGTTTCTTGCTGGCGACGGTTTGGATCTTGAACGGCTTGCTTCGGTGCCAATAGACGGAGGAACCCTTGGTCGCGCGCAGGAAGATCACGCAGCCGCTCTGGGTCCCCGGGGGGAAGCGCGGGTCGCCGGCATTGCGCAGCGTCCCGACCCGCCAGGAGAAGCGGCCGTCGGTCGCGGGCACCCCATCGGCGATGGCGAATCCGCCGCTTCCTGTCGTCCGGCTCGGGTCGGGAAACTCGAGATTGAGCGTGACCGTGTAGCCATCCATCTTCATGAAGGTCCAGCGGATCTCCTCGCTGGCGCCCGCGATCCAGGTTTCCCCGCTGTTCGGGCGGTACAGGGCGATGCTGGGCCGCGGGGCCAGGGCGAAGGAGGCGTCCGAGGTGTCGGTATGGAGCCCGTCCAGGGTGGTCACCCGCACCTTGAAGCCGCGCCCCGGCAAGAGCTCGCGTCCTTCGCAGGTCTTGGCGTCCCAGTCGTAGGAGCACATGCCGCCCACCGGCTCACGCCCGCTGAGCACGCCGACCAGCCGGCCGTCCTTCAGCAGCTCGAGGCGCAGGTCGCCCTCCAGGTGGTGGGGCTGCCAGCGGATCGGGTACGAGCCGCCCATGGGGATCTCCTCGCCGCCGTTGGGCTGCAGCACGGCGATGGAGGGCGGGCGGTAGGCCATGATGAAGCAGCGGCCGCTGATCCCCGCTGTCGCCCCCTGGCTGACCCGCACGCGGTAGGTCCCGGCCGCGGTGCCCAAGGGAACCGGCCAGGTCACGGGCGAGCCGCCCACGGCCACGGAGTCGGAGATGACGTAGCGCTCCGCTCCGTCCTGCCGCTCCAGGTCGATGCGCACGCTGCCGCCGACGTCGGTCGCCGTCCAGGCGACGCGCATGTCGCTGGTGGAGGCTTCGTAGACCGCGGTCTCGCCCGGGGAGCTGACGGTGATGGCGCCCAGCAGGGTGAAGGCGGAGTCGCTGAAATCAGCCTCGGCGGTGCCCTCGACGCGGACGCGCACGAAATAGTCCTCGCCGGCGCCGGCCCGGCCGCCGATGTATTCGCCGGCGCTCCAGGAATAGGAGCCCGTCGCGCCGGGGGTGGCGTTGACGATATGCCCCAGCCGGTGGGCGTCGTCCAGGCCCCCGCGATAGAGGGTGAGGCGCACGCTTTCGCCGGCGGCGGTCGCGGTCCAGGTGATCGCGACCCGGTCGCCGATGGCCCAGTCCTCCCCGCCGTTGGGGGAAAGCACGGTGATGGCCGGAAGACGCAGGGCGGCCAGGGCGACAGCCGCAACCGCGATCACCCAGCGCCGGCGGTTGGCGCCGCGTACCGGCACATGTTGTTTGACGTTCATTCATGCCTCCACGCCCGCACGATTCATGCGAGCCCTCGTTCTTTTCATTTCATTAATGAATATATATCGGCTGATCAGGGAATATCTCAATCCGGCTCACAAGCGAATATTCGCCTTTGTTCCGCCCAGGCGCTTTTTGTCGGGCTATCCCGCCATGCGCATCCATTTTTTCCCGGAGCGCCGAGGCCTCCGGGAAGCACTGGCCGTCTCATCGACGCCCACAAGCCATGCCAGCCTGCGCAGCGTCCCGCTTGCGGGAGAAAGCCGGAGCGACTGCCAGGCGTTTTTTTTAACAGCGAACGCCGTTCCCGTCTTACGCAGGATACTGGCCGTACTTCAGCTCGCGCAGGACGATGACGCTGCGGAAGGCGGCGATGTCGGCGGCGAACGCCGTGCGCAGGCGGCGCATGAAAATCAGGAACTCGTCGCCGGGGCCGGTCATCAGCTCCACCTCCAGGTCCCAGCTGCCGATGGTCTTGACCAGGAAGATCACCTCGGGCCGCGAGCGCAGCCAGGCGGAGAGCCCGTCCAGGGCCGCGCCGGCCGGGCGCTCCAGGCGCAGGAAGACCTTGCGGTAGGTGCGGCCCAGCAGCGCGTGGTCGATCTTGGCGCCGAATCCCGCGATCGCCCCGCTCTTCCTCAGGGCGCGCAGGCGCGCGGCGGCGAGCGCCGGCGAGATGCGGCAGCGCCGCGCCAGGGCGGCCAGGGAGAGACGGCCGTTGCGACTGAGCTCGGCCAGCAGCCGGCGGTCGCTGGCGTCGATCGCCAGCGGGCCGGGGCGGCTTTCCAGGACGACCCCGGACGTTGCGCCACCCTCCCCAGCGGAGAGGAAGCGCCAGGGCAGGAACTCGATGCGCGTGGCCAGCGAAAAGTATTTCTCCTGGAACAGCGAACCGAACTGCCCGAGGATGTCGTCGTAGGCCGACTCGAACTCCGGCACCCGCTGGGCCCAGACGACGAACTCCAGGTCGAAGTCGCCGTCGAGCTGGGTGAGCCAGGAGACGTCGGAGCGGGTGAGCAGGTGGTCGAGCAGCTCCTTTTCTCGCGCCTCGGTGAGGCGCTGGAAGCGGACGAAGACGCGGAAATGGTCGAAGCCCAGGCGGAAGATGTTGGGGATGGCGAAGAAGCCGGTCAGCACGCCGCGGCGCTGCAGGCCGCGCAGGCGGTAGCCGAGCCGCTGCTTGGACAGCCGCAGTTTCCCGGCCAGCCGCGTCAGGCTCTCGCGGCCGTTGAGGCTCAGCTCGCGCAGGATGGCCAGGTCGGTTTCGTCGAACGCATCCATCTTGTTCATTTATTCATATAATGTCATTATATTTTTACTATTGCAACTTATTTATCATTTTTCAGTAGATATGTAAAACTTTGTAATAATTTATTATAATTTCATTCACCAGGGGAATAAATTATGCTATATGAATACAATAGGTTCTTTTGGGATAAAAAAAAGAGCCGGAGGTCAGCGGCATGAGCGAGCAGCAGCGCATTCTCGAGCACCCGGTACTGCCGGTGGCGGCGGGGGAAACGGTCACGTTCCACTGGAACGGCCAGCCCGTGGAGGGCAGGAAGGGCGAAGCCCTCTCCTCGGCGCTGATCGCCGCCGGCATCGCCGCTTTCGGACGCAACGCCCACGACCACGCGCCGCAGGGGATCTTCTGCGCCAACGGCCAGTGCTCCAAGTGCCTGGTGATCGTTGACGGCAAGCCGGTGAAATCGTGCATGACTCCGCTGCGGGAAGGGATGATGGTGAACGCCGCCGACGACCTGCCCGAGCTGCCGGAGACCGGCGAAACCGCCAAGATCGGCGAGGTGCCTGAAGTGGAAACCGACGCGCTGGTCATCGGCGCCGGTCCGGCCGGGCTGTCGGCCGCCGTCGAGCTGGGGCGGCTGGGCATCGCCACCCTGCTGGTCGACGACAAGCACGAGCCGGGCGGCAAGCTGGTGCTGCAGACCCACAAGTTCTTCGGCTCGGTCGAGGACTCGCAGGCCGGGACGCGCGGCATCCGCATCGGCCGCAGGCTGGCGGAAGCGGTGGCCGCCGACCCGCACGTGACCGTCTGGCCCGACAGCACCGTCCTCTATGTCTACTCCGACCGCAAGGCGGGCATCCTGCGCGACGGGAAATACGTCCTGGTCAGCCCCAAGGTGATCCTCAACGCCGCCGGCGCCCGCGAGAAGTCGCTGGTCTTCCCCGGCAACCACCTCATCGGCGTCTACGGCGCCGGCGCCTTCCAGACCCTGGTCAACCGCGACCTGGTGCGGCCGTCGCGGCGGCTGTTCATCGTCGGCGGCGGCAACGTCGGCCTCATCGCCGGCTACCACGCCATCCAGGCGGGGATCACCGTGGTCGGCCTGGCCGAGGCGCTGCCCGAGTGCGGCGGCTATAAGGTCCATGCCGACAAGCTGAAGCGCCTGGGCGTGCCCATCTACACTTCGCACACCGTGCTGTCGGCCAACGGCGGCGAGCGCGTCGAGTCGGTGACCATCGCCCGCGTCGACGAGCGCTTCCGCCCGCTCCCCGGAACCGAGCAGACCTTCGCCTGCGACACGCTGCTGGTCGCGGTGGGGCTGGACCCCATCGCCGAGTTCAGCGCCCAGGCCCGGGAGGCCGGCCTGCCCGTCTTTTCGGCGGGCGACGCCGCCGAGATCGCCGAGGCCTCGTCGGCCATGTTCAACGGCCGCATCGCCGGCCTGGCCGTGGCCAAGGCCCTGGGCGCCAGGGTCGAGGAGATCCCCGCCGCCTGGCAGGCCAAGGCCGAGCAGCTCAAGTCCCACCCCGGCAAGGTCGAGCCCCAGGTGTTCCCCGAGGCCGAGGAGGGGGTGATGCCCGTCATCCACTGCCTGCAGGAGATCCCCTGCAACCCCTGCTCGACCGTCTGCCCCACCGAGTCGATCCGCATGGAGGGCGACCCGCTGCTGGGGCTGCCGCGCTACGACGGCCGCTGCATCGGCTGCGCCAAGTGCGTGCTGGTCTGCCCGGGGCTGGCCATCACCCTGGTCGACTACCGCCGCGACCGCGAGATGCCCATCGTCACCGTCCCCTACGAGATGTCGCACGTCCCGCTGGCCGCCGGCGACCGGGTCGAGGCGGTCGACATCGACGGCAATTCGCTGGGTGATTTCGAGGTGGCGGCGCTGCAGCAGAACCGCGAGAACCTGACCCGCCTGGTGCGCCTGCGCGTCCCCCGCGCCCTGGCCAAGCGGGTGGTGGCTTTCCGCCTCCAGGACGCCGAGGCGACGAAGCCGCTGCCCGAAGCCGCGGCCGCGGGCGAAAACCAGGCCATGGCCTGCCTGTGCGAGCGGGTATCGGCCGACGAGGTGCGCCGCCTGATCCGCTCCGGCGTCACCGACATCAACCAGATCAAGGCCGTCACCCGCGCCGGCATGGGCGCCTGCGGCGGCAAGTCGTGCGACACCCTGATCCGCTCCATCTTCCGCCAGGAGGGGGTCGACCCGGGCAAGATCGTGCCCGGCACCAGGCGGCCGCTGTTCATCGAGGTGCCGCTGGGTACCCTGGCTGGTGCCCCCGGGACGGGCGAGGGGGAATGACCATGGGCAAAAACTACGACGTCGTCGTCATCGGCGCCGGCTCGGTGGGCGTGCCGGCGGCCCTCTCGCTGGCCCGCGCCGGAGTCTCGACACTGGTGCTGGACGAACTGGCGTCGCCGGGGCAGCTGAGCAACAAGAAGGCCATCGGCGGCATCCGCGCCACCCACTCCGACTTCGGCAAGATCAGGGTCTGCCAGCGCAGCATCGAGATCTTCGCGGGCTGGAAGGAGAACGAGGGCGACGAGATCGGCTGGCTGAGCAACGGCTACAGCTATCCCGCCTACTCCGCCGACATGGAACGGAAGCTGAAGGAACTGATGAAGGTGCAGCACTCCTTCGGCCTCAACATCCGCTGGGTCTCGCCCGGGGAATACAACGAGCTGGTGCCGGGGATCAACCTGGAGGGGCTGCGCGGCTCCACCTATTCGCCCGAGGACGGCAGCGCCTCGCCGCTGCTGGCCGCCAACGCCTTTTATTTCAAGAGCCTGAAGGCCGGCGCCGAGTACCGTTTCGGCGAGAAGGTCACGAGCCTGCGCCTGGACAAGGGCCGGGTGACGGCGGTCGTCACCGACCGCGGCGAGTACGGCTGCGGCCAGCTGATCAACGCCGCCGGCAACAGCGCCCGCGCCGTCGCCCGCCTGGCCGGGCTCGACGTGCCGGTCGAGCCCGACAACCACGAGGGGGCGATCACCGAGCCGGTCAAGCGCTTCTTCGGCCCGATGGTGGTCGACATCCGCCCCGAGCCCGGCTCGGCCAACTACTATTTCTACCAGAACAACGAGGGGCAGGTGGTCTTCTGCATCACCCCCGACCCGCCCATCCTGGGCGTGCTCAATGAGTCGACCTCGGTGTTCTTCCCGCAGGTGGCGAAGCGCATGGTCCAGCTCTACCCGCGCCTGGCGTCGCTGCGCGTGCGCCGCTCCTGGCGCGGCCAGTACCCCATGACCCCCGACGGTTTCCCCATCGTCGGCCGCGACGAAAAGGTCGCCAACACCATCCACGCCGTGGGCATGTGCGGCCAGGGCTTCATGCTCGGGCCGGGCCTGGGCGAGCTGCTGGCGCGCATCGTCCGCAACGGGGAGACGGCCGATGACAAGCGCATCCTGCAGAGCTTCCTGCCCGGCCGCGAATTCGCCGGAATCGAAAACGTGATCGCCATTAAAATTGCCCCCTTCAGC
>CAZLSH010000099.1:0-7034 GCA_964562095.1 uncultured Clostridia bacterium | reverse complement strand
AACCCGAAGAGAAGTGTTGGTGTCAGTGATAGTGTTAGCAGGAAGCCGGAGGAAATACAGAATATTCGTTTTTACACTGCTTGCTCACGCTGACACTATCACTGACACTTGATTTCATTTAATCCATCTCCTGGAACCACCCTTCCTCCAGCCCCAGCCGCAGCGCTTCGTCCCTCACCTCGCGCCATTCAGCGGCCGGCAGGAGCCGGTTGAACGGCGGCCGCCCGGGGGCGCGATGGGCCGGGAAGTACTGGCTCATCAGGCTGAGCCAGGCTTGGCGGAACGGTGACGCGGCGATGGCCTGGAGCACTTCAAGGGAATTGCCCACCTGGCCGGGGATGATCAGGTGGCGGATCACCGTGCCGCGCACGGCGATCCCATCGCCGTCGAGCGTCGGCGGGCCGGTCTGGCGGAACATCTCGGCGATGGCGGGCAGGGCATGGGCGAAATAATCGTCCACCCCGGACGCTTCCAGCGCCAGCTGCCGCGAGCCTGCCGACGGGCCGTATTTCAGGTCGGGCAGGTAGACATCGACGATCCCCTCCAGCCCGGCGACCACTTCGGCGCGCTCGTAACCGCTGGTATTGCAGACCAGGGGGATGCGCAGGCCGCGGGCGGCGGCGATCTCCAGGGCCGCGACCACGTGGACATAGTAGGGCGTCGGCGACACCAGGTTGATGTTGTGTGCCCCCTGGCGTTGCAGCGACAGGAAAATGCCCGCCAGCTGCTCGTTGGAACAGGGCTCGCCGTGGGCCAGCTGCGAGATGGGGTAATTCTGGCAGAAGAGGCACTTGAGGGTACAGCCCGAAAAAAAGACGGTCCCCGATCCCCGGGTCCCCGAGATGGGCGGTTCCTCGCCGAAATGGAGGTTTTGCGCGGCGATGCGGGCATCCTTCCCAGCCCGGCAAACGCCGGGGCGGTCCTGCGCGCGCTCGGCGCCGCAGCTTCGCGGGCACAGGGCGCAGGGGCTGCAGCGGGCGGCGAAGAATTCGCGCTTGCGCCGCCAGGCGGCCGCGTCCAGGCCAAGATAGCCGGGGCCGTTCAGCCGTTCCACTCGAAGTCGTTGCCCAGGAATACCCGGCGGGTGTTCTCCTCGCGGACCACCTCGGCCGGCGTGCCGCTGCTCAGGATGCGCCCCTTGTGGATGATATAGGCCGTGTCGGTGATGTAGAACGTGTCGCGGACGTTGTGGTCGGTGATGACGATGCCGATGCCCCGTTCCTTGAGCTTGAGAATGATCTTCTGGATGTCCAGGATGGTGATGGGATCGATGCCGGTGAACGGCTCGTCCAGGAAAAGGAAACGCGGCTTCATGATCATGGAACGGGCGATCTCCAGCCGCCGCTTTTCGCCCCCGGAGAGCTGGTAGGCCATGGAATCCCTGACCTGGAGGAGCCCGAAGTCGCCGAGCAGCTCCAGAGCCCTGTCACGGGCCTCGCCAGGCGCCGCATAGAGCTGCAGCACCATGTTCAGGTTGTCGAACACCGAGGCCCTCATGAAGACCGAATGCTGCTGCGGCAGGTAGATCAGCCCCTTCTGCGAGCGCTCATAGGATGGGATGCCGTCCACGCTCTCGCCATTGAGCTCCACGCCGCCGCCATCGGGACTGACGATGCCGGCCATCATCAGGAAAGTGGTGGTCTTGCCGGCGCCGTTTCGCCCCAGCAGGGCGGTGACGGATCCGGAGGCAAAATCCAGGCTGATGCGGTCGACCACCGCCACCCGGTCGTATACCTTGGTCAGGTCGCGGGTGCGCAGCCGGTCCATCACATCCCGAGCTGCGGGGCGATGCGCTGCATGGCGCCCAGGCAGAGCGTCAGGAACCCGTCCAGCGTCATGCCCAGCCGGGCGCAGCCTTCCATCTGCCCGCGCGACGCCCCCTTGGCGAAGGATTTCTCCTTGAAGCGCTTCTTCAGGAAGGGCAGGTCGAGGGCGGCCAGCTTTCTTTCCGGGTGCATCAGGGCGCAGGCGACGATGAAGCCGCTGGCCGGGTCGATGGCCAGCAGGGAAAGGTCCATCGGCGAGGCGGGCTCGACCCGCAGGTTATGGGCCTTGATGGCATGAAGGATCTCCCCATCCACGCCCAGCCCGGCCAGCATCTCGGCGGTTTTCTCGCCGTGCGTTTCCGGAGTCCCGGCCGTGAACTCGTAGTCCAGGTCGTGCAGCAGGCCCGCCAGCGCCCAGGGCTCCGGATCCTGGTGCAAGTGGACGGCGAAATCCCTCATGCAGGCCTCGACGGCCAGGCAGTGCTTGACCAGATTGGTGTTGTGCAGATGTTCCTCGAGCAACGTCAGCGCTTGTTCGCGGGTCATGGCTCGCTCCTTGCGAGCCGAATTATATTCCGGGGAACCCGGCATTGCAAGCCTTTCCCGATTTGTTTCCCGGGGCCGTTTGTGATAAAATTCCCGCCGCGAAGGGAATCCAGCGGGGATTTGCTGAAAAAAGGAGGAAACCATGACCCCAGAACAGCCCAAGGTCCCGTTCTCCCAGGCGGAACCGGAGAAAGGATCGAAAAAGATCTATTGGGTCGCCGGCGCCCTGGCGCTGGTGATCGTCGTGCTGGCCTTTCTCCTGTTCAAGGGCCCGGCCGGGCCGAAGGCTTCGCCGAAGATGAAGCAGATGGAGGAAACGGTCCAGCAGATCCAGCAGCTGGAGTCGAGCATCCAGGAGAAGCAGAACGAAGTGTTCGCCGTCTTGAACGAATACAAGAAAAAGACCGGCGAGGATCTGCCCGAGGTCAACATCATGAACCTCACCCCCGAGCAGAAGCAGGTGCTGGAAGACAAGATCAAGAACGAGAAAGACGTCTCGATCAAGTCGCTGCTGCAGGATATCCTGGACAAGAACAGCGACATCCAGAACCTCACTGCCCGCGTCCAGGAGCTGGAAACGCTGCTGCCCAAGCCGCACCAGGTCGAAAAAGGCGAGAACCACTACCAGATCGCCATGAATTTCCTGCTGAACGAAAAGGGGGTGGACAAGGCCCGGGCCATGGAGCTGGTCGAGCGCACTGCCCTGTTCGAGCCGATCATGCCCGGCTTCAAGATCTGGAATTTTTACGCCGAAGACGAGTACGGCACGTTCATCACCCAGGGCACGGCCCCCATCTCGCCCAACCAGATCCAGAGAAAAGTGAAGAAGGAACTGGTCGACGCCAAGGACAAGGCCATCGCCGAAAAGGAAAAGCTGCAGAGCGACATCGACGAGATGGAGTCCCGGCGCGTCGAGCTGATCTCCCAGCTGGACCTGCTCAACCAGGAAAAGCAGAGCATGCTGACGCGGATGAGCGACCTCAACGACCAGAACCAGGAGATGCAGACCGCCCTCAATTCGGTCTATTATGCGCTGGACCTGCCCAAAGTCCTGACGGAGAAGGGGATCATCAAGGGCGGCTTCCTGCGCTCGACCAAGCTGCAGAAGGTCGACACCACGCTGTTCGACAAGTCGCTCGACCTGCGCGGCGACGCGCGGATCAACGTGAGCGCTTCCGCCTTCCAGCTGGCCAAGATCAAGGACATCACCATCTACCCGGCCTACTTCAAGGCGGGCACCGACTTCAAGGTCGAGATGGACGAGACGAGCCAGAACGCGACCGTCACCTTCCTCGACGTCAAGAAATTCATGAGCGAGAAGATCGCCATCGCCGTCGAATAGCCGCAACGAATCCCACGGCCCGCCCCCGGCGGGCCTTTTTTTTAGCGGGGGCATCATGACCGCGATCGGCAACATCCTGACCATCGCCAAGGGCGGCGCCGGCATCGTCCGCGACGGGGAAAGGACCGTGTTCATCCCCGGCGTCATCGCCGGGGAAACGGTGGAATACGCCATTGCCGGCCGCCTGCGTTCCGCCTGGCAGGGGAAGCTGCTGCGCGTCGTGCAGGCGTCGCCGCAGCGCGTCGAGCCCCCCTGCCCCCATTACGGCGATTGCGGCGGCTGCAACCTGCAGCACATGAGCTACGGCGAGCAGCTGCGCAGCAAGGCGGGGATCCTGGCCGACAACCTCAGGAGGATCGCCGGCTGCGAGCCGGCGACCGCCCCGGCGATGCTGGCCTCGCCTCCCGAGCGCTACCGGAGCAAGAGCGAGTTCCAGGTGCGCGGCGGCGCCAGCGGTTTCTTTGCCCGCGATTCGCAGCGGGTCATCGCCATCGCCGGCTGCCGGCTCCTGCCGCAGCGCATCGAGGACCATTTTCTCTCCCAGCGCCGGCGTACGGACGGCTGCGCCAGGGGACGCATCCTGTCCGTCAGCAACGGCAGCGACCTGGCGTCATTCCTGGAGACCCCCGGCAACGGCGAACAATGGCTCAGCAGCGAACGCCAGGTGCGTTTCCAGGTCGGGCCCCATGCCTTCCTGGTCGCCCCCGGCAACTTCGTCCAGGCCAACCGCTTCCAGCTGCCCTCCATGCTGGGGCTGCTGCAGGGGGTCCTCGACCGCGAGCGCCCCGCCACGGCCGCCGACCTTTTCTGCGGCGGCGGTTTCCTCACCCTGCCGCTGGCCGCGCGCTGCCAACGGGTGCTGGCCCTGGAGAACGATGCCGGCAACCTGGCCGCCCTGCGCGGCAACCTGGCCCTGAACAAAGCGGACAACGTCCGCGTCATCCAGGGCGACGCCTTGCGCGCCAGCCTGCCCGGCGCCGCGCTTTTCGTCGTCGATCCCCCGCGGGGAGGGCTCTCGTCCAGGCTCATCGCCGCGCTGGCCGCCAGCGGGGCGGAAACGGTCGTCTATTTCTCGTGCGACTCAGCCACGTTCTCCCGCGACCTGCGCATCTTCCTGAGCCGGGGCTTCCGGCTGGAGGATCTGAAGCTGATCGACAATTTCCCCCACAGCGACCATTTCGAAATATTCTCCGTGTTCAAAAGAGTCTTCGTGACGCGTAACGCGTGACATGTAAGAATTAGATTCCAAGCTCCAAATTCCAAATCCCAAATAAATTCCAATTACCAAATGACCCAAACGAAGAAAAAGGTATTCCAAGGGGCTTTCGTTTTGGAAATTGGAATTTGGAATTTGGCGCGCAGCGTGTTTGGAATTTGGTGCTTGGGATTTGGGATTTAAGTCTTCCCATTGCTTTTTCCGACTGTCCACCTCATTTCATTTCCTTCAGTAGATCCGCAGCCAGGAACCACTTGCGGTATTCCAGCCCGTGGATGTAGTTGTCGATAACGCGCCGGGCCAGGCTGCGGTCCCTTTGCAGCAGGAAGGAGAACTCTTTTTCATGGTCCTTCAGGTCTTCGAACAGGAATTCCTCGAAGTTGCGCCAGATCTTCTGGACCTTTTCGATGCGGCCGCGGTATTCGCGGTCGACCGCCTCGGACAGCCGGGCATAGGTGGTGAATGCCAGGTTGGGGTCAGCGAACGCCTGGGCCGGGAGGGCGGCGAAGTGGTTTTTCCAGGCGCTGTCAGCCTTTTCGCGGCTAAAACCGTCGGGGGCGCTGGCCATCGACGGGTACCAGGGGGAAAAGGCGTTGCTGTCCGGCCGGCGCAGGGCGATCCAGACTACGTGGGCGATGTCGGCCGCAGGCCAGTTGCGCAGGTGGGCGACGAAAGCGTATTGAGTGGACGCGGTGCAGATGGTGCGGTTCTTTCCCGAGTTGGGCGAACCGTTGCGGTAGCGGTTGCTCAGGTCATGCTTGCTCCCCTCGTAGTGGTCGCGCAGCACTTTGAACAGGTCGCGCGGGCGCAGGCCGTGGCGGGGCTTGAAAGAAAACGGCAGCGGGGCATCCGCTTTGGGAGGCCTGGCGGCCAGCAGGTCGCTGCCCCGCCACTGGCGCAGGATGTTGCGCAGGTCGGCATATGCGCCGGGGTCGGAGTAGGCCCTGGCAAAATCGAATTCGCCGTCGCGGCGGGGATCGTACCAGCCGCGGTGCACGGCATAATCGATGATGTCCGGAGAACCCAGGAATCTGTCCTCGTCGCTCAGGTCGATGCCGCTGATGGTGTAGCGGTTGGCGATGACGGCCACCTCGTTGTCCGGGACGCGGGCGGCGATCCAGCGCTTGCCCTTGACCGCGTGCAGCAGCCAGCCTTCGCCGGCGTCGGCGATGATATAGGTGCGCCCCGAGGAGTTGTAGCCCAGGCGGGCGATCAGCTCGCCGGCGATGCGCACGCCCTCGCGGGCGCTTGTGGCCCGCTCGGCGATCAGGCGCCTGAGGCTGAAGCCGATGCCGCCTTCGCTCAGATCTCCCTTGTCCTCGCGCGACGGGCAGGCGTCGGATGTCACGGCCACCCCAAGCTCATTGACGTAGGAGTCGGCGAAATCGCTCTCCGGTATCTCCAGCCACAACAGGCCCGGGGCGGCGGAGGGCTGCGGCAGCAGCAGGCCGTTCTTCAGGGCCAGGGCCTCATCGCGGGAGAATGAACGGGCCGGCACCTTGTGGATTTTGACCAGCAGGCGGCCGCTGTCGTCCTCGTTATGGGCCAGCAGCACCGAACCGTCGGCGCTGGCCTTGTTGCCCACGACGATGGTGAAACAGTCGTGGCCGTCATGGCCGGCGGGCAAACCGACGGTCAGGAAGAGTAAAAGGGATAGCAGGACGGACTTTTTCATGCAATATAAATAGCATAAGTCCATGGATTTGACAAAAAGTGACTGTGCCGGTGCCGGGGTCAGCAAGAGTTCAATCAGCAACAGTGCTCGTGTCCGCAGGAGGCAATTCCCGGGCTGAGGGATAGGGATAGTGGTAGTGAAGAAGGGGATATAGCGCCAAGATGTTTTCCTATCGGCCATGCAGATCTGAATGTCACTTTTTAAAACAAAAGCCCTTCCAGCTCATTTTCTCCATGCAGTAATTTTTCTTACTGTAAACTTTTATTTTGAACTGTAATCTTTTGCCTTTGTCTTGGCGAATGCCTTCTGCCCCGGGCTGATCGCCTTCTCTTCCTGCTGTCTACTGACTACTGTCTACTTCTTTTTCTTTTCACGTCGAACTTCGAACGTCGAACATCGAACTTCATTTACACTGGTGCCTTTGTCCTGCCCTACGCCTTACGCCCTGAGCCTTGCGCCGATTTCCCTTCTTCCTTGCCACGCATTACG
>CAZLSH010000098.1:0-7141 GCA_964562095.1 uncultured Clostridia bacterium | reverse complement strand
GGAGCTTGGAATTTGTTTGTGATTTGGAGCTTGGGATTTGGAATTTAATTCTTCTCATTTCATTCGTCCTGGCAATGATAGTTGGTTACTTTTTCTTGTTATTTTGCTATAATGGAATCCGCCACGAACGGAGAAGCATGATGAAAATATTCCTGGACACGGCCAGCATCGCGGAGATCAAGAAAGCCCTGGCGTACGGCGTCATCGACGGCGTCACCACCAATCCCAGCCTGGTCGCCAAGGAGGGCCGGGAGTTCATCCCGCTGGTGCGGGAGATCACCGCCCTGGTCCCGGGTCCGGTTTCCGTCGAAGTGACGGCCAGCGCCCCGGAGGAGATGATCGCCCAGGCGGAGGCGTATGCCGCCCTCGCCGCCAACGTGGTCATCAAGGTCCCGATCAACCTGGAGGGGCTGCAGGTGGTCAAAAGCCTCGCCGGGCGGGGCATCCAGACCAACGTCACGCTGATTTTTTCCCCCTCGCAGGCATTGCTGGCCGCCAAGGCGGGGGCGACCTACGTATCGCCGTTCGTCGGCCGCATCGACGACATCTCCGGCGACGGCATGGCCCTGGTCGAGGACATCGCCCTCATTTTCGACAATTACGACATCGCCACCGAGATCATCGTCGCCTCGGTGCGCCATCCGCTGCATTTCGTCGAAGCGGCGCGCATCGGCGCCCACGTAGCCACCATTCCCTTCGCCACCCTGGCCCAGCTCCTCAACCATCCCCTCACTTCCTCCGGCATGGAGCGCTTCATCAAGGACTGGGAAAAAGTCAAGCGCTGAAGGATGAAGAAAAGACTCAAGGCCCTGATCGGTTTTTTTTTATACTTATGCTGTGCGCCGGTGCCTATTACGGCGCGAAATACTACGTCTATCGCCTGATCGCCCGCGGCGGCGCCGTCTCGGTCCGTTTCAGCGACCTGCGCCTCTCGCTCTTTCCCCTGGGGCTGGAGATCCGCAACATCAAGGATTTCCCCATCCGCGACGACAACCTGGTCTCGTTCGCCGGCGTCAACGTCTATCTGCCGCCGACCTCGCTGTTCATGAGGAAAAAGGCCGTCAGCATCGAGATCGACCGGCCGTTGTTCATTATCGACGATTCGCTGCTCAAGGGCCGGCCCGGAGGCAAGGGCCTCGGTTCTTCCTTCTCGATCCAGCGCATTCGCATCCGTAACGGCGAACTGCGCTTCCATGGCCGGGACATCGAGGCCCGGCTCCTGGCCTTCAACCTGCAGTCGGGGAGCCTGGCCGAAGGCTACTCGTTCCGCGTCGATTCGCCCCATCTGAAGGTCACGCTGCCGGTGAGCGGCGATCCCGTGTCGCTGGAAGGCAACATGAGCGCCGAAGTCCACCAGCAGGCCGATCATTGGAAGATCAGCCGCTTCGCCTGGCAGACCCACCGGCTGCGGTTCGGCCTCAACGGCCGCCTGCTGCCGCATGGCGCATTCCAATTCAACGTCTCGGCCCAGGGCAACCCGGAGGATGTCCTGCGGCCGCTGCTCGATGAGCTGACCGTCAACGGCCTGACCTATGCCGATGCCCGCGTCAGCCGCGACCCGCAGCGCGCCGTGCGCGTCAGCGTCGACTTCAACTCGCCATCCTGCCGCATGAAGGAAAACCCCTGCCGCGACCTGCGCGGCACGGCGCGTTGGAACAGTCAGGACCGCACCCTGGAGCTGGAGGCCTCATTCGCCAGCGAGTTGGCGCGGACAAAGCTGAACCTGGCCAGCCGGGGCAAGGAAACCCGCGTCTCTTTCCACGACCTGCCCGCCGCCGCCGTTGCCGACATCCTGGAAATTACCGCTGACGCGCCGCTGGCCGGCATCGTCCGCCGTGGCAACGTGGAGTTCGTCCCGGGATTCATCCGCGGCCGGGCCGACCTGGACGCGACTCCCGCGCGGCCGCTCAGCCTTCCCTTCGTGGTCATCGGCGGCATCGAATTCCAGCGCGACAAGAAGGCCAAGCAGACCACCTTCTCCGGAAAGAGCCTGCAGCTCGGAGCCGGCGAGCTGAACATCGAGGGCCGGATCGATTCACGGGCCCACACCCTTGGCATCCGCATCGATGCCGCCCTCAAGGATATGGCGACCATCGCGCCCTACACGGCCTACTATCTGGACATCGACCTGCGCCCCTGGAAGCTGAGCGGCGGCAGCGGCGCCTTCCAGCTCGTGATCGACAAGCGCCAGGGCCAGAAGCGCTTCGACAGCCGCTTCCGCCTGGACGGTTTCCAGGCCAACCGCCAGGCCATATCCAGCCTGGGCGGCGAGGTGCACCACACGCCGCCGGGGACCCGCGGCGACATCCGCGTCGCCGCTCCCGACCTGAATTCCCGCGTCGACCTGGCCATCGCCGCCGGCAGGACCACCATCCGCTTCTACGAACTGCAAGGGGAAGCGCGCAAGATCATGAGGATCCTCGACCTGGGATTGGCCCTGGACGGCCAGATCAGGGGCGATTTCTCCTACAGCACGGGCAGGGCGCTGAAGGAACCCGAAGTGCTCGGGAACTTCACGGCCGGCCGGCTGCAGTTCATGGGCTATGCCCTCGAGCAGGTCCGGGGCGGCTTGCGCTCCAACCTGCAGGGCATCGAACTTTCCGCACTCGAGTTCAGCCATCGCGGCGGCCGGGCGCGCGGCGACATGGGCATCGATTTCCAGCACCGGCGCTTCGACCTGCGGGGACGCATCGAGGACATTGACTTTTCGCAACTGCTGGGCGGCTTCCGCGGCCGGGCCGACCTGGAAATCTCCGGCAGCGGCGAGTTCATGAAGGATCCGCTGAAGCTGACCTATCGCCTCCGCGACGCGCATTACTATGCCGACCGCGGATTCGCCGTGGAGGGTCAAGCCAGCCTGCTGACCGATTTTTCCGATTTCCGCCTGAATGCCAGCGGCCAGGCGCTGCACCCGGCGGGGCCCTCGCCCTTCAGCGTCGAGATCGCCCTCGCCCGCGGACGATACTCCGGGTCGTTCCATGTCGACCTGAGCGACCTGGACATGCTCATCCCCTGGAAGAACAACGTCGGCAGCATGCGCCTGCTGGGGCAGATCTTTACGGCCGCCGACGGCGGCCTCAGCAGCCGCGGCGTCGCCGTTCTATCAGGGCAAACGCTCTCCCTGCCCAACTTCTCGCATTCCCTGGACGATTTCCAG
Organism: uncultured Clostridia bacterium; assembly: GCA_964562095.1. GTDB lineage: Bacteria > Acidobacteriota > Aminicenantia > UBA2199 > UBA2199 > UBA2199. The sequence continues at coordinate 3,984 of CAZLSH010000098.1, read as the reverse complement.
GGAACGGTCACTTTCGCCGGCGGCGATTTCTCCCTGCAGTCGCTGCGCGGCCGGATGGGGGGCGGCCCGGTCGAGGGCAACGGCCAGCTGGCCCTGGCCGATGGCCGGGTACAGCAGATGACCTTCAACCTGCAGGGCAAGGACCTGCGCCTTTATCCCATGGACCGCGTCTCCTGCCTGGTCAACCCCAGCCTGAACCTGAAGTACGAGGAGAAACAGCTGCTGCTCTCGGGCTCGCTGGCGTTCCAATCGGTCGACTGGCTGCGCGAGATCGACGAGCGCATCGTCTTCAGCACCCGCTCGCAGCTGTCCACCGCCGAGTCCAAGATCCTGGAAATGCTGCGGCTGGACATCGCCATGGCCAGCGAGAACATCCTGATGCAGAATTCGCTGGGGCGCATCCGCGGCCGTTTCAAATTGCGCCTGACCGGCACCGCCAGCTTCCCGATCCTGAACGGCAGCTGCGAAGGCAGCCAGGGGGAGATCCATTTTTCCGACCGCTCCTTCAACCTGTTGAAGGCCAAGCTGGTGTTCAACAACAATGCCGTCATCGACCCGTTGATCCACGTCGAATCGGAGGCCTTCATCCAGAGTTACCGCATCCGCTTCGACATCCGCGGCAGCGCCTCGCGCGCCAAGCCCGAGCTGAGTTCCTCGCCGCCGCTGCCGACCCAGGACATCCTGGCCCTGGTATCCCTGGGCGAGGTGTTCCAGCGCACCGGCTCGCTGGAGAAAAGCTCCAGCGAAGGCGGCACCGCCCTGGTCACCGCCAAGCTGACCGAGGAAATCAAGAACCGCGCCAACCAACTGCTGGGGATTGACCTGCTGCGCATCGATCCCGGTTTTTCCGCTTCCGGGCAGTCGACGGTGGATTCCTCGCGGCTGACCATCGGCAAGACGATCTCCAAGGGCCTGCTCGTCGTCTATTCCACCACCCTCTCGACATCGCGCCAGGAGATCCTCTACCTGCAGTACCAGCTTTCACCCAGCCTGTCATTGATCGCCATGCGCAACCAGGAAGGGCGTTACAGCCTCGACCTGCGCCTGCGCGCCCGGCGCTGAGGTCGCATTGGACCGCCGCCGCATGCTTCCCGCCCGCCGGCTGCTGGCATCCGCCGGCCTGCTCCTGGCGCTGGCCGCCTGGCTGCCGGCCTCCACGCCCTTGGGACCGGAGCGGCTCATCGGCCAGGTGCGGCTGCTCGATGCCGACGGGCGGCATGCGGCCGGGCTGCTTCCCTACCGTCCGCTGGTCGACCTGCGCCCCGGCGAGCCCTACCACTACCGCGACATCCGGCGCAACATCGAGAGGCTGAACCGCACCGGCCTGTTCGCCGGCATCGAGGTCAAGGTCCAGGAACAGGAAGGCCAGGGGCTGGACGTTCTCTTCCTCCTGCAGCGCAAACCGCGCATCCGCTCCCTGGAGTTCAGCGGCGATCCGCCGCTGCGGGCGAGGGCGATGCGCACGGCCATCTATTCCCTGCGCCGCGGAGAGCTGTTTGAGGAAAGCCGGTTGCCCAGGGCGCTGGAGGAGCTGCAGACCCTGTTCCGGTCGCGCGGATACTTCAACGCCAGGGTGTCGCCCGGCGTCCGCCTGTCGGCGGACCGTTCCTCATGCACCGTGCGCTTCGCCATCACCCCGGGCCGCATCGCCCGCATCGCGCGCCTGGCGGTGGACATCGATGACCCGAAGCAGGCGGGCGCCATTCTCGGCATGTACCACGGCCGCAGCCAATACGTCCCGGACGAGTTCGCCAAGGCCGGCGAAAAGGCGCGCCTGCGTCTGAAGGGGCATGGCTACTATTTTCCGGAGATCAAGGTGCACGAGGAATTTTTGGATGCCGAGCGCACGGCGGTCAACGTGACGGTGACGATCGCCTGCGGCTTCCGCTACCGTTTTATCTTCCAGGGCATGGCCGAAAGGATGGCGCTGACCTCCGACGTCTGGGAGCGGCAGGTCTTCGAGAAATGGGCCGAGGAAGAAAGCCGGGCCCGGCTGCTGAACCACCTGAAGAACGAAGGCTACTTCGACGCCCGCATTACGTCCTCCGTCACCACCCGCGGCGCGGACAAGACCATCGTGTTCACGGCGGAAAAAAGGAGCCGCTACCGTTTGGGTAGGATCTCCGTCAGCGGCAACCAGGCGCTGAGCGAGCAAAAGATCCAGGAGATCATCCGCGCCGACGACCTGCTGTTCAACAGGCTGTTCTGGCTGCGGCTCAATTCCCTGGTGGCCGACATGGAAGTGCTCAAGCTCTACTACTACTACCAGGGCATTTCACCCATTGAGATCCGCCTGGAGCCGACCTTCCGCGGCCGCCGCGTCGACATCGACTTCGTCATCAACGAAGGCCGGTTGTTGCGCATGGGCAGCGTCGAGTTCAACGGCAACCGGGCGTTCGCCAGCGCCGACCTGTACCGGCTGCTGAAGAGCCGCACCGGCAGCCCCTACGTGCCCAAGCAATTCAGCGACGACATCGCCCGGCTGCAGAATTTTTACTGGGACAACGGCTACGACGACGCCGGCATCCGCTACGAGCTTTCCCAGGGTGAGGAGAAGTCGCTGCTGATCACCATCGACGAAAAGGAGCGCAAGCGCATGGGCGAGCTGATCCTCATCGGCGCCTCCGCCGCCCAGCGCCAGTTCCTGCGCAAGCTGTTCCCGCTGCGCCGGGGGCAGCCCTTCAGCCGCAACCGGCTGGAAGCCTTCCGCGCCGATGTCGAGAATAGCGCCGTCTTTTCCGAGCTGCGCGTGGAGAAGATCGCCAGGGGTGGGCAGACCCTCGATGTCCTGGTGCGGGTCGTCCCTGACCGCAGCCGCCTATACGGCTTCGGCATCGGCTGGGAGGAGCGCCGCGGGCCCCGCGGCACGCTCGAGTTCCAGGAAAAGAACCTGTTCCAGTCGACCTCTTCGCTGGCGACCACCCTGCAGCTGGGCGTCAGCACGCGCGACAAACGGCTGGTGGTCAACGATCGCCGGGGCATCCTGACCGTCGACACGCCCCTGTTCTTCGACCAAAAGGTCAACTCGTCGTTGCAGCTTTGGGAAGAGGACGAAAGCTATCCCAGCTACCGCTTCAAGCGCTGGGGGCTGGGCGCCTCGCTCGTGAAGCGTTTCTCCGACAATCTGTACCTGCTTGGCTCGGCCAAGTGGTATCGCACCTCGCTCACCCGGCTGGAGATCCCGGTGTTCGGCGTCGACCAGCTGGACAAGCCGTTCAACACCGCCGCCCTGTCGCTCTCCTTCGTCAACGAGGGGCGCAACGACCCGTTCAATCCCCGCAACGGCCATTTCCTCACCGCCGACCTGAAGCTGGGCCTGCCCCTGTTCGAGAAGGATTACACGTTCCTGAAGTTCTTCTGGAACTACCAGCGCCATTACCCCTTGCTGCGCGACGGCGTCTTCAGCATCTCGGTCAAGAACGGCATCGGCTTCGGCGACATGTCGATCACCGAGCGTTTCTTTGCCGGCGGCTCGCATTCTTTCCGCGGCACGCGCAACGACCGCCTGGGCCCCATCAATCTCGATTCAAACAACCCCGAGGGCGGCAACATCCTGCTGCTGCTCAACCTGGAAGCCACCGTGCCCAGCCTGCTGCTGCCGGTGGAAAACCTGTACTACACTTTTTTCGCCGACGTGGGCAACGTCTTCGGCAAGTCCAGCGACCTCAATTTGAAAAAGATGGAGCGCGCCCTGGGCTTTGGCCTGAAGTACCGCACCCCCATGGGCCCCATCCGCCTCGATTTCGCGTTTAACCTGCGCAAGGCCGCCGCGCAGAACTTCCTGGTGCAGGTCGGCATCGGAAATGTCTATTAATCCGGAGCTAACTATCGTGACGCGTAAAAAATGAAATAGGAAAAATTAAATTCCAAATCACAAACTCCAAATCACAAATAAATTCCAAGCACCAATGACCAAAACAAAGAGATGAATCTGGAAGCGCCTTTGTTTGGTTAATTGGAATTTGGAATTTGAAATTTGTGATT
>CAZLSH010000097.1:0-7295 GCA_964562095.1 uncultured Clostridia bacterium | reverse complement strand
GGCGCTCACTACCTGGAAGAGACGCAAGGCGGCCGGGGCGTGCTGCTGGGGGGGCTGGCCGTCCTGCTGGGCCATGTTTTCCCCGTCTTCCTGAAATTCAGCGGCGGCAAGGGCGTGGCGGCGCTGGTCGGCGTTTTCCTGGTCTTCCATTTCCCCGCGCTGCTGGTTTTCCTGGTTTTTTTCTTTTGGGCCCTGGCGCAGACCCGCTTCGTTTCCCTGGGATCGCTGCTGGGAACGGCGGCGCTGTTTTTCGCCATCCTTTTCACGCAGACGGCCGAAACGGCCATGGTGGCGTTCGCCATGCTGCTGCTGATCGTGTTCCGCCACCGCGGCAATATCGCGCGCCTGCTGGACGGCAGCGAAAGGAAGTTCGCCTTCAGGAAAAATGAATAGCATACTGGTCATCGGCGGCGGCTCCTGGGGCACGGCTTTCGCCGACTACCTGGCCCGTCGCGGCAAGGATGTCCGCCTATGGGCCAGGGAGGCGGCGGTCCTCGCCGACATCCGCGCCTGCCGCGAGAACCGCGTCTTCCTCCCCGGCATTGAGCTGTCCCCGGAGCTGGGCGTCAGCGCCGACCTGGAGGACGCGGTCGGGCGCGCCGCGGTCCTGGTCCTGGCCGTGCCCTCGAAGTTCATGCGGCCGATGCTGCGGCGGTTGCCGGCGCTCCTGCGCGGGGATCATGTTCTGCTCTGCCTTTCCAAGGGTTTCGAGTCCGATTCCCTCAAAACCATGTCCCAGGTGGCGGCCGAGGTCTTCGGTCCCGGCGCGCTGCGGCAATGGCTGACCCTGTCCGGGCCCTCCTTCGCCCGCGAGCTGGCCCAGGGGCATCCGACGGCCGTGGCCGTGGCCGCGGAAAACGAGGAGCTGCTGGGCCCAGTCCAGGAGAGCTTCTCGTCACTGACCCTGCGCATCTACCGCTCGGGCGACCTGCGCGGCCTGGAGGTGGCCGGATCGCTGAAGAACGTGATGGCCATCGCCTCGGGCATGATCAGCGGCCTGGGCTACGGCTGCAACACCACGGCGTCCATGGTCACGCGGGCCAACATGGAGATCTCCCGCCTCGGCGTCCGCCTGGGGGCCCGGCCGGAGACGTTCTGGGGTCTGGCCGGGATCGGCGACCTGATGCTGACCTGTTTCGGCAGCCTGTCGCGAAATTTTCAGCTGGGACGGCGCATCGCGCTGGGCGAGTCGCTGGCGGCGGTGGAGCGCTCGACGCCGATGGTGGCCGAGGGGGTGGAGACGACCAAGGCCATCCAGCGCCTGGCCGGGGACCTGAACATCGAAATGCCCATCACCCGCGAGGTGCACCGCGTGCTCTTCGAAGGCAAGGGCGTGGCCGAGGCCATCGGCGACCTGATGACCCGGAGCCTGAAAAGCGAATGGACTTCAAGCTAGAATTCCTGGCCGACGACGAGCTGAAGGTCTTTTTCCTGGCCAAGGACGCGGTGGTCATCGGCAAGCTGCCCGACAACGACATCGAGCTGAAGGACAACACCGTCTCGCGGCAGCACTGCCGCCTGCAGCGCACCGCCAAGGGCTTCAAGCTCTCCGACATGAACAGCACCAACGGCTGCTACGTCAACGGCCGCCGCGTGCAGTCGAAGGCGCTGGAGGTCGGCGACAAGATCACCATCGGCCGGACCATTCTCAGCTACCTGGCGGTGGACAAGAAGGAGAGCTACCGCGATACCGACGACCAGAGGATCTCGATGATGGTCCCCCTGGAGGATTTGCTGCCGGCGGAGAAAAAGGCGCGGCGCAAGCGCGAAGAGCCGAGCTTCCTGGCCTCGCTCACGGCGCTGGGCAAGAGCCTGATCGCCTCGCAGGACATCGACGAGAGCTTCCAGAAGCTGGGCGACCTGATCTTCCAGTTCGTGCATCCCGAGAAGATCTACATTTTCTACTTCGACGAAAAGCAGAACGACGTCCGCCTCAAGTACACCTATTCCATGCAGGCGCAGGCGGCCGACGACGTGCGCATTTCCAAGACCATCGCCCTGAAGGCCATCCATGAGAAGGTGGCCATCCTGTCGTCGAACACGATGAATGATTCGCGCTTCGACAGCTCGAACAGCATCATCATGTACGGCATCACCTCGGCCATTTCGGTGCCCATCTGGACCAAGGAATGCATCTACGGCCTGATTTACGTCGACACCTCGAGCGCCTCCCAGGTGTTCGGCGAGAAGGAACTCGAGGTCATGTCCATCATCGCCAACTTCGCCGGCTTCGCCATCGAGGGGGCCAACAGCCTGGACAAGCTGAACCGCGAGCGGCGGCTGCGCGCGCGGCTCGAGCGTTATCACTCGCCGGCGGTGGTCTCGCGGCTGCTGGAGTTCCAGGACAGCAACACCGGCGAGCTCATGCCGTACCGCGAATCGGAAGCCACGGTCCTGTTCATGGATATCGTGCAGTTCACCTCGCGGGCCGAGCAGATGACCCCCATCGCCGTGGGCATGTTCCTGAACCATTTCTTCACCGAGATGACCGAGATCATCTTCCGCCACAACGGTACGCTGGACAAGTTCATCGGCGATGCCATCATGGCCGTTTTCGGCGTCCCCCTCGAATGCGCCGACCATGCCGAGCGCGCCATCGTCGCCGCCCTGGAGATGATGGCGCGGCTGCGCGAGCTCAATGGCCAGGTTGAGGAGAACAACCGCGTGCAGGTGCGCATCGGCATCCATTCGGGCAAGCTGATCTCCGGCGACTTCGGCTCGCCCAAGCGCCTGGAATTCACCGTGCTGGGCAACACCGTCAACATCGCCTCGCGCCTGGAATCGACGGTGGCCGGCTGCGACGAGATCGTGGTCTCCGAGCAGACCCAGCAGGCGACCCGGGGGCGCTTCGTTTTCGAGCTGCTGGGCGAGAAGAAACTGACGGGCATTTCCAGGCCGCTGAAAGTGTACAAAGTCAAGGGAGCAAAGGGGGCAACATGAAAAAGATCATCCTGATGGTGGCGGCGGCGGCGACGCTGCTGTCCTGCGGCGGCAACCGGCCGCGCACGACCCCGGGTCAGCTGCAGCCCGGGTCGGCCGAATACCTGGCCAACGAGGGCGTCGGCTACCTGAACAACGGCAAGCTGGACCTGGCGGCGGACAGGCTGGCGGCGGCGCTGAAGAAAAACCCGCGCCTGGTGCCGGCCTTGAACGGCATGGCCCTGGTCCATGTCTACCGCCGCGAATTCCCCAAGGCCGTCGACCTGCTGGAACTCCTGTTGCAGGTCAGCCCGCAATTCTACGACGCCCATAACCTGCTGGGGACGGCCTACAGCGAGATGGGCAATTACGAGCAGGCCAAGGAAAACCTGCTCATCGCCGCCAATGCCCAGGAATACCAGACGCCGGAGAACGCCTTCGCCAACCTGGCGATGCTGGAGATCAAGTTCAGCCAGTACGATTCGGCCCTGCGTTACGCGGAAAAGGGGCTGCTGCTCAACCGGCGCTTTGCCCCGCTGTTCAACCTGAAAGGGCTGGCCCTGGAAAACCTGGGGCGTTTGCCGGAAGCGGGCGAGAGCTTTGACCGGGCGCTCCTGCTGCTGCCCGCTCCCGACCCCCTCATCCTGGTCAACGGCGCCCGGGTCGCGGCCAGGCTTGGCGAAAGGAGGAAAGCCCTGGACCAGCTGGAGCAGGCGCTGGGGATGACCCAGGACGAGGCGCTGAAAACCGAGATCATGCGCCTGATCAAGAGCTTGTAGGAGCCGTTTGGGGGCGCATTGACACGGAGCGGATTTGACCCTATAATTGGGACCCGCGCCGCGGCGGAGCCGACGCCAGCCCCGCGGCGGAACAGGAGGCGAACATGAAGAAGTATGTGTGTACCGTTTGCGGCTACGTATACAATCCGGCCGACGGCGATCCCGACTCCGGAATCCAGCCGGGCACTGCGTTCGAGGATATCCCCGAGGACTGGGTCTGCCCGGTCTGCGGTGCCGGCAAGGACTCTTTCGAGCCCACGGACTGAGCGGGAAGGAAGGATCCGCCATCCGGTCATGAGACCGGTGCCGGCGGCGTTATTTTTTTCATTCTCAACGTGGAGGCAAAATGGCGGCCATTGAAATAGGGAAAGACATCATTTGGGTGGGGGCCCTTGACTGGGACCGGCGGCTCTTCGACGAGCTGATCCCGCTGCCCGACGGAACATCGTACAACGCCTATATCGTGCGCGGCGGAAGCAAGACCGCGCTGATCGACGCCGTCGACCCCGCCAAGACCGGCGACCTGATCGACAACCTTCAGGAAGCCGGCGTGACCCGCGTCGACTACGTCGTCAGCCAGCATGCCGAGCAGGATCATTCCGGCTCCATACCGGAAGTCCTGGAAATCTTCCCCGAGGCCCTGGTCGTCACCAACGAGAAATGCAAGGCCCTGCTCATGGACCTGCTCCTCCTCCCCGAGGAGAAATTCCTGGTCGTTGCCGACGGCGCCACCCTGGACCTCGGCGGCAAGACCCTGGAGTTCATCCTGGCCCCCTGGGTGCACTGGCCCGAGACCATGCTCACCTACCTGCGCGAGGACAAGCTGCTGTTCAGCTGCGATTTCCTGGGCGCCCACCTGGCCCAGAGCCGCCCCGTCCTCAGCGACGAGGCGCGCACCTTCCATGCGGCGAAGCGCTACTTCGCCGAGATCATGATGCCCTTCCGCCTGCCGATCCGCAAGCACCTGGACAGGTTGCAGGGGATGGCGATCGACATGATCGCCCCCAGCCACGGCGTGGTCTACCCGCGCCCGGCCTTCATCCTCGATGCCTACCGCGAATGGGTCTCGGACAGAACCCGCAACCTGGCCTTGATCCCCTTTGTCTCCATGCACGGCAGCACCCGCGAAATGGTCGAGCGCCTGACGGGCTCGCTGATCCGCGCCGGGGTCGAGGTCATGCCCTTCAACCTGGTCCACACCGACATCGGCGAGCTGGCCAGGGAGCTGGTGGATGCCTCCACGGTGATCCTGGCCGCCCCGACCGTGCTCGGCGGCCCCCACCCGGCCGCTGCCCACGCCGCTTTCCTGGTCAACGCCCTGAGGCCAAAGCTGAAGTTCGCCGCCATCATCGGTTCCTACGGCTGGGGCGGGCGGATGGTGGAGAACCTGACGGCCGCGCTCGGCAACATCAAGGTCGAGCTGCTGGAGACCGTGCTGGCCAAGGGCTTCCCCGGCGAGAAGGAATACCAGGCCCTGGACCGCCTGGCCGCGGCCATTGCCGAAAAGCACCGTGGCATCGGCGTCCTGGCTTGAAAACCGGCCCCGTTCCTTGCCAGGCCGGGAATTTCCCTGTAAAATGAAGCGAATGATAATTCGCGACGAAGAAAATTCGCCCGCATGGAGGAAATGAACATGAAGAAGCTGTTGCTGAGTCCCCTGGTGATCCTGATCGGAGTGGTGGTGATCGTCGCCCTGTGGGCGATCAGCGCCTACAACGGCCTGGTGGCCCTCGACCAGAAAGCCCTGTCGCAATGGGGGCAAGTGGAAAACGCCTACCAGCGCCGCGCCGACCTCATCCCCAACCTGGTGGAGACAGTCAAGGGCGCCGCCGAGTTCGAAAAAGATACCTTCACCCAGGTGACCGAGGCCCGCGCCAAGGTCGGCCAGATCCAGCTGGGCAACAACCCGGCCGCCGATCCCGAAGCCTTTGCCAAGTTCCAGCAGGCGCAGGACGGTCTTTCCTCGGCCCTGTCACGCCTGATGGTGGTGGTGGAGAAGTATCCCGACCTCAAGGCCACCCAGAACTTCCGCGACCTGCAGGTGCAGCTGGAGGGGACCGAGAACCGCATCAACGTCGAACGCATGCGCTTCAACGAGGCGGCCCAGGGCTTCAACACCAAGCGCATGAGCTTCCCCACGGTCATCATCGCCAACTTCCTGGGCAAGCGCTTCCAGGAAAAGGCCTATTTCAAGTCGCAGCCCGGAGCCGAGACCGCTCCCAAGGTCCAGTTTTAGTTCGTGAGCAACCGGCGGCTGCTTCTGCCGGCGCTGGCCGGCCTGTTCCTGCTCGCTTTTTGCGCAGGAGTGCAGGCCCAGTCCCCCTCGGCGGCAGCTCCGTCAGAGCGAGCCGCTGAAGGGATTGCGGTTCCGATTCCGGCGGCTCCCCAGCGCTGGCTGACCGACGAGGCCGGCTTCCTGTCGGCTGCGGCCGCCGCCGAGCTGGATGCCAGGCTGGAAGCGTATGAAAGGTCCAGCGGGCACCAGGTCATCGTCTACATCGGCCGGACCACCGGGATCGTTCCGCTCGATGAATGGGCGGTCAAGGCCTTCGCGGCCTGGAAGGTCGGCCGCCGCGGGCTCGACGACGGCCTGGTCCTGTTCATCATGGCCGAGGACAAGCGGCTGCGCATCGAAACGGGCTACGGCATGGAAGGAACGATCCCCGACGCCCTGGCCGGCCGCATCATTGAGGGCGAGATCGTGCCGCGGCTGCAGGGCGGGGACAACGACGGCGCCGTGCGCGCCGCCGTCGACCGCCTGATCGCGGTCGTTTCCGGAGCTGGGGCGGATGCCGGCGGGGGCGAGCAGCCAGGCGATGAGGGCCGGCCCATGACCCTTGGCGAAAAGATCATGCTGGGCATCGGCATCCTCTTCTTCCTCATCCTGTTCATCACCAATCCCTCGCTGGCCATCTACCTGCTTTTCACCATCCTGTCGGGAGGGCGCGGTGGCGGCGGCGGTCGGGGAGGATTCTCCGGCGGCGGCGGCAGGTCGGGAGGCGGCGGCGCCTCCGGCTCGTGGTAGGGAGGCGGACATGGCGTTCATGAGCCAGCACAGGCTGCTTGAAATCATCGACGACGACCGGGTCAAGGCGGCCATCGCCGCGGCGGAGAAACAGACCTCGGGCGAGATGCGCGTTTCCGTTTCGCGCTTTTTCTACGGCAGCGTCCGCCATGCCGCCGAGCGCGCCTTCGACCGCATGAAGATGCGCGATACCAAGGACCGCAACGGCATCCTTTTCTTCGTCGTCCCCTCCCGGCGGCGCTTCGTCGTCGTGGGCGACGAGGGCATTCACCAAAAGGTCGGCCAGGAGTTCTGGGACAAACTGGTGGCGGCCATGGCGGGCGACTTCAGGGAAGGCCGGTTCAACGAGGGCTTGATCCGCGGCATCGAGGAGTGCGGCCGCCTGCTGGCCGAGCATTTCCCTTACCAGGGCGTGCGCGACGTCAACGAGCTGCCCGACGATATCGATTTCGGCAACAAGGAATAGACTGAACCGTCAGTGTCAGTGGCAGTGTCAGCAAGAGGCCTTACGGGTATAAGTGGTAGTGATAGTGATAGTGATAGTCAGAGAGAAGAGCATTTCTGTTCTTTCT
>CAZLSH010000096.1:6044-7384 GCA_964562095.1 uncultured Clostridia bacterium | reverse complement strand
TTTCCTCCGGCTTCCTGCTAACACTATCACTGACACCAACACTTCTCTTCGGGTTTGCGCTGCGAAGCGGTTTTGTTTATAATCGGTTTTCCACAATGGAGAAAGCGAGTTGATCCTGGCCCTTAAATTCATCATGCTGGTCGTGCTGCTCATCCTGCTCCTGCGCTGGAAGGTCGAGCTTTCCCTTGCCGTCCTGGCCATCACCGCGCTCACCGTCGTCCTGTTCCGGGGCAACCTGCTCCAGGCCGCCCGCAGCGCCTGGCAGGGGCTGAGCGACCCCGAGACTCTCGAACTGTTCCTGATCATCGTCCTGGTGCAGGCCATCGGCGCCGTGCAGAAGAGCCGGCGCATGTACGACCGGCTGATCGACTCGCTGAACACCATGGTGCGCGACAAGCGGCTGGTGGCCATGGTCTCGCCGGCGATCATCGGCTTCCTGCCCATGCCGGGCGGGGCGCTGCTCTCGGCGCCGCTGGTCCAGGTCTCCACCGCCAAGATGAAGCTGAAGCCGGCCTTCAGCGCCTTCCTGAACTTCTGGTTCCGCCACGACTGGGAATTGATCTGGCCGCTCTATGCCGGCCTGCTCCTCTTCCAGACATTGTCGCGCATCCCCATGCGCCGCATCATCCTTTTCCAGCTGCCGTTCTCGTTCCTGCACGTCGTCATGGGGCTGGCCGTCGCGTTCCTTTATTTCAGGCGCCATGGAGTCGGCCCTGATCGCCCGGCCCCGGGCAACGGCATTCACGCCACGGCGCGCGATTTCTTCGCCGGCACCTGGCCGATCCTGGCCGTGATCGTGCTGTTCTTCGCCAAGCTGCCGCCGCTGCTGCCGCTGCCCCTGCACTGGGCGCTGCTGCTGGTCACCGCGGGGCTGAGCATCTGGAAAAAGGTCGGGCCCAGGGAGATCGCCTCCATCGTCTTCGGGAAAACGACGATCCGCAGCCTGCTGGTCATCGCCGCGGTCATCGTCTTTCAGCGCGTGCTGCAGGCTTCGTCGGCCTTCGACACCCTCAGGACCATGGATTTCTCGCTGGGCATGGTCGTTGTTTTCATCTTCCTGGTCTCTTTCACCGTCGCTTTCCTGACCGGAGTCAATACTGCCTACATCGCCATCGCCTTCCCGGTGCTGCTGCCGCTGATCCAGCACCTGCCCAACTACTTCTATCTCTGCCTCTACATTTATGTCGTCGGCTTCGCCGGCATCCTGGTCTCGCCGCTCCACCTCTGCCTGATCCTGACCAATGAATACTTCGGCGCTTCGCTGCTGGACGTCTACCGCTACATGGCCGTGCCGATATTCGTCATGATCGCGCTGGCGACGGGGCTGGTGCTGGTTCTAT
>CAZLSH010000096.1:0-5944 GCA_964562095.1 uncultured Clostridia bacterium | reverse complement strand
ACCAGCGCCCGGCCGGCAGCACCCATTTTTTCGCGAGTTTCCCGGTTCAGGGGAGCTAGGGCTTCGCGGACCCCGTCAACCGAAAAATCGGCCAGGGAGGGGATTTTCACCCCGAGCCCCTTCGCGGCCCAGGCATCGGCCAGGGTTTCCTGATCTTTGGCGACAGGAAAATACAGGGCCGGGGTGCCGACGCAGGCCGCTTCCAGGGCCTCGTCGCCGGGGGGGATCAGGGCCAGGTCGGCCTCGAAATAGGCGCGGGCCGGGCTCTCGCTCTTGCCGCGGAAATGAATGCCGGGGTAGATGCGCATCAGGTTGCGTTTGTCGGCCTTTTTCAAGGCCAGACCCGGCGATATTTTCATCCTGAAGCGCAGGCGGTGCAGCGTGTCCACGATCGCGCGCAAGCCGCGATAGGGGAGCATGTCGCCCAGATTGATGAAGATCAGCCGGGTTCTCTCCCGGTATTTCCTCTTGGCCCTGTTGAAGTGGCGGAACTTGTGGTGCAGCAGCGCGTCCGCCAACTCGGCGCAGGGCGAAACGACGAAATCGGCCGCCTGGCGCTCTCCGCCGCAGGGAACGATCTGGATGGTTTGAACGCCGTTTTGCTTTGCCTTGCCCAGCAGGGCGATGTCCTGGCTGGAGAAGGAGGAGAGGTCAAAGAGGACGGCCCCGGCCTCGGAAACATCGCAGGCCGCCGGGTCCTTGACCAGTGAGAAGGGGATCTTCGCCCCGGCCAGGAATTTTGCCGCCTGTTTGTCCTCGCGGCAGCAGAGCAGGACGTCGTTTCCCTTTCTCAGCAGCGAGGCCAGCCAGGCGCAGCGGCGCACTGACCGCAGCCCGGTCCGGGGCGAGACATCGGCGCGAAAAATGATCATTTAGCCCAGGACTTCCCTGATCTTCTCCATGGCGGAATCGATGTCGGACTTGGCAATGATCAGCGGCGGCGCGAAGCGGATGATCCAGTCGTGGGTCTCCTTGCAGAGCAGCCCCTTGGCCTTCAGGGCGGTCGTGTACTGGCGGGCCTTGCCGGCCGATTCGTTGAGGACGATGCCGATCAGCAGCCCCTTGCCGCGCACCCGCTTGATCTTGGACGATTGTTTCTGCAGGTCGCGCAGCTGGGCCATGAAATAGTCTCCCATCTCAGCGGCGCGTTCGGCCAGCTTCTCGTTCTGCAGGACGTCGATGGCGGCCATGGCCACGGCGCAGCCCAGGGGGTTGCCGCCGAAAGTCGAGCCGTGGGTGCCGGGCTTGAAGACGCCGAGCACGTCCTGGTTGGCGGCCACGGCGCTCACCGGGAAAACCCCGCCGCCCAGCGCCTTGCCCATGATGATGAGGTCGGGGTCGACGTCCTCGTGCTGGTAGGCGAACAGCTTGCCGGTGCGGCAGAAGCCGGTCTGGATCTCGTCCATGGCCAGCAGGACGTTGTGCTTCTTGGCGATCCTGCCCAGGCCGGCCAGAAAGCCATGATCGGGGACCACGACGCCGGCCTCGCCCTGGATGGGCTCGACCAGGATGCCCACCGTATTCTTGCTGATCGCCTTTTCCACGGCCTGCAGGTCGTTATAGGGGACGATCTTGAAGCCCGGGGTGTAGGGGCCGTAATAATCGTGGCCTTCGGGATCGGTGGAGAAGGAGACGATGGTGGTGGTGCGGCCGTGGAAATTCTCGCAGAAAACGATGATCTCGGCCTTGTCGGCCTCGACCTTCTTGACCAGGTAGCCCCACTTGCGCATGGTCTTGATGGCCGTTTCCACGGCCTCGGCGCCGGTGTTCATCGGCAGGATCATCTCCTTGCCGGTCAGCTCGGCCAGCTTCCTGGCGAACAGCGGCCAGCGGTCGTTGAAGAAGGCGCGCGAAGTCAGGGTCAGGACGTCGGCCTGGTCCTTCAGGGCCTTGATGATGGCCGGATGGCGGTGGCCCTGGTTGACGGCCGAGTAGGCCGACAGCATGTCGATATAGCGCTTGCCTTCCGGGTCCTCGACCCAGATGCCCTCGGCCTTGGCGATGACCACTTCCAGGGGGTGGTAGTTATGGGCGCCGAACTTGTGCTCGATGTCCATCAGTTGTTGAGAACTGTATTTTTCCATGAAAACACCTCGTTTTTGGATTAGCCCATATTGTATCAGGTTAAACTTTCCCGTCAATAGCACAAGGGAGGACAGAGGGAAGAGAGAGGGAAGAATGAGGGAAGAGAGAGTGGGAAAAGCGCTTACGTGGACCTCTTTCCCACTTTGTCTTCCCTCTGCCTTTCCCTCTGTCTTCCCTCTCTCTTCCCTCGGGTTTGATTTTTTTTAACGATTCGTGTAGGCTGCGGTCCTAGGCGCGGGCACGGAGCGCCGGGGAGGAAGCATGAAAGCTGAAAAAATCTTGGAAGGCAAAGGCAGGGAAGTATTCTCCATTCATGTCGACGCCATTGTCAGCGATGCCCTGCAGGAGATGAGCGCCAGGAACATCGGCGCCCTGATCGTCCTGGACGGGCAGCAGAACGTCCAGGGCATCGTTTCCGAGCGCGATGTCATGCGCAGCTGCTTCCGCAGCCAGGCCAACGTCAAGGGGCTGGCCGTCAAGGACGTCATGACGCCGCGCGCGAGGCTGATCGTGGCCCGGTCCGAGGACGACGTCAACGACCTGATGGGCGTGATGACCCAGAACCATATCCGCCACATCCCGGTGGTCGACGAACAGGACAAGGTCACGGGCATGATCTCCATCGGCGACATCATCAAGGCCATGATCAAGGACAAGGACTTCCAGATCCGGCATTTGAAGGACTATATCGAGAGCAAGTACCCTCTATAAAAAAAGCAGGTTCGATGTTCGGAGTTCGATGTTCGACGTTGCCAGAAAAAGCCTCAAGCGGGATTAATCTGGAAAGCAAATTGGCGGCTTGATTAGCCTTCGGATATTTTTATCTAAGTGATTCAATCCAGGATGTCATTTTGAGATCTCTTTTCCAAAAACTTCGAACATCGAACTTCGAACCTCATCTTATTTCTGAACTGCGACCTGTTCGCCAAACCACTTCCAGATCGCCAGGTGGAATGCGTGCGAGGGGGGGTGCGCTTTCAGGAAGGAGAGATAGTTGAAGTCGAGGGGAGCGCCCCCTTCCCGGCGCAGGAACAGCCCCTTGCGGTACAGGGCATGGCGCTCGGGATGGAACTGGATTCCAAGGACTTTTGGAAAGCGGCCGTGCTCCGCGGCTTCGACGATCCTGCCGTCCATGGAGGTGGCGGTGACGCGCAAACCGGGCCCCAGCCGGTCGATCGCCTGGTGGTGCGAGGTGGCAACCGCGGGGGTGTCGCTGCCGGCAAAGCCCATTTTTCTCACAAAAAGGCTGTCCTTGGCCAGGCGGATGCGGTGGAACGGTGAAGCCAGGTCGGGGTCATGGGGGTGCAGCTTCTCCAGGTACACCCCGGAATGAATGCGGTCGGCGTCTCCGCCCAGCACCTCCTCGACCGTCCTGCAGCCATAGATTTCGCTGGGAATGTCCTGGACCAGCGTGCCGCCCATGGCCACGTTCAGGCTCTGCAGGCCGAGGCAGATGGCCAGGATGGGGAAGTCCGGGCGGTCGGCGAGAAACGGGACGAAGGAGGGATCGCGGCTGCCGCCCAAAAGGTGGAAGAGAAACGAGACCTCGTACAAATGGCGCGCCGGGGTCGTGGGCTCGGTGAGCAGGCTGGTCCCCTGGCCGTAGATCGCGGGAGGGATGTCCATGCCGCCGCTGAAGATGATGCCGCTGGCCGAAGCGAAGATCTCCCTGAATTGCCCGGTCCAGTCGTTCTCCCTGAACAGGCCGGCGGTTCCCACCCGGCCGCTGAGCTGGCGGAAATGCACCCAGGAAATCTCGTTTTCCCTGACGTAAGCGAAAGCATCGCGGTAGGCCGCGGCCTCCCCGGGGCTGGCCAGCTCGTCCTCATGGTAGATTCCCAGCAGGACGATGGCCGGCAGCGGCAGGATGTCCCTTTCATACAATTCGACGATGTTCCGGACCTGGAAGAGGGTGGGATGGGTCAGGACGATGACCGGGACCCCCTTGGGAAACTCTGCGGTCTCGGCGGCTGCCGATGAAAAGGCCAGAAACGGAAGAAGGACAAGAACGCCCATGATTCTTTTCATGATGGGTTCCTCCCGGTGAAAAAAGGGGGAGAGGCTCGCCGCCTCTCCCCCCGGCTTATTCGCTGAATTTTTTCAGAAGCAGGGAAGCGTTGGTGCCGCCGAAGCCGAACGAATTGGAAAGGGCGTAGGGGATCTCGCGGGCGACGCCCTGGTTGGGCGTGTAGTTCAGGTCGCACTCGGGATCGGGGGTCTGGTAGTTGATGGTCGGGGGGATGAACGAGTGGGCGATGGCCAGGGCCGTGAAGGCGGCCTCGGCGCTGCCCGTAGCGCCCAGCATATGGCCGGTCATGGACTTGGTCGAACTGATTGCCAGTTTGAGGGCGTGCTCGCCGAACAGGCGCTTGATGGCATGGGTTTCGGATTTGTCGTTGAGTTCGGTGGAGGTGCCGTGAGCGTTGATGTAGGCGATGTCTTCCGGTTTGAGCATCGCGTCGGCCACGGCGTTCCTCATGGCCCGGAAGGCGCCGTCGGCCTCGGGATCGGGGGCGGTCATGTGATAGGCGTCGCCGGTGAAGCCGTAGCCGATGACCTCGGCGTAGATGCGGGCGCCGCGGCGGTGGGCGCTCTCCAGGGACTCCAGCATCAGGATCGCCGAGCCCTCGGCGACCACGAAGCCGTCGCGGTCCTTGTCGAACGGCCGGGAGGCCTTCTGCGGCTCGTCGTTGCGCGTGGAAAGGGCGCGCATGGCCGTGAAGCCGGCCACTCCCAGCGGCGTGATGGGATACTCGGCGCCGCCGGCGAGCATGACGTCGGCCTCGCCGCGCTGGATGATGCGGAAGGAATCGCCGAGGGCGTGGGTGCCGGTGGCGCAGGCGGTGCAATTGGACATATTGGGTCCCTTGAAACCCAATTTAATGGAAACCTGGCCGGCGGCGAGGTTGGCGATGCAGGCCGGCAGGAAAAAGGGCGAGATGCGGTCCGGCCCCTTGTGCATCAGCACTTCCTTGTTGGTCTCGATGGTCTGTATACCGCCGATGCCCGAGCCGATGTACACCCCGGCGCGCTCCTTGTCCAGGGTGTCCAGGTTCAGCCCGGAGTCCTTGACCGCCTCGTCGGCGGCGATCAGGGCGAACTGGATGAAGGGATCGTACTTGCGAAGGTCCTTGCGGTCGAAGTACTGGTTGGCGTCGTAATTCTTGACTTCGCCGGCGATGCGGCTGGCATGGTGCTGGGCGTCAAAACGGGTGATGGGGCCGATGCCGCCGCGGCCGTTGCGGATGCTTTCCCAGTTCTCGTCCTTGTTCTTTCCGGTCGGCGTGATCAGGCCCATGCCCGTGACGACCACCCGGCGCAAGGGTACGCTCTTGCTGATAAAGGGATCCATGGGTGCGGGATCGGTTTACTGGGCTTTTTTCAGGACGTATTCGACGGCCGAACCCACGGTCGTCAGCTTCTCGGCTTCCTCCTCGGGGATCTTGAGCTCGAATTCGTCCTCCAGGGCCATGATCAGCTCGACCTGGTCCAGGGAATCGGCGCCCAAATCCTCGACGAACTTGGCTTCCTCGGTCACCTGGTCTTCGCCGACGTTCAGCTTCTCGGCCACCACGGCTTTTACTTTGGTCAGGATTTCTTCTTTCTTCATGTTTTCCTCCTTGGATTTTTTTACATTAAGAGTCCGCCGGAAACGTTCAGGACGGTCCCGGTCATGTATTGGGCGGCGGGAGATGCCAGGAAATGGACGGCCTCGGCCACCTCTTCCGGCGTTCCCGCTCTCTTGAGCGCGATCTGGGCGACGTACGCCTCCTTGACGCTGTCGGGGAGCTTCTCGGTCATTTCGGTCAGGATGAAGCCCGGCGCCACGGCATTGACCGTGATATTGCGGCTGCCGAGT
>CAZLSH010000095.1:0-7668 GCA_964562095.1 uncultured Clostridia bacterium | reverse complement strand
GGAGGTACCACCTGCTGCCACACTTCAAAAGGCTGGGCGAGGCCAACTGGAAAGGACGGGAGGTGCGGCTGGCGGCAGCCGACTTCTCCGGTCCGTCCCCAAAGGAAATTTAGTCTTCCCGGGGGTCAGGGGTCTGGTCTTCAAATTCCAGAAATCGGGTCAGAATAGCTGCCGGATAGGAATCCGGAGACGTGATCCCTGTCGTGATTACTTGGGTCGGAAATGCCTTTTATTGCGGTTGACGCTTCCCGGCGGCGTGCGGTTGGGGCCGAAGTACTTTTCGCTGCGGTAGCGCAGCCAGATCCGCAGCACCTGGGGGACCTTTTCCCGCTGCTCTCTGGTCAGGCTCTCGTACATCCTCATGGCCATGGCGCGGTGGGTGCGGCAGGCAAGGTTGCGATGGTCGTCCCAGTAGGAACGCGCCAGGCGGATCAGGCGGCAGGTCTCCTTGACGGGATCGACAGTGCCTTGCTTGGACATGGGGGAATGATATCATGCAAAGGCCCTTCCTGTCCGCCCCATCCGACACGGGGACGAAAAGGGAACCGGAAGCGCCCAGCCGGCCTACCATTCATCCGCTGAGTCTGTTAAAATCATGATCCGCGGCAGCCGCCGCGCAAGGAGGAGCGCATGAACCAAGCGATGAAGCGCATCGGCTTGCCCCCGGAATATTTTTCGCTGGCTGCCGCCGCCGAGGCTTTTTCCTGCTTTGGCAGGTTTGCCTTTCACCCCTTTGGCAGCAAAGGGGCGTCACCCCTCATTGCCAACACGGCAGATGGGGCTTGAACCCGTAAGGCACGGCGTCATGGCTTGCTCCAGAAAAATTTTCGCTATCGGCCTCAACCGGACCGGCACCATGACCTTGAACCAGTGTGCAACGATCCTGGGGTTCCGGTCGATCCACTACGATGCCGCCTTGACGAGGGCGGTGGCCACGCGAGGTGACCTGTCCGGCGTGCTGCGCATCCTGCCGCAATACGATTTTTTTTCCGACTGGCCCTGGCCCCTGATCTACAGGGAACTGGATGCCCTGGTCCCCGGCAGCCAGTTTATCCTCACCACCCGCGCCAGTGAAACGGCCTGGTTCGAGAGTCTCAAGAAGCACTCCCTGCGCACCCATCCCTTGCGCCACAGCCGGAAGTGCGTGTACGGCTATTGCTACCCCCATCGGCATGAGCGGCACTTCAAGGAGTTTTATCTTCGGCACAATGAGCGCGCCCGCTCCTATTTCGCCGGCCGGCCGGGTGATTTTTTGGAACTCAATTGGGAACGGGGGGATGGCTGGGAAAAACTGTGCGCCTTCCTGGGGAAGGACAACCCGGCAATTCCCTTGCCGCACCGCAACCAGTCCAAGCCCTGGGACGGCAGATCCCCAACCCGTCATTGGCTGAACCGTTTTCTTTCCTATTTGGGGATCTGACCGGCGAGGAGCGAAACGATTGGTGTTTGCGGAAACCCATGGGATGGAAGCGAATAGTCCGCCATTTTTTGGTGGTTCTCGCAAAACTTCATGGCCATGTCTCGGTGGGAGCGGATGCGTTCGGCGGCACCGCTATTGACCAGCGAGGCGTTGAGAAAACTCGATTGTAAAGGCGGGTCAGATCGCCGGTGACGCGGATGGCCTGCAGGCTCTTTTCCTGCAGCCGCAATGTCTCTTTTTCCTGCCCTCCCCGGTTCCTCAGGGGGCCAGCCCGTACCAGACCCGGGTGGCCCAGAACGGGTTGTCGCGGCCGATGGCCATGGTCGGCTTGGCCGCGCCGTCGGCCCAATGGCGCCCGAGGGCATAGAGCAGGTCGAGTTCCTGCAAAACACCGTCATAGACCCACAACGGATGGATGTTGTCGCTGGCCTGGTGGTAGGTGAAACCGATTTTGCGGCGCACTTCCTTGACTTCGTCTTCGCTGCGGTCGAGGAATTTGCCGCCCGTGCCAACGGACATGGCCGGCACGCCGCGGGCGGCGAAAGGGAAGTGGTCGCTGCGGAATGCGCCGCCGCTCTTGTCCACGGAGCGGGTCCGCAGCGTCAATCCCGCGGAGACGGCGATCCGTTGCACGTCGGCCAGGGCGCTGCTGTACTCGACGGGGAATGCGGAAAAGGAATCGCACTTCCCGAAATGGTTCATGCAGTCCTTGTTGATCACCATGGCGATCTGTTTCAGGTCGAAGGGGGGATGTTCGACGAACCAGGTGGAACCGAGCAAGCCCATCTCCTCCCCGGTCACCGGCATGATGGCCACGGTCCGCTTGGGCCGGACTGGCGACTGGGCAAAGGCGCGGGCGAGGCAGACCAGGGCGGCCGTGCCGCTGGCGTTGTCCAGCGCCCCGTTGTAGATGCGGTCACCCGTTTCATCGGGCAGGCCGATGCCGAAATGGTCGAAGTGGCCGGTGTAGAGGACGATCTCATCCTTCAGCAGGGGATCGCTGCCGGGGATCAAGCCGATCACGTTGTGGCATTCTGCCTGCCGCGCCTTCTGCCGGAAGGAAGCCTTCAGGCGCAGGGGCAGGGCCATGGGCTGGAAGCGGCGGCTGTCGGCCTTCTTTTTCAGGGCCGCGTAATCAAGCCCGGTCCCTTTCAGCGCCCGTTCCAAGGCACCGTGGGCGATCCAGGAGTAGATCTGCAAAGGCGCGTCCTTCTGGTCGGCGAAAGTGAAGCGCTCGCCCAGCCAGCTGTTGCGCACCACCGACCAGCCGTAGGTGGCCTCGCGCTCGTGATGGACGAGAATGATCCCCTTGGCCTTCCTGCGCCGGGCCATCTCCAGCTTGTAGGTCCAGCGGCCGTAATAGGTCAGCGATTCGCCGCCGAAGCGGGTGGCCTTGAAGTCGGGATCGTCGACCAGGGCGACGATGATCCTGCCCTCGACGCTCCGGCCCTTGAAATCGTCCCAATTGTATTCGGGGGCCTCGATGGCGTAGCCGACGAAGAGGAGCTCGTCGTCCACCGAGATTTCCTCCGCCATCACCTCGCTGGTGACGCAGAATTCGTCCTGCGGCTCGAGCGGGCATTCTTCTCCCTTGCCGACCAGGGCCAGGCGCGCCGTCTCGTAGTCGGTGCGGAACCCCTTGAGCTGGACGGGCTGGAGGTACCCGTGTTCACTGGAAAAGGGCTGCAGCCCCAGCGACTTGAACTGGGCGGCGAGGTAGGCGGCGGCCAGGGCGGCGCCGCGGTCGGCCGTGGCCCTGCCTTCGAGCAGGTCGCCGGCCAGGAATTCCAAATGCCCCAGGTATTCATGCTCGCTGAATCGGTTGCCAGGGTCCTCAGCCGCCACAAGGGCGTTCCCGGCGCAGGCGGCTGAAACCAGGAACCAGAAGAAAAAACTCCGACATACTACCATTTTCCAGCGGTTCGACATGGCGGCCTCCTTGATGCACTTCCAGATACGGCAAAGAACGGAGGATGGTTATCGGGAAGCCCTCGGGCTCAGGTCTCCAGGATCCGCTGATGAAAGAATCGCCGGTGCCTGAAAGCAGACCGCTGCCTTTTCAGGTTTCGCTGCCTGGGGCTGGCGCTTGACTTTGCGACCCGGGCGGAATAGGCTGACCCGCATGAGGCGCGGATCCGCATGGCTTTGCTTGCTGGCGCTGCTGCCGGGGCTGGCGCTTTCCGGGCAGGGGCTGTACCTTCCCGGGCCCGGGCCGGCGCCGGAGAGGGCGATCGACCACCGTACCCGCGCCTGGTCCGCTACCCGGCCGGCCATCAACCTCACCCATGTCTTCGCCGGCGAGATCAACCGCCGCGGCAGGCCGGTCGGCTTCCACGCCCGTCCCGGAGGCGTCGATCCCCGAGGCAGCGGCGTCGGGAGCGTCCTGGACAAGCCGAACCGCCTGGGCGTTTACACCGCCAGGGTCTGGATCGGCCGCCGCGACCGCACCAAGTTCTCGACATTCTTTCCCGACCGCCTGACCCGGGACGAGGTGATCGCCGCCATCCTGAACGCTTTCCGCAAGGGGAAACGCTCCGGGGAGACTTTCCGCGGCCCGTCGGGCCACGGCTTTGCCATCGAGGGCTATTTCCAGTACGGCCGCATCCAGACTGCCTATCCCATCCATTCCCGTTGACAGGAGAGAAGCATGGCCCATCACTTTTATCGGGACGACGAAGGCAACTTCAGGGCGCGGACGGGCCGTGACCTGCGTTTGCTCGGCCGATTCCTGGAGGCCGATATCCAGGGCAGCGTGCCCATGTGCGACGAGGTGCTTGCAGCGCTCGCCGATATCGCGGCCGGCCGTGCCCGGCGCCGGCAACTGACCGGCAATGCCCACACCCTGACCCTCAGCAAGCACCAGGCGCGCATTCATGCCGAATTCGGCCGCAGCCGCGACCTGGTCATTTCTCCGGCTTCGCTGCGCTGGGCGCTGCTGGAATGGCGGATGCTGCTGGAAAATGCATCCCGCCATCGTCCCAGCAAGTAGGGCGATCGGGACGAAACGCGCCGGACTTCACCCGGGCCCGTTTTTGCGCTATAATCTGATTTTAACGCATCGGCATCTCGCCAAATAACCCTGGAGCGATCAGATTGGACCATACCAAGGAACTGGGGCAGGCCCCGGTCGGCAAGCTGCTCTGGAAATACTTCGTCCCCGCCTTCATCGGCGTGCTGGCCAACGTCCTCTACAATCTCGTCGACCGCATCTACATCGGCCAGGGGGTGGGGGCGCTGGCGCTGTCGGGCGTGACCGTGACGTTCCCCATCATGATCGTCGTCATGGCCTTCGGCATGCTGGTGGGCATGGGCTCGGCCTCGCTGGTTTCCATCCGCCTGGGCGAGGGCAAACAGGAGGAGGCCGAGAGGATCCTGGGCCACGCCTTCGTCCTGCTGGCGGGCATCTCGCTGGCGTTGAGCGCATCGGGCCTGCTGCTGCGCGATCCCATCCTGTCCCTGTTCGGCGCCGGTCCGGAAATGCTCGGCCATGCCCGCCAGTACGTGACCATCATCCTGCTGGGCACCATTTTCCAGGGCCTCGGCTTCGGGCTGAACAACATCATCCGCGCCGAAGGGCATGCCCGGGCGGCGATGGCCACCATGATCCTCGGCGCGGTGCTGAACATTATCCTCGACCCCATCTTCATTTTCGTCTTCAAGATGGGGGTGGCGGGCGCCGCCCTGGCCACGGTGATCTCCATGGCCGCCACCAGCATCTGGGTGCTGACCCATTTCACCCTCCGGCGCAGCCTGCTGCGGCTGCGGCGGAAGAATTTCCGCCTGCAGGCCCGGGTGGTCAAGGAGATCGTGGCCATCGGCATGGCGCCGTTCGCCATGCAGCTGGCCGGCAGCGTCATCCATGGCATCTTCAACATCCAGCTGATCCGCTACGGCAGCGACCTGGCCGTCGGCGCCATGGGCATCATCAACGGCGCGGGGATGATGTTCGTCTTCTGCGTGATCGCCATCAACATGGCGGCGCAGCCGATCATCGGCTTCAATTACGGCGCCCGGCAGTTCCAGCGGGTCAAGCGGACATTGAAGATCGCCCTGATCGCCGCCAGCGCCATCACCACGGCCGGGTTCCTGGCGGTGCAGCTTTTCCCGGCGGCGATCATCGGCCTCTTCAACCGCGACGATCCCCGCCTGCTGGCGATCGGGGTCAGGGGCATGCGCATCCTGCTGGCCGCCTTCCCGGTGGTGGGCTTCCAGGTGGTCAGCTCCAACTTCTTCCAGGCCATCGGCAAGGCCAGGACAGCCATGCTGCTCAATCTGCTGCGCCAGGTGATCCTGCTGATCCCCCTGGTGCTGCTGCTGCCATTGGCGCTGAAAATGGATGGCATCTGGCTGGCCGGGCCGCTGGCCGACGTTTCCGCGGCAGCCATCACCGCCGTGGCCATCCGCCGCGAGGTGGACCGCCTGAACGGCCGGCAGCTGCACCCGGTCGAGGTCCCCGAGCCGGAGGGGTTGGGCCCCGACAGCCGGCACTGGTAGTTCACACCGGCCGCCGGCGTTCCCGCCCCCGGATATCCGGCTGGTCTTCCGGCCTATTCCCCCTGGATTTCCGACTGGACCGCTTCCGCGTCAGGCGGTGCCTGGAATGGAGCGCTGAGCGGCTTAGTTGACGGGAACGGGCACAACGTCGCCCGCCGGCAACTCCGCCTGCGGGATCTCGACCTCCGGCACCTGGCTCTCAACGGCGACATGCTCCTTTTTCCAGCGTGCCTCGCAGGTCTTGCAGAGTTCGCTGATGTTCTTCAGCTCCCGGGCCTGGGGCACGGTTCCCTGGAAGATCTCGTCGGTCTTGCGGGTGTTGATGTGCTGGCAGTCCTGGTACAGGTGAAAGCGCGTCCCGGACTTGGTCCAGTAGACGTGCTCGGCGCCGAGCGACTTGACTTGCTCGATCTGCTGGGCGTACTGCTCCTGCGACGGCGGGTTGAAGTCGACGCCGACGAAGCCGGCGATCAGCATGGCCACCACGGCGACCGCGCCCACCAGCCCCTTCTGCTTGCCCTTCAGGTCCTTGTTGGTGAAGATGAGGATGACCAGGGGCAGGAAGGCGATGACGGCGATGATGGCGCCCAGCTGGTTCTGCACGAAGAACCTGAACTTTTCCTTCTCCGAGGCGGGATCGAAGCGGTTGGCCTTCTTCCACAGCAGCGAGCCGATGACGGCGAAGACCAGGTCGGCGACGATCAGGACGATGAGCAGCCACATGGTGACCGGCGGCTTCTGCAGCAGCAGGATGGCGCCGACCTCGAGGCCGATGGCCACGATCCAGGAAAGGATCGCGAAAATGCGGAATTTCCTGGCCTTGGCCTTGCTTTCCGGAGTCGCGACGAACGGCTTCGCCTCGCGGGCCGGGGCGGCGGCATCGCCGCCTTCCACCCGGGTCAATTTCTTTTTCGTTCCCTTGTCCGACATGTTGTTCCCTCCTGGTTGTTCTGATTGAACATCACGCGCTGAAACAGGAAAATACAATATTGCCTGAACGGGAGACGGATTGCAAGTCAAACCGTGCCCGGGCTGCGGTCCTGCCCGAGAACTGTTTCATCTACAGGGCGATGCCGATGGTGAAGCCGAAGGAAATGTCGTTGAACATCTCCTCGAAAAAGGTCAGCAGGTAGGCACTGAGGCGGAATCTGCTGGCGCGGACCCCGGCCTGGAGCTTCAGTTCCAGGGGGATGGAGTCGTCGCTGGATTTGAGCCGGATCTCCTTGATGATGCCGCCGCCGAGGAAGAGCTGGCCGGCCGTGAAATTGACGGTGCCGCCGGGGGCGAGGATCAGCGAGTCGGTCGTGAACTTGCTGTCGGCGTACAGCGTGCACTCGGGGCTGACCAGGATCAACCTGCCGATGGATACGTCGAAGGTGACGTTCCCCGACAGGACCAGGGGATCGAACTGGAAGTCGCCGCGGGTGAGTATGCCGGCATTGGCGCTGACGTCGATGTTCTGCGCCGGGGCCAGGCCGGCGCAGGCGATGGCGATGAGGATAAATAATGTTTTTTTCATGCGCCCCCCCTGAGCGTGGTGAATCGTAGTCGATTGAAAACGAAAAATCAAGCCCGCTGGCCTGCCAGGCGCAAAATGGTTCCCGGGGGGCCAAGTGCCGTTTTCGGCCGGAAAATGCATCGGCCGCAAAACTTTTTTCCCCCCAACAAAGTAATAAGTTGACGAAGGGCCCGCCTTGGGTGCGGGATAAATAAAGTCATGGAGGTGGACCTTGAATTCATTCCCGAAGATGCTC
>CAZLSH010000094.1:0-8023 GCA_964562095.1 uncultured Clostridia bacterium | reverse complement strand
ACCGCCTTGCTGAAATCCATGACGATCTTGCCGTTGCGGCGCCAGGCCAGCGTATGCTTCAGCCAGTTGCCGTCATCGCGCTTGGGGAAATCGCTGCGGAAATGGGCGCCGCGCGACTCCTTGCGCGCCAGGGCGCCCTCGACGATCACCTCGGAGAAGCTGAGCAGGTTCTCCAGCTCCAGGGCTTCGATCAGGTCGAGATTGAAGACCTGGCCGCGATCGTCGACGCCCACCTGCTGGTAGCGCTCCTGCAGCTCCTTGATGACGGCCAGCATCTTGAGCATGTCGTCCTGGTTGCGGAACACGCCCATGTTCTTGGTCATGTTCACCTGCAGGGTCTCGCGGATGGGGGCGTGGCGCTCCTTGCCGCCCGACCACAGCCGGTCGATCTTGGCCTGGGCGGTATCCAGCGGCTTGGCCGGGAGGTCGCCGAACGCGTTCTTCTTGCAGAATTCGGTCATGTGGATGCCGGCGATTCTCCCGAACGTGGCGGCGTCCTGGAGCGAGTTGCATCCCAGGCGGTTGGCGCCGTGCAGTGAGAGGCAGGAGGTCTCGCCCGCGGTGTAGAGCCCCTTGACCACCTGGCCGGCGGCGTCCCGGATCACCTCGGTGCGCACGTTGGCCGGTATGCCGCCCATTGAGTAGTGGGCGGTGGGCTGGATGGGAACCGGCTCATCGATGGCATCGACCTTGAGATAGTTCAAGGCCAGGTCGTGTATCTGCGGCAGGCGCGACAGGATCTTCTCCCGGCCCAGGTGGCGCAGGTCGAGGTAGACGTAATCCTGGCCGTGGATGCCGCGGCCCTCGTTGATCTCGGTCTGCTCGGAACGGGAGACGATGTCGCGCGGCGCCAATTCCATCTTGGCCGCGGCGTAGGTCTTCATGAAGCGCTCGCCCTTGTCGTTGATGATGTAGGCGCCCTCGCCGCGGGCGGCCTCGGAGAGGAGGATGCCGTGCTTGTAGAGCCCGGTGGGGTGGAACTGGACGAACTCCATGTCCTCCAGCGGCAGCCCGGCCTCGAGCACCAGGGCCACGCCGTCGCCGGTGTTGGCATGGGCGTTGGAAGTGACCTTCCAGGCGCGGCCGTAGCCGCCGGTGGCCAGCAGCACGGCGCGGGCATGGAAGATGTGCAGCCCCCCCTCGCGGATGTCCCAGGCCACCAGGCCGCGTGACACGTCGTCCTTGACCAGCAGCGAGAGGACCTGGAACTCGTTGAAGAAGAGGACGTTGTGCTGCAGGCACTTTTCGTAAAGGGTGTGCAGCAGGACGTGGCCGGTGATGTCCTGGGCAAAGCACGCCCGCGGCGCCGAATGGCCCCCGAAGGGGCGCTGGTTGATGCGGCCGTCGGCGGTGCGCGAGAAGGGGACGCCCATGTGCTCGAATTCGTAGACCGTCTTGAGCGCCTCGTTGACGAAGCGCTCGATGATGTCCTGGTCGGCCAGGTAGTCGCTGCCCTTGATGGTGTCGAACATGTGCGCTTCCAGCGAGTCCTCGGCGACATTGGCCAGGGCGGCGGCGATGCCCCCCTGCGCCCCGCCCGAGTGCGAGCGCGTCGGGTAGACCTTGGTGATCACGGCGGCGGTCAGCCCGCTTTTGGCCACCTCCAGGGCGGCGCGCAGGCCGGCCAGGCCCGCGCCGACGATCACGGCGTCGATCTGGTGATAGTTTCTTGCTTCTTCGATTTTCATGGTGTCGCTCCTTCAGGCAACCTTCAGGGTGTAGAGCTTGACGATGGTCAGGGTGCCGACAAAGAACAGCGCCAACCCGACCGTCAGCAGCAGGCCGAACCATGCCAGGCGCCAGCCCTTGCTGGAGACGTAGTCCTCCAGCACCGACCAGACCCCGTTCAGGCCGTGGTACAGGGCGGTGATCAGGAAGGCGAACTGCAGCAGCGGGAACCACCAGCTCTGGGCCCGATCCAGCACCTGGCGGTATTCCACCGCGTGGGTGCGGGTCAGGAAATGGTAGGTAATGAAGTGGAAAAGGAGCAGGATGAACAGGATGACGGCCGAGATGCGCTGCAGCAGCCAGGCGACCGCCCCCGAATGCGACGTTTGCTTGAAGTTCTTTTCCATCGTGCCCTCCCTAGAACGCATGGCGCAGGAGCAGGAAGGAGCCCAGCGCCCAGAGGACGAAGGCCGCGGCGATCAGCGCGACGAACAGCTTCTTGTGCGCCAGCGAGCCCTTGAAGAAGTCGACGATGACGATGCGCGCGCCGTTGAAGGCGTGGAAGAGGATGACGCCCCACAATCCCACCTCCAGCAGCTTGAACAGCGGGCTGCTCAGGAAGGTCATGACGGCGTTGAAGGTCTTCTCGCCGTAGGTCAGGCTGTTGATGACCCAGATGTGCAGGCTCAGGTAAAAAATGAGCGCCAGGCCAGAAAGCCGGTGCAGGATCCAGGCCCAGGAGCCGATGAAGTTGTAGTACGTGAAGTCATAAAAGCGGGTTCTCTTGTACACTCTCTCCTCCTTGACGTGAGATCGACGAAAAAACATTGTAGTATTTTAAAATGCCAACTTCAATCGCCCGATTGACTTTTGCCGCGAAAAAAAATATTTTAGTGGGATGAAAGGCGAGGCAGCGGACACGCCGCATCCCGACACCCTGGCGCTGCGGCACATGATCGGCAAAAACCTCTGGCTGGTGCGCATCCGCTGGATCTACCCGGTCTTCATCATGGCCTTTTTCCTGGGCTACCGTTTCCTGGCCCGGCGCTCGCCCATCAACCCGCTGGATGCGCTGCTGGTCTTCCTGCTGCCCATCGCCGCCAACCTGCTGTTCCTGCTGGCCATCCGCCGGCGGGAAAAGGCGAGCGCGACGCCGGCGGGCTACGACGAATGGGCGCGCCTGGCCGCGCAGCAGCTCGACTTCGACCTGGCGGCCTTCTCGCTGACCGTGTTCTTCTCCGGCGGCCTGCAAAGCCCGGTCATCGCCCTGATCATCCTCTACATCGTGATCTCCACCTTCCTGGCCGACACCCGCCGGGCCCTGCGCAACACCCTGGCTTCCATGGTGCTGCTGATGGCGATTGCCCTGCTGCAGGGGGGCCGGGGCTTTTTCTCCGGTCCCATGGTCACCGACCTGCTGGCGTACTATTTCCTGTTTGTCTTCACCTATCTCATCTCCGGCTATCTTTCCCGGAACCTGCACCGCAACGAGGACTTGCTCAAGGAGCTGCTGCAGCAGTCGCGCGAGATGTCGGTCACCGACGGCCTGACCGGCCTGTACAACCAGATGCATTTCTTCCAGCTCCTGGAGCGCGAGACCCGCACATCGCAGCGCCACGGCATGAGCTTCTCGCTGATCCTATTCGACGTCGATCATTTCAAGAACTTCAACGACCGGAACGGGCACCTGCGCGGCTCGGAGACGCTGCGCGCCGTCGCCGACCTCATGCGCCGCAAATTCCGCGCCAGCGACCTGCTGGCCAAGTACGGCGGCGACGAATTCGTCGTCATCCTGCCCCAGACCGACAAGGTCGGCGCCTACCTGGCCGCCGAAAGGCTGCGCGAGGGGATGGAGAAGCAGGCATTCCCCGGCGCCGAAACCCAACCGCAGAAGAAACTGACCATCTCCATCGGCCTGGCCGCTTATCCCGAACACGGGGCCGGGGCCAATGAGATCCTCAACCGCGCCGACAAGGCGCTGTATTTCGCCAAGGAATCGGGACGCAACCGCACCGTCATCTACCATGAGCAGATCGAGAAAGAAAGCGAATGACCGGGCCGGGAACGGCCGCAGCGCCCCGCCGGAACGGATCCCGGAAGGAGAAACCCTTGGACATTGAGCGCGCCAGCGGCCTGCTGCTGCACATCACCTCGCTGCCCGGCGCCGGCCCTTGCGGAACGCTGGGCCGCGAGGCGGAATCCTTCGCCTCCTTCCTGGCCGCCAGCGGCCAATCCTACTGGCAGGTGCTGCCCCTGGGGCCGGTCTGCCCGCACTGGAACTTCTCTCCCTACTCCTCCCCCTCGACCTTCGCCGGCAACGAGATGCTGATCGATCCGCATGCACTGCACGAGCGGGGCTGGATCAGCGCCGGCGAGCTGCCTGCAGGCGCCGACGGCCCCGCCGGCGACTTCTGCGACCTGGACGCCGCCGCCGCCCGGAACGCCGCCTGTCTGGAGGCGGCCGCCCGGCGTTTTTTCGCCGCGGCTGGCTCCGGCGACGCTTCCGCCTTCGCCGGCTTCTGCTCCAGGGAAAAGAGCTGGCTCGAGGACTACGCCCTGTTCCGCGCCCTGGCCGATCATTTCGCCACCTTCCAATGGACCGCCTGGCCCGGCGATATTTCCCGCCGCGAGCCCGCCGCCGTCGCCCGCTGGCAAAAAGAGCTGCAGGACGCCATTCGCAGGCGGCGCTTCGAACAGTTCATCTTTTTCGGCCAGTGGCGGGCGCTGAAGGAGACGGCCAACCGCCAGGGCGTGCGCCTCATCGGCGACATCCCCTTTTACGTCAATTTCGAGAGCGCCGACGCCTGGTCGCGTCCCGACATCTTTCAGGTCGATGTGGAGACGGGTCGGCCGGCGTTCGTGGCCGGCGTCCCACCCGATTACTTCAGCGCCAGCGGCCAGCGCTGGGGGAACCCGCTCTACCGCTGGCAACAGGACGGGGCGCTTCATGCCCCGACCATGGCCTGGTGGCAGCAGCGCATCCGCCATTTGCTGCAAATGGTCGACTTGCTGCGCATCGACCATTTTCGCGGCTTCGATTCCTACTGGGCGATCCCCGAGGCGGAGCCGACGGCGGTCAAGGGCCGCTGGCAACCGGGGCCGGGCATGGCCTTTTTCAATCAGTTGCAGCGGGAACTGGGCAGCCTGCCCCTGATCGCCGAGGACCTTGGCGAGATCACGCCGGAAGTGACGGCATTGCGCGAGCGCCTGGGTTTCCCGGGCATGAAGATCCTGCAATTCGCCTTTGACGGCCAGAGCGCCAACCCCTACCTGCCCCACAACTTCACCGAGACCAACTGCCTGGTCTATACCGGCACTCACGACAACAACACCAGCAACGGCTGGTTCTACGGCCCGGAGACCGACGAGGCGCAGAAGCAGGCCATCCTGGACTACTTGGATCTCGACCACCGTGACGAGTTCCACTGGCATTTCATCCGCTTGGCCTTGCAGTCGGTGGCCCGCCTGGCCATCTTCCCGGTTCAGGACATCCTGGGCTACGACGCTTCCTTCCGCCTGAACACCCCGGGCCAGGCCGCGGGCAACTGGCGCTGGCGCCTGACCCCGGGAGCGCTGACCCCGGAGCTCGGCCGCCGCCTGCGGCGCCTGACGGAAATGTTCAACCGCCTGCCGGCGACACAGAGCCTGTCCTGATTTCAGCTTTTCCCAGTCCCCCTGTCATGAAAACAGGACAGTTTCTCCTGCCTGGACTTGGCATGTGAATTGCTTTCTTTAAAATGAGGAGGTCAACATGAAAAAGACCTTAATTGCATTTGCGAGCCTGCTGCTGTTATCGGGCGCCTGCTGGTCCGACGACGTGGAAACGAACGCCAACGAAGCCAAATATTACGACAATGCCAAAGTCGTGCGCATCAAGAGCGTGGAGGGTGAGGGATTCGTCCGGCGCTCCTACGACGAGGGCATGGAAGAGGCCACCGTCAACCTGCCGCTGTTCGAGAAGGACGCGGTGGGCACGACCGACGGCCGCCTGGCCGTTTACCTGGGCCGCCTGAACTACCTGCGCCTCGACACGGACACGACGGTCGTGCTGGAAAAAGTGCCGGCGCTGCGCCACACCGACCTGGCCGTGCGCCTGGAGGAAGGGAGCATCTACCTGGAGATCGAGAACCTGGACCGTGAAAAGGGCATCGAGATCCAGACCGCCGACTGCGGCATTTTCCTCCTGGACAAGGGGGTATACCGCGTCAACTCCGGCTTTGACGGCCAGACCGAAGTGATCGTGCTGGAAGGCATCGCCGAGGTGGCCGGCAGCGACAGCAGCCGCAATGTCCGCGAGAACCAGAAGATCGTCATGGCGCGCGGCGGCATGGCCGAGCGGCCCTTCTATTTCTACGCTTCGGAGAAAGACGATTTCGACCGCTGGAACGGGGAACAGAACCGCGATCTGGGCTACGCGCGTTACGGTACTTCCCGCTACCTGCAGGGCGGCTATGAGGACTACGAGCACGAGATGTCTCGCGCCGGCCGCTGGACTTTCATGTCGGAATTCAACTCCTATGTCTGGAGCCCCTACCACGCCGGCGCCGACTGGCGGCCCTACGCCAACGGCCGCTGGGTGTGGAATCCCTACTACGGCTACGTCTGGACCTCCTACGACGCCTGCGGCTGGTTCACCCACCATTACGGCCGCTGGCACTGGAGCTACAGCGGCGGCTGGTACTGGATCCCATCCTACCACTGGTCGCCGGCGTGGGTTTCCTGGTTCTGGGACGACCATTACTACGGCTGGAGCCCCTTGAGCTGGTGGAACCGGCCGGTGGTCATCATCGACAATCACTGGAACCGCCATTATGATTACCACCGCGGCATCCCGCACCATTCCCGCTCCACCATCATCATCCGCAAAAACGAGCTGTCGGCCGCCAACATCCACCGCGTGGCCGTGAACAAGACCACCATGGGACAGCTCAACGGCGGCTCCATCGCCTACCGGGGTTCTGCCCCCAGCGCGCGCCCGGAACCGAACAAGGTCACGGTGATCAACGCCAGGGGACGCACGGTGACCTACAAGCAGGGCGCCGTGGTCAGCGCGGAAAAGTACCGCGCCCAGGGTTCCGATGTCCGCGATTCCGTCTTCAAGTACAGCGCCCCCCCGAGCAGCCTGGAAAAGGTCCGCTCGACCGTCCGGGATGATAGCGAATATCGCGCGCGCAACGAAAACGAGACGTCCGCCCGCACCCGCTACACATCCGGCGCGGGCAGTTCTTCCGGCACCGGCAGCACCACCCGCGCCGGCAGCTACCGCAGCAAATCCGACGATTCCGCCAGCTCGTCTTCCAGCAGCGGCAGCTCGGGCAGCAGCAGCTACCGCAGCCGCTCCGGCAGTTCTTCATCCTCGTCTTCTTCCTCCTCTTCTTCCGGCAGTTCCAGCACGACCGCCAGAAAAAAGAAAAAAGGGGAGCCGTCCTACCTGTCGTATTCCGGAAACGGCGGCTCCGGTCTGACCGGCGGCGCGGCCGCTCCGGTCGCCCGTTATCGGAGCCGCACCGTCTCGAGCGGCGGCTCCGCCAATGCCTCCGGTGAAGGCACGGCGAGCCAGACGGCCGCGAATTCCAGGCGCAGGTATATCGGCAGCCTGCCATCCTCCTCGGCGAATTCAAGCTATCCGCGGCCCGGCTCCAGTTACGGCAGCTACCGTTCGCGAAACACGGAGACCCGCGGCGGCAGCTCGGGCAACTCGGGCCCGTCGAGCGCCTCCACCTACAGCCGCCCCTCCAGCAGCCGTACCAGCGGCTCCTATGCACGCGGCAGCCGCTCTTCTTCTTCCAGCCGCACCTACAGTTCCGGTTCTTCTTCCTCCAGGAGCTCCAGCCGCTCTTCCGGATCTTCTTCGTCCAGCAGCTCGAGCGGCAGCAGTAAAGCCAGGAAGAAATAGCCAGAAGGCAAAGTGGTAGTGATAGTGGCAGCTGGAGACTAGAGCGGGATTCAGTGTCAGTGCCAGCAGGAACTAAAGAAGAGCCCAGTGTTAGTGTTCGTGCAGATCTGTCCAAAATTGCTTTTAAAAAAAGACTGGAATCGGCATGAGAGCCTGCCAATAAACAAGGGGTTGATCGGGCAAGTTGCCCTTCGTTCACTCGGGGACTCCGCCTTACCCGCCGAGGGGTTCGGACTTCGTTATGCAGCGGGTTCGAGTGTGAACATGGGAGAACCCGCCGCATTTCCCTCCGGGAACCACTCGCCCTCACCCCAGCGGGTCCCAAGTCTTCGCCCCACGTTCACTCAGGGCAAGCTTGCCCGATGCCCGATCGATCTCGTGCATTATATCTTGACGATCAAAACAAAGAGAAGAGCCTGAAAGTGTCTTTGTTTGGGTAATTGGAATTTGGAATTTGTT
>CAZLSH010000093.1:0-8275 GCA_964562095.1 uncultured Clostridia bacterium | reverse complement strand
CAACCGGCAGCTGGGCATCCGCCGCTCCTATGTCTCGATGACCCGCGAGATCGCCGGCATCCTGCTCCAGCACGGCCTGCAGGTGATCACCTTTGCCAACTCCAGGCTGATCACCGAGATCCTGGTCAAGTACCTGAAGGGCGACTTTGAGAAGACCGTCCAGGACCGCGACACCGTGCGCGGCTACCGCGGCGGCTACCTGCCCAAGCAGCGGCGCGAGATCGAAAAGGAGCTCCGCGAAGGCAAGATCCGCGCCGTGGTGGCCACCAACGCCCTGGAGCTGGGCATTGACATCGGCTCGCTCGACGCCGCCGTGCTGGCCTCCTACCCGGGGTCGATCTCCTCCACCTGGCAGCGCCTCGGCCGCGCCGGCCGCCGCGGCAGCCCGTCGCTGGGCGTGCTGGTCGCCTCCTCGATGCCCATCGACCAGTACATCGTCAGCCATCCCGAGTATTTCTCCGGCCAGTCGCCCGAGGTGGGGCGCATCAACGCCGACAACCTGACCCTGCTCGTCGAGCACGTCAAGTGCGCCGCCTTCGAGCTGCCGTTCGCCAAGGGCGACCGCTTCGGCAACGAGGACCTGGAGGAGATCCTGGCGTACCTGGCCGGGCAGCAGGTGCTGCTGGCCAAGGACGGCAGGTGGTTCTGGACCGAGGAGGGCTACCCGGCCGACGCCGTCAGCCTCACCCGCGTCACCTCCGACAACTTCGTCGTGGTCGACCGCAGCGACGGCGAGCGGGTGATCGCCGAGGTCGGCTTCAGCGACGCGCTGGAGACGCTCCATCCCAAGGCCATCTACATCCTGGAGGGGGAGCAGTACATCGTCGAGGAGCTGGACTACGAGAACCGCAAGGCGTTCCTGACCCGCTCCAACGCCGACTACTACACCGATTCGATCACCTACACCAAGATCAAGGTCCTCGACGTCTTCGACGAGACGCGGCGCCGGAACGTGAATTTCTCCTGCGGCGACGTCCACGTCTTCTCGCAGGTGGTGGGCTTCAAGAAGCTGAAGTTCTTCACCATGGAGAACGTCGGCGCCGGCGAGCTGCAGCTGCCGCAGCAGGAGATGCACACCACCGGCTTCTGGCTGACGGTGAAGAACGAAGTGCTGCAGAGCCTGGATTTCGCTAACGAGGAGAAGCTCGAAGCCGTTTCCGGCATCGCCTACCTGCTGAGGCAGATCAGCCCGGTCATCCTGCTGTGCGCCAGCCGCGACGTGGGCGTGGCCATCGAGGACAACCTGACCAAGGAGCCGCTGCAGGCCGGAGCGCTCAAGGGCATGATGCGCGGCCAGGCGGACATGGCCTTCGTCGACCGTTTCGAGCCCAACATCTTCATCTTCGACCGCTACCCGGGCGGCGTCGGCTTCTCCGAGACCCTCTACGAGAAGGGGGGCCTGCTGCTGGAGAAGGCGCTGGAGATCATCGAGAGCTGCCCCTGCCCCGGCGGCTGCCCCTCCTGCGTCGGCCCGGCCATCCGCGCCGGCGGCAACCCCAAGGCCGCGGCGCGTTTCATCCTCAAACTGCTCCTGGAGGTCCTTGTTTTTTCGCTTTTTCCCATTTACAATCGACTGGATCAGCTAAGGAGAAGCAACATGAAAAAAATGCTCATCGTTCTCTGCGGGCTGCTGCTGGTCTCGGGCTTGTCCGCTTTTGACAAGCAGACGACCATCGGCGTCAATTTCGGCATCCAGGAAACCGATCAATTCGAGTTCGATCCCCTGATGTGGACGGCCGGGGCCGAGATCGACCTGCAACTCGGCGACTACCTGATGCTCAGCCCCGAGGCCACTCTGGTCGGCATGGGCTTCAAGTTCAAGCAGTTCCTGCTCATTCCCGGCGTCATGCTGAACTTCACCCCCAGCAATTTGTTTGTCGGCGGCGGCCTGGTCAAGGGCATTTATATCGGCAGCGGCGAAAGCCTCGTCTCCGATGATTTCGCGCTCAAGCTGAATGCCGGGCTGTATTCCCGAAACCTGAAGCTGACCGTCTATGTCATGTCCGCCTTCGACAGCCTTTTCGAAGACATCGTGGTGGGCGCGGCGCTGGGATTTCGCTTATAGCGCCTGCCCGGTCGTCCGTCGGCGGCGATGTGGCTCCCGTTCGCAGCCAAGTTGCAGAGGGGCGGCGGAGCGGGCACAATCAGAGATCGAGTCCCAGCCCGGCGGACAGGTACGTCCCCTGCGACAGGCCGGCGTCGATGACCAGCCGGATCGCCCTTCCGAGCCGGTAATGCAGCGCGGCGCCCAGGGCCGGGGCCACGCTCCAGGCCGGGATGCCGCTGTTTTCATTCCGGAGTTCGTCCAATGTCATATTCCGGCAATCGTCCAGCTCGGCGTCGCCCAGGAACGAGCGGATGCGGGCATTCAGCGGCAGGTGCAGATCGCCGCTGAAGCGCAGCAGCGCCAGCCCCAGCGAGGCATAGGCCGTCGCGCGTCCCCGCTGGAA
Organism: uncultured Clostridia bacterium; assembly: GCA_964562095.1. Classification (GTDB taxonomy): domain Bacteria; phylum Acidobacteriota; class Aminicenantia; order UBA2199; family UBA2199; genus UBA2199. The sequence continues at coordinate 5,825 of CAZLSH010000093.1, read as the reverse complement.
GGCCCGCCAGCGCCCCTGCGCCGCCAGCATGAACGTCCGCAGCCGGACGCGCCCTTCGCCGCGGGTCGTGACGGTGGCGACGGGAATCCCCTGAAAGAAAATATCCTGGTCGTCGCGCAGCGTGAACGGCAGGTCGAAGCGGAGATAGCTGGCCGCCAGTCCCACGGCAAGGCGTTTCGCGGCCAAATGCCGCCAGACGCCGGCGCTGAAAAAGACCCCGCCTGAGCGCATGGCCACCCGGGGGGAATAGCTGACGACGGTGAAGTCCTCGAGCAGGGGAGCGATCAGCTCGCCCGCTTCTTCAGCGACAATCCTCTCGGCCAGGCGCTCCACCGGCGCGGTGAACGGCTGCAGCGACCATGGGCCCAGGGAAAGCTGCCACTCCCAGCCGGCAGCGCTCAGCGGCAGGACGGGCAGCAGCAGGAATGCAAGGATCCACTTTGTCTTCATCGTCGGGTGCATTATAGCAAAATTGCGATTTTGAGAGAGTAAAAGAAAATAAAGTTGACAGCACTGAATTTCGATGTTATATTAACCATATGGTTAAACCAATCGGTTGGTCAAATGGCTGAGAAAATCGTTTCCAGCAGGGACGCCATATTGGCCTCGGCTCTCCGCGAGTTTGCCGCCCGCGGCTTTGCCGGGGCGCGGGTGGAGACCATCGCCCGCTCAGCGGGGATCAACAAAGCCATGCTGTTCTATTATTTCTCCTCCAAGGAGGGATTGTACCAGGCCATCCTCCAGGAGGTGATGGCCGAATTTTTCAAAAAGGTCCAGGGCTTGGTCACGCCGCTCTTGACCCCGGGCGAATTCCTGGAGCGGTTTCCCAAGCTGTACATCGAGCTGTGCGCCAGCCATCCCGACTTCGTCCGCCTGGTGGGCTTCGACCTGATCCAGAACCCCGACAATATCTGCGCCGTCATGGCCGGCATCATCACGCGCATGAGCGAGTTCAAGCCCCACCCGCTCTTTGAAGTCATCCGCAGCTGGCACGCCCAGGGTCAGATCTCAGAGGCCGACCCGGTTCAATTCATGATGAACGTCGTCGCCCTTTCGATTTTTTCTTTCATCGGCAGGCCCATGGTGGAGGCCATTTCCGGCATGCGGGTGGCCGACGACGGGGAATTCTACGCCCGGCGTGTCGCCAGCGTGGTCAACGTTCTCAAACGGGGGATGCTGAAATGAAAAAAGCACTGTTCGCGATCCTTTTGGCGTCGGCCGTGATGCTGCCGGCCGGGGTGACCCTGACGCAGGCCGTGGCCGACGCCTGGGCCATCAGCCGCGGCCTGGACAGCCAGAAACTGGAGGAGGCGGCCGCCGCCATCGCCGAGCAAAGCGCGCTGCGGCGCCAGCGCTTCGCGGCCCATTTCGAAGGCAGCTACCGCTACAGCACCGACGCCATCCAGGTGACCGCCGCGGATTTCCCTTTCCCCCTCGGTCCCCAGGTGCCGGCGGGGACGGTCATCCTGTCGACGCCCCGCGGGGCGGCCGATCTGAAAGTGTCGCTGCTCCAGCCGCTCCATGCCGGCGGCCGGCTCGCCAGTGCCGTGAAAATGGAGGCGGCGCGCGGGGCGGCGGAACGGGACCTGACGCGGTTGAAGATGATCGAACTGGCCGGTCTGGTCAAGGCCTCCTTTTTCAACCACCTGCGCTTCAGCCGCAAGCGCGACTCGCTGAATTCCCTGCTGGCCAGCCTGGACCTGCACGTGAAAAAAGTGGCGCGCCTGCATGAGGAGGAGCTGGTGAGGCGATCGGACCTGCTGGAGGCCACGGCCAAGGCCGATGAAGTGCGGCTGAGCCTGCAGGACCTGGAGCAGTTGCTGGCTCAGGAAGCCGTGCAGTTCCGCAGCCTCTGCGGCCATGACCCGCAGGAGGTCGATTTCCAGCCCGCCGCCGGCGCCGGCGAGTTCGCGGCCGCCTGGGGGTATTTCCTGGAGCATCATCCGCTGCTGCGCTCCCTGGACGAGCGGGCGCGCATGCTGCAGGCGCGGAAGCGGGCCGCCGCCGCCGCCTACCGTCCGCAGGTCAATGCCTTCGCCCAGGTTCATTACGCCCGGCCGGGGCAGAATTTCTTCGTCGACGAATGGGCTTTTTACGTCATGGGCGGCCTGAGCGTCTCGCTGCCGGTCTTCGACTGGAACCAGCGCGGCCGCGACCTGGAACTGGCCGACATCGCCCGGCGCAAGCTGGAAAATCAGCGCGCCGATTTCATCCGCGAGAGCGAAAAGAACCTGCGCCAGCTCTATCTTTCCCTGGACAGCATCGGCCGCAAGCTCGTTCTCCTGGAGGGCCTGCTGGCCAATGCCGGCGAGGATGCGGCGTTGAAGGAAAAGCTCTACGAGGAGCAGCAGATCGACCATACCCTCCTGCTGGCGGCCATGGCCGGGCAGGAACGGTACCGCTCCAGCCGCGACGAGGCGCTGGCGCAGATCGAGATGCTCAAGGCGGCGATCGACACCCTGGTCGGAAAATTTGCGGAGGAAGGATGAAAAAAACAGCGGCGCTTGCCTCAATGATGGTCTGGCTGATGGCCTGCGGCGGCAACGAACGGCAAATCCGCGCTCCCGGGGTCGTCGACGGCGAGATCGCCAGCGTCCGGGTCCTGGCGGCCGGCACCCTCGATCGCCTGCTGGTGCGGGAGGGCCAGGCCGTCGGCAAGGGCGACCCCGTGGCGGAGATGAACCGCGACAAGGTGAGCAACCGCCGGGAGGAACTGGCCCTCATGGATCGCGATGTCGCCAACGGCGAGACCCGCGCCCGGGAGAAGCGCCGGCTGCTGCAGGCCAACGCCGGCTACTGGCGGGAGCAGGCGGAGCGCTTCGAGCGCCTGAAGCAGAGCCGCTCCATATCCGGCGACCAGCTGGAAAAAGCGCGCCTGCAGCGGAAGGAGGCGCAGGCCGCCCTCTTCGACCTGGACCGTTCCCTGGAGGCGCTGCAGATCCAGCGGGAACGCATCGCCAACCAGCGCCAGGCGCTGGAACTGGCCGAAAAGGACCTGCTGCTGCAGTCACCGGTCTCCGGCGTGGTGCTGGAAACGTTCGCCGGCCAGGGGGAGACGGTGCTGCCCGGCACGACGCTGGCCGACATCCTCGACCTGTCCAGCCTGTTCATTGACGTGTTCATCGAGGAGAAGGAGATCGCCGCCCTGAAGCTCGGCCAGCCGGCCGTCATTTCCGTCGACGGCATGGACGGCCGCACCTTTTCCGGCCGCATCGCCTATTTCGGCCGCAAGGCCGAATTCTCACCCAAATACATCGTCGCCGAGAAGGAGCGCCAGGCGCTCCTCTACCAGGTCAAGGTCGCGATCGACGCTGACCTGGATGTTTTCAAGATCGGCATGCCGGTGACGGTCGTCTTCGCCAGATAGGGCAGGCGCATGGTCCGGCTGCAGGAGATCTCCAAGGCCTTCGGCGCCATCCGCGCCGTGGGCAACGTTTCCCTGGAGATCGCCCCGGCCGCCATCACCATCCTGGCCGGCGCCGACGGCGCCGGCAAGTCGACCCTCTTCAAGATGCTGGTCGGCCTGGTCAAAAAGGACTCCGGCACCATCCTGCTCAACGGCGCGGATGTGGGCGAAGACTATTCCCGGGTCACCTCCGTCTGCGGCTATATGCCCGAGAGATTCTCCCTGTATGCCGACCTGAGCGTCGAGGAGAACATGGATTTTTTCGCCGCCGTCCAGCGGGTCCCGGAGCAGCGGCGCCTGGAGCTGAAGCAGCGGCTGCTGGAGCGCACGGGCATGGCGCCCTTCCGCCGCCGCCGGGCCGGCGCCCTTTCCGGGGGCATGAAGCAGAAACTGGCGCTGTCCACCATCCTCCTCTCCTCGCCGCAGCTGATCATCCTCGACGAGCCGACCACCGGCGTCGACCCGCTTTCGCGCATCGAGTTCTTCACCATCATCGAGGAGCTGAAGCGCGAGGGCAAGACCATCGTCATGTCCACCCCCTATCTCGACGAGGCCGAAAAAGGGGATCATATCGTCCTGCTGCGCCAAGGCCGGGTGCTGCGCCAGGACTCGATCGCCGGGCTGCGCCGCTCCTTTCCGGCGCGCCTGTTCCGCATCCTGCCGCGCGGCAACGTCTTCGCGGCCATGCAGGCCATAGCGGCCGACCCGGAGCTGGCCGGCCGGGCGTACCTGCGCGGCAAGTTCATCCGCTGCCTGCAGGAGGGCGCGGAGAATCCCGGCGCCCGCATTCCCCACCTGCAGATGGTCGAGGAGCGGCCGACGCTGGAAGACATGTACATCTATTACGAGAGGCGGGCATGAGCGGCGCCGCGCCGGCCATCGAGGTCCGCGACCTGCGCAAGGACTTCGGCCGTTTCCAGGCGGTCAGGGGCGTCTCCTTCGACGTGGCGGGAGGGGAGATCGTGGGTTTTCTCGGCCCCAACGGCGCCGGCAAGACCACGACCATCAAGATGATCACCGGGCTGCTGAGGATCACCTCGGGCACGGTGCGCATCGCCGGCCTCGACATCCGGGAACACGCGGCCGCGGCCAAGGGGAAAATGGGATACATGTCGCAGAAGTTCTCCCTCTACCCGCTGCTCACGGCGCTGGAGAACATCGACTTTTTCGCCGGCATCTCCGGCCTGACCCTTGAGGAGAGGCGCCGGCACGCGGCGCGCATCCAGGAGATGGTGCCGCGGGCCGTGCTGCGCCAGAAGGTGCAGGACATCCCCCCCGGCATCCGCCAGCAGGTGGCCATGTTCGTCTGCCTCATGCCCGATCCCGGGATCATCCTGCTCGATGAACCGACTTCGGGGGTCGATCCCGAGGCGCGGCGGCTGTTCTGGAACGACATCTACGGCCTGAAGACGCAGGGCAAGACCCTGCTGGTCTCCACCCACAACCTCGACGAGGCCGAATACTGCGACCGCATCCTCATTCTCCATGACGGCGAGCTGATCGCCGCGGGCGAGTTGGCTGAGCTGCTGCGCCAAAAGGGCAAAGCCGATATCGAGGAGCTGTTCAAGGACGCCATCCATGATCATGGGCAGAATTAAGGCCATCATCCGCAAGGAGTTCCTGCACATCCTGCGCGACCCGCGCAGCCTGACCCTGGTCTTCATCATCCCCCTGATCCAGATCTTCATCCTCGGCTACTCGGTCTCCTACGACCTGGACCGCGTCGAGGTGGCGGTGATCGACCTTTCCCAGGGCGGGGTATCGCGGCAGCTGGCGCGCGCTTTTGCCGCCAGCCCGGTGTTCCAGGTCCGCTCGCGTTCCGCCCGGGGCGGGGCGCTCGCGCTCACCGAGGCCGAGGACATGCTGCGCCAGGGGCGGGTGCGCGAGGTGATCGTCATCCCGGCCGGCTTCGACGCCCTCGCCGCCGCCGGCCGCCAGGCCGAGATCGGGCTGATCATCGACGGCAGCGACGTCAACGTGGCCAACCTGGCCTACCAGTACAGCGAGCGCGTCGTCCTGGATTTCAACGCCGCCAGGCTGGGAAGCGCCGGGCTGCTGAAGATCGGCACCCAGATGCACTTCAACCCCGAAGCCCGCAGCCGCTTCTTCTTCATCCCCGGGCTGGTCGCCGTCATCCTGCTGATGATCTCGGCCATGCTGACCTCGCTGAGCATCACCCGCGAGCGCGAGACGGGCTCGCTCTCCCTGCTGTTCATCTCGCCGCTGAAATCCGGCGAGATCATCGTCGGCAAGACGATCCCCTACATTTTCGTCGCCCTGATCGACGGCGCCGTCATCCTGCTGTTCGCCCGCTTCTGGTTCGGCATCCCCTTCCGCGGCGCCCTGCCGGTGCTGCTGGCCTTCGGACTGCTCTACATCGTCGCCGGCCTGGCCCTGGTCATCCTGATCTCGACCGTGG
>CAZLSH010000092.1:1349-8396 GCA_964562095.1 uncultured Clostridia bacterium | reverse complement strand
GAGCTCGGCCCGGGTCACCGCCGGCAGCCTGCCGATCGCGATCTCGGGCAAACCGTCCCTGCCAACCACGTCGCCATAGATCCGGTCGGCCGCGCACAGCCCCTCCGGCGTCCGGCCCAGGACAGCCGGGACCAGATTGTCCCCGTACCCCTGGCAGTCCTTGTAGTCGTAGGTCCCCTTGCCGGCCAGGACGGCGTACTTCACCTTCCCGCCGGTCCATTTATTCCGGGCAAAGGCCAGGAAGTCGCGGATGGCATAAGGGTTCGGCACGCCGTCGCTGAACGCGTCATAGATGTCCTCCAGCGTCACCAGCACCGATTGGAGGCCCTTCTTGTTCCGGAAGTCAACCAGTTTCTGCGCCGTCGCCCTGAACTCCTCGGGGGCGATGACGACATGCTCGGCTGATTGGCTCACACCCCTCAATTTCGCCGGCCGGTCGCTGACGACCGCCAGCGGCCGCAGCGCCGCGTTCAGCCCGCTCACCAGGTAGATGTTCGTCGCGTTGCGCGGCACGAACGTGACCCGCCCCGCTACGTCGACCATGACGCCGGTCAGTTGCTGCGGGCTTTCCGCTGTCGTGACATCCAGCACCACCGCCTGCAGCTCGGTCAGCCCGCTGACCGTAATCAGCGAATTGCCATCGCCGCGGCAGACCAGGCGGTTGCCCACGGCCCGGTAATATCTGGGATAACTGAGCTCGAACGACTGCACGTAGAAAACGCTGTACGGCGCTCCCGTGTCCAGCGCCCCGGAAACCGACAGGACATTGCCCCCTTCCTGGAGCAGCGAGGAGTCAAAATCGATCTCGAACGCATGGGCCTTGGCCCCGTCCCAAAGGGCTTCGCCGATCTCGCGGCCGTTCATGCTGACCAGCGCATGGTGGTCGTGGCTGGCGGCCGTATCGGTGGCGCCCTGCAGGCTCACCTTCAACGTCGCCCGCCCTGAGGCCGCTGCCGGCACATTGACGGCGAAGGTCTTGGCGCCGCCGCCGCCGGCGACGTAGTCCCAGAACCAGATGTCACCGGCGGGATCCATCGCCGGGATCAGCAGCGGGTAGCGGTTGCCCTCGAAATGCAGCGTATCCATGAAGGATTGCCCGCCGCCGGCCCCGGCGCTGCCGCCGCTGACCGCCGGCATGGGCAGGCCGCGCCCCTTTTCCAGGAAGTAAACGTTCCTGTCGGAATAGAGGGTCTGTTTCCCCTCGTTGTAGAAGAACAGCCCGGCACTGCCGGCGTCGGCCAGCCAGGCGATCTCCCGCCCCAGCCCGGTCAGCTTCAGGTTGTAGTTGCCGATCAGCGCCGCCGCGCTGTTCTGGGGGATGCCCAGGCTGTCGGCGATTTGCGCCGCCGTCACATAGAACAGCCCGCGCCCCATGACCGTGATGCGCGCCCGGCCGTTGGCGGTCACGACCGCCTGCAGGCTCCCGACCCGCAGCTCCCGGCGCCGGGCTTCCAGCCGCTGTTCGTCGAAGAGCGAGCTCTGGCGCGGATAGCGCCGGTAAGCGACCACGTCGCTCTTCTCCTCCCTGCCCAGGCGCACGGCCGGGTCCGGGACGCCCGGCTCCGCATAGCCCCCGAAGGTGATGGTGAACGGGCCATAGGTCATGACCCGCCCCTGAACGTCGATCTCCTCCAGCCGGTAGGTCACCGGTTCGCCGGAGAAGGCGCCGGGGTCGGCGAAGCGGTAGACGCCGCCCTGGGGTGAACCGGGCAGGGCCGGCAGCAGGCTGGGGTTGACCAGCTCGTACTCGCCGCTCCTGGCGTCCTGGCGCCACAGGTTGAAGCCCAGCGAACCGACTTCGGCGCTGGTGTGCCACTCGACCGTGGGCCGGCTCTCCTCGCGGCAGGCGTCGAAACAGGTGATCCCGGCCCAGGTGGGGATGGGATCGCCCCCGGCCGTCACGGCCAAACCGCACAGGCTTCCGTAGGTATAAGTGGAAGCCCGGGTCTCGTCCAGATAGGTGGCCCGGGTGCCGTTCACGCTTCCGGAACCGCCGGTCACGACGATCAAGCCGGTACCCGTCGGCCGGACTCTGATCCGGTAATAAAGGGTGGCGGTGGTCCCCGCCGCGACCGTTCCCGGGTTCCATACCAGGGCGCCGGAGCCGCCCGCGGCCGGCTGCGAGGAGATCGCCCCCTGCGAGACCGACGCGTAAGCCGGCCCGTCATAGAGGACAACCCCTCCCGGAACATAGGCGCTCACTGCGGCGCTGCCGCCGCCGATCGGCTGGGCGGTCGGGTTGGCGAACTCGATGATGACGGCCATGTAGGTCGTACTGGACAGGGCCGGTGGATTGGGCCCCGAGACATAACTCAGCCGCTGGGTGAGATAGGGCTTGGCCGGCTTGCCGCCGCCGTCGGTGGGGAGATAAATGCGGAAGGTGTTGGCCTCGGGTTGAGCGGAAGGGCCTGAGGTTCCCGAAGGGTTGTACGCGCTCTGATTGCCCACGTAGAAGACGCCGTAATTGTTGGGGCTTGCGGCATCGATGCTGGAATACACGGCGGTCGCGGTCCAGAGCCCCGATTCCACCGAATGGGCGGCACTCTCATCCTCGAAGGGAATCGCCCGGTTCTGCCAGGCGTTGTTGGCCGAGAGAGCATAGCCGGCGCTGCTGGAATGGCCGGTGCGGCTGGAATAGCCCAGCGTGCCCCGGCTGTCGCCGTCCCAGTCGTTCCAGTCGACCGTGCAGCCCGAGGTCACCCAGGGGTAGATGGTGAAGCCGGTCGAACCCGTGCCGATTCCGGTGCGCCCCATGGGGATGAAGGAATGGGCGTAAATATTCAGCTCGGTCCCGCCCGATCCTTCGCTGCCGTCATCGGCGCGGATGCCGTAGCCGTTGTTGTCGTCGCCGTCGGCATCGACGGCGGAGGTCATGTCGACAACCAGCCGCCAATGCCCGTTGGCGATGGGAGTGGACGTCGTGTTCAGCAGGTCCATCCAAGCATTGTTGCTGCCAATTGCGCTCGTGCCGAGCAAAGTCGCCACCTGGATGCCGCTGGGGTTGTAAAGGGTATAGCGGCAGGAACTGTTCCAGCTTCCCCCCTTCTGCCAGTCGTTGGTCTCGCCGGCGCCGCCACGGCCGATGTCGGCGTCATAAAGCTGCACGCGCAATTGGCTCAGGCCGGGCGGGACCTCGATGTAATATTGGTAGGCCCGGTTCATCGTAGCGGTGACATAGTCGCCATCATAGCCATAAGTATAATAGCCGAACTGCTTCAACAGGGAAGAACTGCCGGTCGAGGCGGCAAAAACAGCGGCGGTGGCGAAGAAAACAAGCAGCGCGGCTACAATAATCAAAAAACTGAATTTATTCGTATCATGAATTCTTGACATTATATTTCCTCCAGAATAGTGAATTTCGTGACCTGTAGTATATATTGAACCGGCGTGGTTGTCAATCAAAAATGCCATTTTCATGGGTATTCCTGATTCATCTTTGTGCTCAGAGAGTGGTTTTGCAGGAAAAATGACCGAATCATCCATATAGGGGTTTTTGTATACTCTTCGTGGATGAGTGATCATGGCAGCAGCTGCCAGGGAGCGATCGGTCATGATTTGGAAAACTGCCGATGGAGGAACGTCAGACGCCAGGCAAAAGCCATCAACAAGACACGGAGCGAACGAAATGCCGGGAGCCGAATTGGGCGCACCATGGTTGCAAAGCTGCTGCGCCCCTGCTATAAACGCTCCATGGCCAAAAAACTGGCGTACGAGCGCTATCTGTGGTTCCACGAACGGCTGCGGGCGAAAAAGTTCCCGAAAATCGCCGACCTGGCGGCAAAATTCGAAATTTCTCGCCGGCAGGCGGCCCGCGAGATCGAGTTCATGCGCCTGTTCCTGGGCGCCCCCATCGAGTATTCCACCGCGCGCAACGGCTATTTCTACAGCGACGACACGTTCCAGTTCCCCGGGCTATGGGTTTCCGAGGAGGAGATCGTTTCGCTGGTCGTCGCCCGCCGCCTGGCCGCCGCCCTCCCCGACCGCGGCCTGAAGGGCAAATTCGACGCTTTCCTGAAGAAGATCGGCGGCGACATGGACCTCGACCTGCTGCGCCTGGAGGAGAAGGTCTCGCTGAAGAACGTCCGCTACACCCGCGTCGAACCCGCCGTTTTCCAGGCCGTGCTGCGGGCGCTGGCGCAGGGGAGGCAGCTGGACATCGCCTACGCTTCCAGTCACGTCCAGGCGGCGGCGCAGCGCCGGGTCGATCCCTTGCACCTTCTGGTCTACATGGGCAACTGGCATCTCATTGCCTGGTGCCACGAGCGGCGCGCGGTGCGCGACTTCCTGCTGTCGCGGATGAAAACGGCTGAAATGCTGGCCGAGCCGGTGGCCAACCCTGCCGCCCCGGAAGAGATCAGGGAAAAGATCGAGAAACGTTACGGCATTTTCTTCGACGGCCCGGAACGCCGGGTCGTGCTGCGTTTCAGCGGCGCCGGCACGCGCCTGGTCCGCGACCAGGTCTGGTTCCCCGCCCAGAAGGCCGAGGAATTTGCCGACGGCTCGCTGCAACTGGAATTCCCCGTGGCGGACTTCCGCGAGGTGCTGCGCGACATTCTCCGCTTCGGGGCCGACGTCGAAGTCCTGCAGCCGCCCGAACTCAGGCGGCTGACGGCGGAAACGATCGGCAGGATGGCCGCGGTCTACGGAGGGAAGTAATCCAGCGGCGGAGCCGGCCGCTCAGCGCCGGTCGAGGGAACGGCCGGGAACGACGGCCGGCAGCCCGCTTGCCGGCTGGGGCATTGAGACCGCCAGGGCCCTGGCGCGGGCCGGGCCCGCCAGCGGCGCCAGCACCCGGTCGCAATGCTTCTGAAATTCCGCGAGCATCTCCCCGGGCAGCGGCGCCGTGCTGGGCGACTGCAGGCGCAGGGGGTTGATGTAGCGGCCGTTGTGCTGCATCCCGTAGTGCAGGTGCGGGCCGGTCGACAACCCGGTGCTGCCCACGGTGCCGATCACCTGTCCCTGGTCGACGCGCTGGCCCGCGCGCAGGCCGGCGGCAAAGCGCTGCAGGTGGTAATAGTGGCTGGCATAACCGTTGGCATGGCGGATGGTGACGTAGTTGCCGCGCCCGTTGTCGCGGCCGCGGGCGCTGACCACGCCGGCGGCGGTGGCGCGCACCGGCGTGCCGTAGGGAGCGGCGAAATCGGTGCCGTTGTGCCGCCGTGAATAACCCAGGATGGGGTGGCGGCGCATGCCGTAGCGCGACGTGACGCGGACGAAAGGCAGGGGGCAGCGCAGGAACATGCGCCGGGTCGAGCGGCCGTCGGGATGGTAGAAGCCGGTGCCGCCGCCCGGAGCGGGGTAGCGCACCACCTGGATGGGCTTGCCCCGGTTGACCATCTCGGCGGCCAGGATGTCGCCGTAAGCGGCCAGCCTGCCGTCGAGGTATTTCTTTTCCAGCAGCGCCATGACCGTGTCGCCGGGCTGGACATCGCGGTTGAAGTCGACATCGTACTCGAACATGCGCGACAGGGGCTCGAACAGCTCCATCATCTCGCCGCTGGCCAGCGTGGCCTCGTACAGGGAATTTTCGATGCGGATGCGCACCGTCTCGCGCCGCACTTCATAGGGGACGGCGGCGACGCGGCCGCGGAACCCGCCGCCGGCGTCGCGCACGGCTTCCAGGAAATGGTCGCGGTCGATGGGATAAACCAGGTTGCGCAGCAGGCCGCTCTCGAAGAAGAGGGTCATGGTCTGGCCGCTGCGGATGCGCGCCAGGTCGTAGGCCGGCCGGACATCGGCGACCAGGCGCGCCGCTTCCCCCGCCGCCATGCCGCCGCGCTCCAGCGCCACGGCGCAGCAGTCGCCGGGGACGATCTGCACCTGCACCTCCTGCGCCTCGGAAAGGGTGACGTCACGATATTCGGGCGGTGCCGGCGGCTCGGGCCTGAAGGCGGCGGCGAAGAAGCGCCAGGCCAGGAAAACGGCGAGCAGGATGACGGGGATGAAGAGCAGGAGGAGCCGGCGGCGGCGCAGCGGCTGTGGGCTCAAAGTCATGGTGGCATTGTAACCCAGGATGGGCGGCAAAGCAACTGAATATGGGATTCCATTACAAATTGGACTTCTACACAGCGTTCCCCCGGGATTGGTTTCGTGCTACAATCCCTTCGCAAGACTGCAAATCGCGTGACAGGATGAAGAAAGACGTCGTCTATTTCATGAAGAGGGCCTTGTCCCAGGCCGTCGCCGCCGAAAGGCGCGGCGAAGTGCCGGTGGGCGCGGTCGTGGTGCGCGACGGGCAAATCGTCGGCCGGGCCGGGAATTCCCCGATCGGCGACCGCGACCCCAGCGCCCACGCCGAGATCAAGGCCCTGCGCCGGGCCGGCAAAAAGATCGGCGCCTACCGGCTGAACGGCGCCGAGCTCTACGTGACGCTCGAGCCCTGCCTGATGTGCTACTCGGCCATGGTGCAGGCGCGCATCGCCAGGCTTATCTATGGTGCCGCCGACCCCAAGGGGGGCGTCTTCAGCACCGGGGCGTTCGCCAGCGTGAAGCAGGCGTACAACCACCGCATCGAAGTGGAGGCCGGTCCGCTCGCCGAGGCCGCATCCAGGATGCTATCCGGCTTCTTCAAGGCGCGGAGAGGCAGGACGATTTTGACGAGAGAAAGTGACAAGTGACAGGTAAGAACAAGCTAGAGGCTGAACCGTTGAGGATTTCAGAATAATCCACGCCATCCCCCCCGAGACGCAGAGAATTTTTCCCTGGGCACTCGTATTCGTTCGCTACCGTTCCCGGGCTTTGATTTCATGGAGCTTTCATGCTACAATCTCATCTCCACGTTCGTGAAGTCATTCACGAAATGTCCTCACCCCAAGCGCGGAGGGGTGCCGGAGCGGTTGAACGGGACGGTCTCGAAAATCGTTATGGGGAGTGATCCCCATCCAGGGTTCGAATCCCTGCCCCTCCGCCATTTTTGAGCAAGTCAAATCATTTTGAGCAGTATTGCTCTCAAAAATGGTAATGGGGCAGGGAACTGCGACCCTTGGGAGCTCATCCCTGCCCCTCCGCCATTTTTGAGCAAGTCAAATCATTTTGAGCAGTATTGCT
>CAZLSH010000092.1:0-1249 GCA_964562095.1 uncultured Clostridia bacterium | reverse complement strand
CTCAAAAATGCTATTTTTCCCTCTTCAGCAATCCTCATCGACGGGTTAGCGCCGGGCGGGAGGGGCATCCTCCCGTCCGGGGAAAAGGCTCAGCGTTTCAATGCGTCCTCACCAGGGGCATTCCACCTGGTACCAGACATGATGGGCCGGCACGTCGGGGCAGCGGTCGTTGAAAGCCCGGCAGTCGTCGTTATTCAGATTGCCGTCATTGCGGATGTCGGGGTCCCAGGAAATCGCCACCAGCACCTGGACCTCCTGGCAGCAGTAGCCGGGCTGCACGTCGGCACAGTCCCACTTGCGGAAATAGGGCAGCTCGAAGCGGCCGCTGAGATTGATCTCCTGGCCCTTGTTCAGGCGGGCGATGGGGACCTTCTGGATGTAGACGTAGGCAGCGGGACCGCTCATCCACAGTTTCTTCACGTACAGCTGGGCCTCGGCCTGCCTGGGGTTGGAGATGAAGTCCTTCGTCCCCTGGTTCACGACCTTGGCGCTGAGGTTCAGGTAACCCTTGCCGCTGATGACCTGCTTGACAATGGTCGGCCGGCCGGCCACCAGGTCGGGCCCCTCACAGGGCTTTAGGATGCTCGCGCTCACCGGCGGCCTCGTGAGCTTGGTCTTGTCGATCTGCTGTGCCACCTGGGCAAAGGCGGCCATGGCCAAGACAACCATCAGCCCGAGCGCCAGGAACAAACGTTGGTTCTTTTTCATCGTAATCCCTCCTGCTCCCGGCGCCTCTCTCCCAAGCCCCGGGAATAATCGATGACAATTGTTAAATAGGATGACGACGGGAATATCTCAGTCGCCCAGGACTCGCCGCTGGCAATGGGTTTGGAGCAAAATGGGAGGGTTTGGAGGAAAAGCAACGCACCTGGAGGGATTCGAACCCCCAACCCTTTGATCCGTAGTCAAAAGCTCTATCCATTGAGCTACAGGTGCGTCCAGGAAGTATATTATCATAAAGAAGGAGGCAACTCAAGGGAAGACAGAGGGAAGCGGGTGCCATGACGAAAGGCAATCGGTGTAAGGTTCAGGGCGCAAGGCGTAAGGTTGAAGAAAAGAACGAAAAGGACTTAAATTCCAAATCACAAGCACCAAAATCCAAATAAATTCCAAATTCCAATTACCCAATCCCCTGGCGGGGACTTTGACCAAAACAGAGAAAATGCTATTTCAGGGAGCTTTTGTTTTGGTAATTGGAATTTGGAATTTGGATATTGTTTGATATTTGGAATTTGGGATTTGGAATTTG
>CAZLSH010000091.1:0-8452 GCA_964562095.1 uncultured Clostridia bacterium | reverse complement strand
TGATGGGGATGGCGAAGCCGATGCCGATGCTGCCGCCGCTGGTGGTGAGGATGGTCGAATTGATGCCGATGGCCTCGCCCTTCATGTTGATCAGCGGGCCGCCCGAATTGCCCATGTTGATGGCGGCGTCGGTCTGCAGGAAATCCTCGTAGGTGGCCATGCCGAGCTGCCGCCCCTTGGCCGAGATGATCCCCGAGGTCACGGTCAGGTCCTGGTTGAAGGGGTTGCCGATGGCCAGCACCCACTCGCCCACCTCGACGCTGTTGGAGTCGCCCAGGGGGATGTAGGGGACCTTTTCGGCGCTGACCTTGAGCAGCGCCAGGTCGGTCTTGGGGTCGGTGCCGATGATCTTGGCCGTGTATTCCTTGCGGTCGATGTCGAAGATCTTGACCTTGACCGCGTCCTGGACCACGTGGTTGTTGGTCAGGATGTAGCCGTCGGCGGAGATGAAAAAGCCCGAGCCGGAGCCGGAACGCCGCTCCTGGCGACGCGGCACGTTGAAGAACTGGTCGAAGAAGTCGTCGCCGAACATGGAACGCTGCTCCACGACCGCTTCCGAGACCACCTTGACCACCGCCGGTTTGACCTTGCGCACGATGGCGACGAAGCTGTCGGGGGCGGGCGCCGGCAGGGCCACGGATTCGGCGTGGGCCACTTCGGGGGCGATGACCGGCTGGTCATGGGCGCCTTTCTGCAGGAAGCCGAAGCTCAGGGCGAAAAAGACCGCCCCGGCCAGGAAGCTGGCCCCGGCGATCAAGCCTATCTTTTTCATGGATTCCTCCTTTTGTTTCCTTGGGTTGTATTTTCAAGACGCTCGCAGCGGCGGCAAAGTTGCATCATTTGCCCAGGCTCTGGATGAAGCGGATGATGCCCAGGTAGAGGCCGGCGGCCACGGCCTGGCGGTACTCCGGGGTGGCCAGGCGGCTGGCCTCGGCCGCGTGGCTGAGAAAGGAGACTTCGACCAGCGACGAGGGCATCTGCGCCCCCAGCAGCACGTAAAAAGGGGCCTTCTTCACGCCCAGGTCCTCGATGGCGTCGTATTTCGCCTTGAGGTTGGCCACCATGCTGCCCTGGAGGCACTCGCTGAAGGTCCGCGACTCGGAGATCTTGCTGTTGCGCAGGATCTGGTCGAGGATGGAGCGCATGTCGGCCATGGACTTGGTGCTCATGGCGTTCTCCTGGGCGGCCACTTCCATGGCCCGGGGGTCGGTGGTCATGTTCAGGAAATACGACTCCACGCCGCGCGCGCTCAGGCGCGGCGCCGAGTTGGTGTGGATGGAGATGAAGAGGTCGCCCTGGTTGGAGTTGGCGATCGCCGCCCGCTCCTCCAGCGGGACGTATGCGTCGCGCGGGCGGGTGAGGATGACCTCCAGTTCCCGGTGCTCGTTGAGGATGGCGTTCAGCCGCTTGCCGATGTCCAGCGTGATGTCCTTTTCCCTGAGGCCCAGGGCGCGGTTGACGGTTCCCGGGTCCTTGCCCCCGTGCCCCGGGTCGATGACGATGCGGTGCACGCCGAGCCCCAGCTGCCGGGCGATGGATGGCGTGCCGCCGCCGGCGGGGATCGGCGGGGCGCCGGCGCCGCTGTCCCCGGCGCCGGCCGGCGGCTCTCCGCGGGCCTGCTGCCGGGCGTGGCTGACGAACTCGTCCCGGCGGTAGATGTCGAAGACGATGCGGAAGGGCGCGGTCAGGTAGAAGCGGTTGTACTTGCCGATGCGGTCGAAGTCGAAGACCACGCGGATGGTCTGGGACTGGAACTTGCCGATGCGGATGCGCTGCAGGTTGCCGGCGGCGATGCGGATCTCGTTCATCTTCTCCCGGGGATAGTTCAGGGCGAAGCGGCAGTTCTTCAGGTCGAAAAAGAGCCGGCCGCCGTCACCGCCCTTGAGCACTTTCTCGCCGATCCTGATCTCCCGGCTCAGGTCGAGGACCACGCGCGTGTACTCGGGATAGGAATAATAGCGGATGTTCTCCAGCCGGGCCTGGGCCGGCGCCGCCGGCAGGGCGGGCCCGGGGACCAGCGCCGACGCGGCCGCCAGCAGGAACGGAATTGCCGATGCGCGTTTGCTCACGGGGATAATTTACAGGAAATCGCCCTATAAATCAACAAGTGACGGGGCAGACCAAGGTTAGAGGTGAGAGGTCAGAGGTGAGAGGTGAGAGGTCAGAAGACAGAGGACAGAAGACAGAAAGGAGATGACATTCCTGGCACAAGTTTAAAGTTTAAAGTACAAAGTTTAAAGTAAGAAAAAGCACTTTAAGGAGAAAGGCGCCGAAAGGGCCTTCGTTTTGGAAATTGGAATTTGGTGCTTCGCTTCCGCTTTTTTCGAATCACGAATCACGAATCACTAATCACGTAAGTTCGTGTATTGCAACTGCCACTACCACTAATGCCCGTTAGGCCTCCTGCTAACACTATCACTAACACTAACACTGGGCCCGGAAATTGCCTCCTGCTGTCACTGACACTTTCTTCTTGGATTTCTTGGAATTTGAAATAGAAAAAGGGGGAAACTTTCCCCCTCTCCCCCCTTACATTGTGACCCTATATTTGAACGTGACTATAATATGCAGTCTTGCCGCCGGTTTGACAATCAGGGAATTCCCTAGTGCCCGCCTCTAAATACCCTAGAACTTAGACGCTAGATGCTAGACGTCAGACGTTGGCAAAACCAAGATCGATCTGAAAAAAATGACCGGTACTGCGCTCTTTTCTTGCTGACATCCAGCATCTGTCATCTGTCGTCTGACGTCTGAATTCGTTTATCGCCTTGCTAACGTCTATCGTCTAACGTCTCAGAAAAAGACGTCAGATGTTAGACGTTAGTGGTTAGCAAGAGAAATCCCCTTTATGGATTGCTTTCCCAATTTTCTTGCTAACGTCTAGCGTCTAACGTCTAACGTCTAAGCCTTATGTATCCAATGAAGTTATCCCTTCTTTAATGGCGTACTTGGTCAACTCGGCGATGCTGAAGATGTTCAGCTTTTCCATGATGTGCTGGCGGTGGGTCTCCACCGTCTTGACCGAGACCTTGAGCTGGTCGGCGATGCGCTTGGTGGTGCTGCCCTCGGCCATCAGCTGCAGGATCTCCTTCTCGCGCGGGCTGAGCAGCGAGGGCTCGTTCCGGCGCATGCGCTGGATGTAGTCGCGGATCACCACCCCGGAGATCATCGAGCACAGGTAGGTGCGGCCGGCCATGACCTGGCGCAGCGCCTGGATCAGCTCGTCATAGGAGCAGTCCTTCAGCAGGTAGGCCATGGCCCCGGCGTCGAACATGCCGGCCACGAAGCGCTTGTCGGCGTGCATGGAGAGGGCCACGACCCTCGTCTTGAGCCCCTTGGCCGCGATGGCCCGGGTGGCGTCGATGCCGTTCAGGTCGTCCATGGAGATGTCCATGATCAGGATGTCGGGAAGCAGCTGCTCGGTCAGGCGCACCGCCTCGCGCCCGTTCTTGGCCTCGCCCACCACCTCCATGCCCGCTTCCTTTTCCAGCATGTTGCGCAGGCCGTCGCGCATTATTTTGTGGTCGTCGGCGATGATGATCTTCACGCTCATGTTGTTTCCCCTTTGCTGCGGGTTTTGCGGTCTTCCGGGAGCGGCACGGTCAGGGCGACCTGGGTTCCCATCCCGGGCTTGGAGCGCAGGTCGATCATGCCCCCCAGGTAGTTGAGGCGTTCGCGCATGCTGAAGAAGCCGAAGCTCCCCTTCTGCGCCCTGGGATCATAGGCCTGCGAGGCGTCGAAGCCCCGGCCGTCGTCGTTGACCTGGATTTTGAGCGACCGCCCCGCGAGCGACATGATGACCTTGGCCCGGCTGGCCTGGGAATGCTTGCCGATGTTGACCAGCAGCTCGCGCACGACCTGGAACAGGATGACCTGGCGGTCGAGCTCCAGCGCCTCGCACCCCCCCTGGCACTCGAACTCCACCGGCACCCGGTACTGCTCGCCGATGCGGTCGGCCAGCCATTCCAGCGCCGCCTCGAAGCCCAGCTCGTACAGCACCGGCGGGCTGAGGTCGAAGATCAGCGAGCGGGCGTCCTGGATGCTGCACTCCAGCAGCCGGCGCACGGCCGACAGCTCGCTCTTGGCCGCGTCTTCCAGTTTCTCCTTCTCCAGGGCGGCGACCTTGAGCTTGCACAGGGCCAGGTTCTGGCCGATCTGGTCGTGCAGGTCGGCGGCGATGCGCCGCCGCTCGCGCTCCTCGACCAGGAGCAGCTCCGAGCTCAGGGCGCGCAGCTGCTCCTGGTAGGCCAGCAGCTTCTGCTCGGCCTCCTTGCGTTCGCTGATGTCGCGGGTGATGACCATCACGTGGCCGGCTCCGGTGCGCACGTAGTCGACGACCAGCCACTTGGTTTCGCCGGTGGAAAGAAAGGTGTAGCGCGTCTCCTCGCTGAGGGTGACGCCATCCTCCATCGCGGCCTTGATCTTGCGGGCGAACCCGGGACGGTCGGCGTAGAGCCGGTCCACTTCGATGCCCAGCATCTCGTCGATACGGCCGTGGGTGATCGCCCGGGCCGCCTGGTTGCACTGGCCCAGCACGATGCGGCCGTCCTCCTGGCGCACCCACATGTAGGCCGGGCTGGGGATGGCGGCGAAGGTGCGGCGGAACGTCTCCTCGCTGACGCGCAGCGCGTTTTCGGACTTTTTGCGCTCGCTGATGTCGCGCTGCACCGAAAAATAGGAACGGATGACGTTGTCGCTGTCCCGCAAAGGCATCACCTTGTATTCGCAGTAGAAGGTCGAGCCGTCCTTGCGCCGGTTGAGCGATTCTCCCAGGTACGTCTCGCCCTTGGCGACGGTCTCATAGATGCGCTGCTGGATGTCCTCCGCCTGCGCCTCGGCGTTGAAGATGGCGGGCGTTTCCCCCCGCAGGTCGTCGAGAGTGTAGCCGAAGAACTGCTCGGCGACCTGGTTGATGTAGGTGATGCGGAAATCAGCGTCGGTGACCAGGATGGCGTCGGTGATATTCTCGGTGATGGAGCTCAGGAAGCGCAGATCCTCCTCGGCCCGCTTGCGCTCGGTGATGTCGCGGATGGTGCTCATCACGTATTTTTCATCGTCGATCTCAATGATCGCCTCCGATACCAATCCCAGCACCCGGTTGCCCGACTTGCTGACCAACCAGCATTCCGTGTCCTCGGCCGCTCCCTGGGTGCGCAAGGCAGCGAAAATCTTCCGGCTTTCCTCGGGATTTTTATACAGGTTGATTTCCATGGTGGTTTTCCCAACCACTTCGCTTTCCTCATAACCCATGACTTTCGTGAAGCCGGTGTTGACCGAAACGATCCGGTTGTCCAGCAGGCGGGACAGGATGATCGAATCCGGGCTGATATAGAACAATTTCTTGAATTTCTCTTCCGAGGCGACCAGCTGGCATTCCGCTTGCCTGCGGCGAAGGGAAACCGACGCGAAATGGCTGAACGATCGCAGCAATTCTCCGGATACGGCCGGCGTCCCCCGGGTCATGGCCATGATCGCCGTCCCGATCAGTTCGTTCTCGACCACCAGGGCCATGCCGATAAAATGATCGACATTGAACAAGCGCTGAATGACGGCTCCCGCTTTCTTGGAAATGGACCCGAACGAAGCTTCATGCAGGGTGCTCCGATAGCCGACGACTTCGCGGGTTATTTCCTTGTACATCGCTTCGCTGACGTCGTATTGGATGCTCCTGACATTCTTGCCGAGGATGCGGTTGACCGCCTGCAATATTTTGCCGGAGGTGTTGGCCTTGGCAAATTCGAGCCGGCGGGTGTCTTTATTGTAATGGTTGATCCCGACATACATCGCCCGGGTGATGCTCATCAATTTTTTCGCGATATAGTCATCGATATCGGAGGCCGGGGGCATGGAAGCCAATTCGAGCGATATTTCGTTCAGGGTGGCCAGCACCTTGTTCTTCTCTTCAATCGCCAGTTCCGAGCGCTTGCGCTCGCTGGCGTCGCGGCCGATGGCGATGATGCCCATGGGGTTTCCCGCGTCGTCGAACAGGAAGCCGGCCGACACGTCCAGGGGAACGGTCCGGCCGTCCTTCATCCTGAAGACATATTCCGATCCCGAAACTTTCCTCTTGGCGATGAACTGCTCGGTCCTCCTGGCCAGCAGGTCGCGGTCGAGCCCGGAGACGAAATCGTAGGTGCAGGCGCCGATCACCTCGTCGTAAAAGTAGCCGCCGGCCTTGAGGAACTGCTGGTTCACCGTGATCAGCCTGGCCTCGAGGTCCATGACGACGATGATGTCGGGCGAGGTGTCGATCAGCGTGCGGTAGTATTTCTCGCTCTCGCGCAGGGCGGCCTCGGTCTGCAGTTTGGAGATCAGCGTGCCCGCTTCCTTGCCGATCAGTTCCAGGATGCTTTTTTCTTCGGGAGAAAAGAACTCGCGTTGGCAGCTGGCCAGGCCCAGGGCGCCGATGATCCGCCCCTTGGAGACCAGGGGGACCACGCAGGCCATCCGCCATCCCCACTTTTCGGCAAGATCAGGCAGGGCGTCGGGGAGCTGTTCGGCAAAAACCGGCTGGCCGCGCAGCAGCACCTGGGAAAAAGGCATGTTTTCGATCGCCATGTATTCGTCCAGGAGATAGAACTGGCTCGGCGCGCCCCGGCGTGCCTGAAGCCCCACCTTCCTGGCCTCGGGATCGTACATGTAGATGCCGGCCGAGTCGAATCCGAGAGGTTCGAGCACGCATTCCAGGGTTTTCTCCAGCATTTCGCCCAGGGAGTCGGCCAGGTTGCCCTGGGAGATGATGCAGTTGAGGATCTCGATCTGCTGGCTGCGGATCCTCTTTGCCTCATCTGCCCGCTTGCGCTCGCTGATGTCGCGGCCGACGCCCATGATCCCGGACGGACGGCCGTCGGCGCCGGTCAGCACCGACAGGGCCATCTCCATGGGAAAAACGGTGCCGTCGCGGCGCCGCACCGGGTATTCGAAAAAGAAGATTTCATTGGACTGGACCAGGGAGCGCATCCCCTCCTGCAGGAAGCCGGGATCCATGTCGCCGACGAGCTCGAGGACGTTGCGGCCGACGACATCTCCGGCTTCGAAGCCGGAAAACTGCAGGAAGCGCCGGTTGACCATGGTCATGGTGCCGTCCAGGTCCAGGGAGAAGACGAAATCGGGCGAGGTTTCGACCAGCGTGCGGTAGTACGTTTCGCTCTCGCGCAGCGCCGTCTCGGTCTGCAGCTTGGAGATCAGGGTACCCGCTTCCTTGCCGATCATCTCCAGCAGGTTCTTCTCCTCCGAACTGAAGGCGTCGCGGCGGCAGCTGGCGGCGTTCAGGGCGCCGATGACCCGCCCCTTGGAAACGAGGGGGATGCTGCCGGTCATTTCCCAGCCCCGGGAAGCGGCCAGGTCGGGCAGTTTCTCCCGCGCCCGGTCGACGTAGACCGCTTCGCCGCGCAGGACATTGGCGAAGGGCGGGTTTTCCAGCGCCATGTACTTGTCGCTCAACTGCTCGCCTTTGCCAGCCCCGCGCACGGCCAGCCGGTTCATCTTCCCGGCCTCGCGATCGAGCAGGAAGACGGCGGCCGTGTCGAATTCCAGCAATTCGCTCACGCAGTCAAGGATCACGTCCAGCATCTCCGGCAGCGATTCGGCCAGGTTGCCCCTGGAGATGATGACGTTGAGGATCTCGATCTGCCGCGTATGCCGCCGCTGGGCATCCTCGGCCTCCTTGCTCCGGGTGATGTCCTCGACCGTGCCCTCGAAAAAGACCTGGCCGTCGTCGCCGCGGATGAGCTTGGCGTTCTCGCGGACCTGCATCAGGGAGCCGTCCTTTTTTTTCCAGCCGGCCTCCAGCCCCCGGATCTCGCCCTCGCGCTCCATGAGGCGGATGAAGCTGCCGCGGTCGTAGCCGGGCTCGAAGCCGTTCTGCTCCAGGTTGCGTTTCGCCAGCTCGGCGAAGGAGCCGTAGCCCAGCATCTTGACCAGGGCGGGGTTGGCGTCGACGATGCGCCCGTCGGGGGTGGTGCGGTAGATGCCGATGGGCACGTTCTCGAAGAGCTGGCGGTAGCGTTCCTCGCTCTCCGCCAGGGCTTTCTTGACCTTCTTGTAGCGCCCGACGTCGACGACGACCAGCTCGCGGGTGCTTTCTTTCTCGTCCGGGCCCGGCGGCTGGGCCGGGTCGCCGGCCTTTCTCGCTTCCAGGGCCTTTTTCACCCGGCGGTAGCGCTCGGCGTCGACGACGATCAATTCATCGGACTTTTCCTTTTTTGCCATGGCGGCGCTGTTTTGCTCCCGGTACAGCCATGGTAGCCAGAAGGGCTTCCCTTGTCAAGATAAAGACGCTAGACGTTAGTCGTCAGTGGTTAGCAAGAAACAGCAATTCCCGAGATCATGTTCAATTCCGGTCAATTTCTTGACATGATCTGACATGCGCTGCCTGCTGCTCTTGGCCGTCTTCTGTCTTGCTAACATCTAACGTCTAACATCTAACGTCTAACATCTAACGTCTAACATC
>CAZLSH010000090.1:0-8482 GCA_964562095.1 uncultured Clostridia bacterium | reverse complement strand
CCGCCAGATCAAGGATATGCTCAGCAACCTGGAATACCACAAGGACAAGCTGGCCGAGGAGACCCGGAACAGGAAGGAGCTGCGGGCGCGGATCGACCCCAAGCTGCTCAAGGCCTACGACAACCTCTTCATCAAGAAGGCCGGCAAGGTCGTCTCCTACGTGCACAGCGACTTTTGCGGCGTGTGCAACATCAAGATCCGCCCCCAGATCCTGAGCGAGCTGATCCTTTCCAGCGACGTGATGATCTGCGAGAGTTGCGGCCGCATCCTCTACAAGCAGATCGTCGACGAAGCGGGAGCCTGATCCCGGTTTCCGCTTGAGGAGACCGCGCATGAACGAGCGAGAACGAACCCAACTGAGCGCGACCGCCCGCCGCATGCGCCGCCATATCATCCGCATGATCGGCTGCGCCGCGTCGGGCCATCCCGGCGGCTCGCTCTCGGCGGTGGAAATCCTGGCCAGCCTGTACTTCCGCGAGATGCGCCTCGATCCCGCCGATCCGACGCTCCCCGACCGCGACCGCTTCGTCCTGTCCAAGGGCCATGCCGCCCCGGTGCTGTACGCCGCCCTGGCCGAACGCGGCTTCTTTCCCGCCGCCGAGCTGGAGCGCCTGCGCCAGTGCGACTCCGGCCTGCAGGGCCACCCCCACCGCCTGGATACCCCCGGCGTGGAAGCCTCGACCGGCTCCCTGGGCCAGGGGCTGTCCATGGCCTGCGGCATGGCGCTGGGCCTGCGCCTCTCCAAGAGCGCGGCCCGGGTCTTCGCCCTGATCGGCGACGGCGAATCGCAGGAGGGGCAGATCTGGGAGGCGGCCATGACCGCCGGCTTCCGCCAGTTGGACAACCTCTGCGTCTTCCTGGACTACAACGACCTGCAGATCGACGGCCGGGTCAGCGCCATCAAGGACATCGCCCCGCTGCGCGACAAGTGGCAGGCCTTCCGCTGGCGGGTCGAGGAGATCGACGGCCATGACCTCGACCAGATCGAATCCGCCCTGGCCGCCTTCGCCGCCGAGCGCCGGCGGCCGACCCTGGTCATCGCCCGCACCGTCAAGGGCAAGGGGGTCTCGTTCATGGAGGACAACGTCGCGTTCCACGGCCAGGCGCCCAACGCCCTGGAAGTGGAACAGGCGCTGAAGGAGTTGGGCAATGGCGAATGAAAGCCTGCGCGGCGCCTACGGCCAAACGCTGCTGAAGCTGGGGCGCGAGAATCCCGACCTGGTCGTCCTCGACGCCGACCTGGCCAAATCCACCCAGACGCAGGTTTTCGCCAAGGAGTTCCCCGCGCGCTTTTTCGACATGGGCCTGGCGGAACAGGACATGGTCTCCACGGCGGCCGGCATCGCCCTCACCGGCAAGACCGTGTTCGCCAGCTCGTTCTGCGCCTTCCTCATCGGCCGCGCCTTCGACCAGGTGCGGCAGTCGGTATGCTACAACCAGGCCAACGTCAAGCTGGTCGGCACCCACGCCGGCCTGGGCGTGGGCGAGGACGGCGCCACCCACCAGGCGCTGGAAGACGTCGCCCTGGCCCGCACCCTGCCCGGCCTGACCGTGATCGTGCCGGCCGACGCGGTCGAAACGGCGCGGGCCGTCGAGTACGCCGCCGCCGCGCCGGGTCCGTTCTTCATCCGCCTGACGCGGGGCAACCTGCCGACCCTTTTTGCCGCCGATCACCGCTTCGAGCCGGGGCGCGCCCCCCTGCTGCGCGACGGCGACGCCATCGCGCTGGTGGCCATGGGGGCGATGGTCGAGAAGGCGCTGCAGGCCGCCGAGCTGCTGGCGTCGCGCGGCGTGTCGGCCGCGGTCGCCGACTTTTCCAGCCTGCAGCCGCTGGACGGCGACACCCTGCTGCGCCTCGCCCGCCGGACCGGCCGCGTGCTCACCGTCGAGGACCACTCGCTGCGCGGCGGCCTGGGCGGCGCCTGCGCCGAGTTCCTGGCCCAGCATCACCCCGTCCCCATGACCCTGATGGGCATGGACGGCCGCTTCGGCCGCTCGGGCAAGCCCGATGACCTCTACGCCCATTTCCAGCTGACCGCAGCCGACATCGCCGCCGCCGGCGTCCGTCTGCTCTCCCGGCCGTGATCCAGTTTTTCCATGTCTACAAGCAGTATTTCCACAGCAACGAGGCCCTGAGCGACATCAACCTCGCCATCGAGCGCGGCGAGTTCATCTTTCTCACCGGCGCCTCGGGCGCCGGCAAGTCGACCCTGCTCAAGCTGATCTACAAGGAGGAGGAGCCCAGCAAGGGCCAGATCCTCATCGATTCGGTCAACAGCACGCTCATTCCCCCCAAGCGGCTGTACCGCCTGCGCCGGCAGATCGGCATCGTGTTCCAGGACTTCAAGCTGCTGATGAACCGCACCGTGCAGGAGAACGTGGCCGTGCCGCTGCTGGTGCGCGGCGAGAAGCGGGCGGCGATCGAGAACAAGGTCAACAGCACCCTGGCCCTGGTCGGCCTGAGCCACCGCAAGCGCTACCTGACCTCGCACATCTCCGGCGGCGAGCAGCAGCGGGTGGCCATCGCCCGCGCCGTCATCGGCAACCCCAAGATCCTCATCGCCGACGAGCCGACGGGCAACCTGGACACCGAGCTGTCCATCGAGATCGTGCGCATCTTCGAGAAGATCAACGCCAGCGGCATCACCGTCATCATCGCCACCCACGACCTCAACCTGATCAACCTGTTCCCCAAGCGCATCATCAAGCTGGACAAGGGGCAGCTGGTCCTGGACCGCCCCTGCGAGGCGGTCTGACCATGCGCTTCACGCTGCGGGCGCTGCAGCAGGCCCTGGGCAACATCCTGCGCAACAAATCGGTCAACTTCCTCTGTTTGGGGATCATCGCCTTCACGCTGCTGGTGCCGGGGATCTTCGGCTTCATCTCCTTCCACCTCGACCGCTACATCAGCCGCCTGAGCGACAACCTGGAAGCCATCTTCTACCTCCGCGACAACGCCGATCCCGCCGGCGTCGAGGCGCTGATGCGGCGCATCGAGGGCAGCCTGCTGGTCAAGGAGACCGGCTTCACCTCCCGCGAGCAGGCGCGCGCGGACTTTGCCCGCGAATTCCCCGAGCTGGGCTACATCCTGGCCGAGTTCAGCGATTCGCCCTTCCCGGCGTCGCTGCGCGCCCGCTTTCGCTCCGACGCCGGCGGCATCGTGGCCATCGAGTCGTTCATCCGCGACATGCGCCGCAGCCCGCTGGTCGAGAGCGTGCAGCTCAACATGGACTGGGCGCGCAAGATCGCCAACATCAAGAAATTCGCCCAGTTGGCCGGCCTGTTCCTGAGCGCCATCCTGCTCATCGTCTCCGCCTTCATCATCTTCAACGTGGTGAAGCTCAACATCTTCTACCGCCGGGAGGAGATCACCATCCTGCGCCTGGTCGGCGCCACCAACGCCTACGTCAAGGTCCCCTTCCTGCTCGAGGGGCTGCTGCTGGGATCGCTGGGCGGGCTGCTGGCCTGCGGGCTGCTGTTCGTCGCCGTCCGGGCTTTCCCGCTGTACGCCGGATTCGTCTACGAGGTCATCAAGCAGCTGATCAACTTCCGCGAGCTGCCGCCGCGCCTCTTCTGGCAGCTGATCGCCACCGGAGCCGGGATCGGCTTGCTTTCTTCCTTTGTCTCGCTCAGAAGATTCATCAAGCAGTAGACAGTAGCCAGTAGTCAGTAGCCAGTAGTTAAGAAAAGATAAACAGAGAAAAAAAAAGCAAAAGACGGACCAAGCAGCAAAGGAAATTGCGGATCCCATTCCCGGTTTTTAATTTCGTAAAAAAGCTCGCTTCTACTCTCTTCTGCCTTCTGTCTTCTGTTTTCTGTTTTCTGTCTTCTGACTTCTGACTTCTAACTTCTGATCTGCTGCCTAATCGGCAACAACGCGCACGAGCGGGTCCTCCAGGCGGACCCGCAGGCGCATCTTCTTGTCGGTCTTGGTGACGATGTCGATGGCCGGCAGCCGCACCTGGTGCTCCAGGAACTCGTGGACGGCATAGGCGAAGCGCCCCGATTTCTCGGCCTCGGCGGCCAGCGCCTGCAGCACCTCGTCATCGGCGCGCAGGCGGGCGCGGTAACGCTCCTGCAGCTCGCCGCGGATCGCCTCCATCTGGAAGGCGGCGATCCGCTGCAGGTGCTCCCGGGTCAGCGGCGCGAACTGGATGATCTCGTCCACCCAGTCCAGGACGTTCATGATCTTGGGCGCGACGATCAGCTCGCCGGAGCGCGGGTCGACCTTGACGAAGCCGATGGCCGAGCCCTTCCTGGCCTCGCCGATGCCGGTCAGGCTGAGGATGAAGATGATGTTGGCCAGGTAATGCCTCTTGCCCAGCTCGTCCAGGACCTGGCCCTGGGTCAGGGTCTTGCCCAGGGAATAGAGCACCGCGGAATGGGCCTCCTCGATGTTCGCGAACAGGATCACCGAGAACGGGTGGTTCTCCACCTCGCGCACCAGGGCGCCGGCGCCGCCCTCGCCGTCGCCGCGCACCAGCCGCTCGGCGTCCTCGGCCTTGCGGTAGCCGGCCAGGTCGATGACGCGCAGCTTCTCGGGGCTGCCGAACAGGTACTCGGCGATCCGGGCGGCGATGAAGCTCTTGCCCACCCCGGTCGGCCCCAGGAACAGGAAGATGCCCTCGGGCCGCAGCGCGTTGACCCGCGTTTCCAGCCGGGCCAGGCGGATGATGCGCGAGATCTCCTCGATGGCGCTGGCCTGGTTGACGGTGGCGTTGCTGAGAAAGTCGAGCATGCCGCGGGCATGGGCCCTGGCGTCGAGGCGCACGATCTCGATGGGCAGCCTGGAGAAGGCGCTGATGCTCTGGTGGACGTGGTCGCAGTCCAGGGCGGCGGCCTTTTTCAGCACCGCCTTGGAGCAGGAGATGTCCAGCAGCTCGATGGCTTTGTCGGGGAAGGCGCGGGTGGGGATGAAACGCTGGGACAGGGTGTAAATGTCCGCGAACAGGTTTTCGGGGATGCTCAGGCGGTAATACTCTTCGAAATGCTTGCGCACCCCGCGCAGGATGCTCAGCATCTCCTCTTTTTCGGGCTCGGCGAGCTGGATGGCCGAGAAATTCGCGGCCATGATCTCGTCGCTCTTGATGTACTTGTAATAATCCTCGGAAGTGGCGGCGGCGATGACCAGCAGCTCGCGCTCGGCGATGTGGGCCTTGAGCAGTCCCTGGATCTGGCTGCCGCGTCCGTTGCCGCCGGCCAGCGAATGACCGTGCATCTCGTCGAGGAACAGGATGACGCGCTCGCCGCTGCGGCGGATCTGGCTGAGCAGCGTCTCCAGGTCCTTGGCCAGGCGGTCGGCCGACTCCCGGGAGTAGAAGAACGACGTCAGGGACAGCTCGAGGATCACCTTGTCCTGGAGATTGGCCGGGACCTGGCCGCGGTTGATGCGGTCGGCCAGCGCGGTGACCAGCGCCGTTTTGCCGACGCCCGGCTTGCCCACCAGGATGATGTTCTTCTTCAGCTTGCGCTGCAGCGTCTCCATCAGGGCTTCCAGCTCCTTCTCCCTGCCGATGAAGGGCATGCGCTGCTTGTCCCGCGCCAGGTCGCTCAGGTTGCTGATGAAGGAGTGGAATTCCGGGGAAATGTTCAGCTGCTCCAAACTCGGGCTCATTGGCGCTCCTCCCTGGCGGATCCGCGTCTCAGGCATTCCGGTCGATGAACTGGAACTTCAGCAGGGTGCGGAAAATGATTTCCAGGTCGAGGCGGAAGGTCCAGTTCTGGATATAGAAGATATCGAACTCGATGCGCTTGTCCAGCGGCGTGTTGCCGCGCAGGCCGTGCACCTGGGCCCAGCCGGTCATGCCGGTCTTCACCCGGTGGCGCAGCATGTAGCGCGGGATGCTCTCCTTGAACTTCTCGACCAGCTCCGGCCGCTCGGGGCGCGGCCCGACCAGGCTCATGTCGCCCAGCAGGACATTGATCAGCTGCGGCAGCTCGTCGATGGACAGCTTGCGCAGGACCCGGCCCACCCGCGTCACGCGCGGATCGTCCTGCGGCGACCAGATGGGGCCGGTCACCCTTTCGGCATCGCGGATCATGGTGCGGAACTTGACCATGCGGAAGACGCGCCCGTCCAGGCCCAGCCGCTGCTGGCGGTACAGCACGGGGCCGCGCGAATCGATCTTCAGCAGCAGGGCGACCAGGGCGGCGAACGGCAGCAGCAGCACCAGCCCGCAGAGGGCGACGAGCAGGTCGAACAGCCGCTTGCTCAGGGCGGGCCAGCCCTGGAGCGGGATGTCGCCCAGGTTGATCACCGGCAGGCCTTCGATGTGCTCCAGCCCCGCCTTCAGCGAGGCCAGCTGCAGGATGTCGGGCACCAGGTGGATGTCGATCAGCAGGTTGTTGCCGCCCTCGATCAGGCGGGCGATGGTGTCGTACTCGCCCAGCGGCAGCGCGATGAAGAGGTCGGTGATGCCCAGGCGCCGGGCCACGGCTTCCAGGTCGCCGTAGCCGCCCAGCACGGCGGGGCCGCCCCGGGCTGTCTCCGGCGCCGAAGGCCCGGGCGAGAGAAAGCCGCTGACCTCCAGCCCGAAATGGGCGTAACGGGAAAGGTTCTCGGCCGTCAGGGCGGCCAGGTCGCCGCTGCCGGCGACCAGCACGCGCGAGACGCCGTTGCGCGAGACGCGGCGGAAGGCGCGGAACATCAGGGCGCGGCACAAGAAGACGGCGGCCACGGCCAGCGGGGCGTAGACGGCCAGGAAGCCGTGCGAGATCTCGAAGCCGATGAAGCGGTAGCTCTTCAGGTAGCTGAAGAGCAGCAGCACGGTGAAGGCGGCCGCGGCGCAGTTCAGGATGACCGAGAAGAGGTCGTCGAGGCGGTTGCGGCGCAGCTTGAAGCGGTAGAATCCCTGGTAGGAAAAGTACACCATGTGGATGAACAGCAGCGCCGGCAGGACGGCCAGGTAAGCTGATAATTTCGGCACCCCCTTGGGGACGGCAAGGAGCCCGGAGTGAAAGCGCAGCCAGAAAGCGAGGAAAAACGCGGCGGCGATGGCCGCGGCGTCGCTGAGGGCGTTCAGGCGGGCCAGCTGCTCGCGCTGCTTGCGGATCATTCCGGCCCCGCGCTGACCAGGCGCCCGAACTCCTCGCGGAAGCGGGCCGCGGAAAATTGCAGGCTGTGGCTGCGGATGGCGGCGGCGTCGAGGTCCAGGCGCGAAAGCTCGGTTAGGGCGGCCTGCAGCCCGGCAGCGGTGGCCTCGGGAAACAGGATCCCCGTCTGGCGGTCGAGGACGACGTCGCGCACGCCGCCGCGGTCGAAGGCCACCACCGGCGTGCCGCAGGCCTGGCTCTCGGCAAAGGCGATGCCGAAGTCCTCCACCCCGGCGAACACCAGGGCGCGGGCGTTCTGGTAGAGCTCGCGCAGCTGTTCGCCGTCCACCTCGGGCAGCATGCGCACGTTGACGCCGGCACTGCGGCGGAGCTTCCTGCCCTCGGGGCCCTTGCCCACGATCACCAGCGGCTCGCCGCTGGCGCGGAAGGCCTCCATGACCAGCCCGATGTTCTTGTAGGGCACCAGCGCCGAGACCAGCAGGCAATAATCGCGGCTGGGGCGCTGGGCCGGGCGGAAGAACTCGGTGTCCACCGGCGGGTGGATGACCGCGGCGTCGCGGCGGTAATACTTGCGGATGCGCTGGCGCACATAGCTGGAGTTGGCCACGAAACGGTCGACGCGCGCCGAGCTGCTGACATCCCAGGCGCGCAGGCGCGAGATCTCCCGAGCGATGACCTGGCGGCTCCAGAAGCCGGCGCCGGCGAAATAGGCGTAATACTGGTCCCAGGCGTAGCGCATCGGCGAATGGATGTAGCTGACGTGCAGGGCGTCGGGGGAAGGCACCGCCCCCTTGGCCACGCAGTGCGAGCTGCTGAGCACCAGCTCATACTCGCGCAGGTCGAAGGCCTCGACATGACGCGGGAACCAGGGCAGGAAATGACGGTAATGGCGGCGGATCCAGGGGTTGCGGTTCAGGCGCGACGCGGTCACCTTCTTGGAGCGGATCAGCGGCGACACCGCCGCCGGCTCGTAGAAAAGGGTGAAAATATCGGCCGCGGGGTACAGGGCGAGCATTTCCTCCAGCACTTTCTCGCCGCCGCGCATGCCGTTGAGCCAGTCGTGGATGATCGCAACTTTTTCAGCCATCGCTGCAAATTGTACACTGCCGGGGGCGGATAAGCAATAGAAAACGGAGGGCGGAGGTGAGAGGTGAGAGGACAGAGGACAGAAGTCAGAAGTGAGATTAAGAAGAAAATGCAATCGGTGATTGGTGCAAGGCGCAAGGTGGAAGAAAGGTATTCATAGGACTTAAATTCCAAATCACAAGCACCAAATTCCAAATAAATTCCAAATTCCAAATTCAAATGACCCAAACGAAGAACCCGAACGAAGATCCCGAACATGGAGCAGAAATCGTTGAAACGTTGCAGCGTTGAAATGTTGAAGCGAAAGAAAAAGAAAATACTCCAAGGCTCTTGCTGACACTGT
>CAZLSH010000089.1:0-8710 GCA_964562095.1 uncultured Clostridia bacterium | reverse complement strand
TGGCCAGGCTGAACGACACGTCCCACCTGAGCGGTTACGTGTTCGAGTGGGACTAATTGCCGGGACGATCTTCGTGACGCCCCTGAAGGCCCCCGACGAGGGGGGTAACTCGTGACGGGCAAGAACGGAACTCGGCGCAAGGTCCAGGCGCAGGACATAAGGTGAACGTCGGGGTATTTATTGGACTCAAATTCCAAATCCCAAATTCCAAATCCCAAACAAGCACCAAATTCCAATTACCCAATGACCCAAACGAATAGAATTCCTCGCAAGGGGCTTCCTTTTGGAAATTGGAATTTGGGATTTGGGATTTAAGTCTTACAACTTCTTTTCCAGCCTTTACCGTAAACCGATTACTTTCATTTCCTGCTGACACTGTCACTGTCACTGACACTGAAATTCGTTAAGTGTCCTGCTAATACGATCACTAACACTAACACTGGCCTATGTATTGCCCTGCTGACACTGACACTGGCACTGACACTTTTTGTCTAGCCCAGCGAATCAGCGCTTGAAATTAATGAATGGCGAAGGTACACTCTATTCAATCGACCGAAAGGAGGTGCCATATGTCCGTCGCCCGAGTCACGGAGATCAAATCGTCCTCAACCAAGAGTTTCGATGATGCCATCCGCACCGGAGTGGCCCGCGCCAACAAGACGCTGAAGAATGTGAAATCGGCCTGGATCCAGAACCAGGAGGTCCTGCTGGACGGCAAGGGCAAGGTCGCCGAATACCGGGTGCAGATGAAGGTCACTTTCGTCCTCAAGAGTTAGCGCTCAGCCGATTTCCGGATCGCGGGCGGGAGCCATGCGCAAAGCCGCCATCCTGGCGCCCGTGGTCTTCCTGGTGCAGTTGCTTTTTCCCCAGGACGTCCGCCGTCGGTCCGTCTATTCGGAATCCAGCACCTGCCGGACCTTGTCCGCCAGCTCCTGGGTGGTGAAAGGCTTGGCGATGAAGTGCACGGCGCCCATGCCGCTGTCTTCGGGCGCCACCAGGTTCTCCGCATGCCCGGACATGGTGAGCACTTTCAGGCTGGGGATGCTCTTGCGCGCCTGGGCGGCCAGGGTCATCCCCGTCATGTCGGGAAGGATGACGTCGGTCAGCAGCAGGTCGATGCCGGCGCCGGGGATCGCGGCCAGGCCCAGGGCGGCGGCGCCGTCGGCGGCCGCCCGGATGCGGTAGCCAATGCTGGACAGGATCATCTGGATGTACTCCAGCACCATGGCGTCATCTTCAACGAGGAGGATCGTTTCGTCGCCGCCCGGCAGGTCAACGGGATGGTCTTGCGCCGCCGCGGCGCGGGGAACCAGGCCGGTTGCCGGGAAATAGACCTTCATCTCCGTCCCCTGGCCGCGGGCGGACCGGACTTCGATGGAACCGCCGTTCTGCTGCACCGCCCCGTACACCGAGGCCAGGCCGAGCCCAGTTCCCTGGCCCACGGGCTTGGTGGTGAAGAACGGGTCGAAAATGCGGTTCAGGTCGGCCTCGGGGATCCCCACGCCGGTGTCGGCCACGGAGAGGATGACATAGTCTCCCGGCCTCAGGACCGGGCTCGCCCCCGGCGGGGGCGAGCCAATCCGCTGGTCGCGCGTCATGATGGTGATCGTGCCGCCGTTGGGCATGGCGTCGCGGGAATTGACCGTCAGGTTGATCAGGATCTGCTCGATCTGGCTCGGATCGGCCATGATGGGGCCGATGCCGGGAGCCAGCATCAGGATGAGCTGGATATCCTCTCCCAGAAGGCGCTCCAGCAGGCGGGCGCTCTTTTCGATGTGGCGGTTGAGATCGAGCGGCCGCGGCTCGATCACCTGCCGGCGCGAAAAGGTCAGCAGCTGCCGGGTCAGCGCCGCGGCGCTGTCGGCGGCGCGCATGATGTCCTTGAGCCGGGCGCTGGTCTCGCTGCCCGACTCCAGCTTGGCCATGGCCAGGCCGGCGTTGCCCATGACCGTGGTCAGCAGGTTGTTGAAGTCGTGGGCGACCCCGCCGGCCAGCCGGCCCACCGATTCCATCTTGTGGGCATGGAGCAGCTGCGCCTGCAGCCGCTCATTCTCGTGCTCCTGGCGGCGGCGCTCGGCGAGTTCGCTCTCCAGCTGATCCAGTGCCCGCTGGTTGATCAGGAAGACGGCGAAGGCGGTGAGGGTGATGAAGACGATGGCCACCGCGTTGTCGGCGAAATATTCCATGGCGCGGTGGAAGCTCATGCCCTGTTGGCCCCGGGCATGAAGCAGGAACAGGAAAAGCGCCAGGAGATTGGCGGCGCCGTAGAACAGGATGGCCCGCTTGCGGCGGATCACAGCCAGCGGGGTCAGCGTCAGCGTCCCGAGCACATAGACGATGGTGTCCAGGCGGGACAGCTCCCCGGAGCGGTCCAGGACCATGATTGACCAAACCGTCAGGAACAACAGGACCATGAGCAGATGCGCCGAAAGCGAGAAACGCCCCTTGAGCAGCAGGATGAGGATCGCCGCCAGGGGCAGCAGCACCAGCGACTCGGGGATGAGTACGGTCAGGTTGAGGCGGTTGCCCATGGCGGGATTGTGCAGCTGGGACCAGGCGCTGTAGGCGATGGCGATGGGGACGACGACCAGGATGAGCAGGTAGACCAGGAAGAAGAACTTGGCCTTCATGCGCATGACCGGGTCGGCTCCTTCGTAACTGCGCATGGCCCGGTTCAGCAGATCCTTGAACATTCCCAGCTCCTTTCGCCCGCCCGGCGTCGAAAAAACGTCGGGGCAGCCGCCCATCTCCGTGGGGGGGATTATACAACAACGGAGTTGTCAATGGCAATGCAATGGAACAGCCGGGCTGCCCTTCAGCAGAGAGGTAGAGAGGTAAAGAGATAAAGAGGTAAAGTCGGAGCGAGCCGAGAGTTATAGAGATAGAGAGGTAAAGGGGTAAAGAGATAGAGTTTGAGCGGGCTCCAGGTTCTCTTCTTGCTTTCCTTATCTTCTCTTACTCTACCCCTGTACCTCTCTACCCCTTTATCTCTATTCATCTACCCCTTTATCTCTCTATTCCTTTACCTCTGTCCATTGCTTGACTTCATTCATGGGTCAAAGGCGGTATATCGCCACTATTTCTTGAACTGCGGCATCAATCCCGATTTCATGAACGCCTGCACGGTGACGACGATGGCCGGTCCCAGGATGAGGCCGGCTACGCCCAGCGCTTTCAGGCCGACGAACATGGCGATCAGCGAGGCCAGCGGGTGCAGGCCCAGCAGGCTGCCGACGATCTTGGGTTCCAGAATATAGCGGATGACCATGATCACCAGGTAAAGGGCCAGCAGGCTGAGGCCCGTCGCGGTTTTGCCCATGAGCAGGGCGACCAGGGCCCAGGGGATGAGGACGGAACCCGTGCCCAGCACCGGCAGGATGTCGACGATGGCGGTGAATAGCGAGATGACCAGGGCGTAACGGATGCCGATGATGCTCAGGCCGATGAAGCACTCGCTGAAGGTCAGGGTCATCAGCATGAGCTGGGCCTTGAGGAATCCGACCAGCGAATGCCCCAGGCTGTGGTTGAGAACCAGCAGCTTGGCGTAGGTCGGCTCCGGCACCAGCCGGGAGAAGGATTCCTTGAACCGCTGGCGGTCGCGCGCGATGAAATAGGTGGCGATCAAGGTGAACATGGCGAACATCAGCAGTTCGGGCAGCGAGGTCAGCATCTGGATGATCGATCCGGCCAGCGAGGTCAGCAGGCGCGTGACCTCCTTGCTCAGGGAAAGCAGCGAGTCCTGCAGCGAGGAGATGACCTCCTTGGGCAGCCGCAGGTACAACGATCTTCCCCATTGGGTCAGGTCGTTGAACAGGCCGGTCAAAAAGCGGCCGTAGTCGGGAATGCTCCTGGACAGGTCGGCGATCTCGGCGATCAGGCGGCTGGTCGCGAAGAAACCGGCCGTGAAAAGAAGGCCGAAATAAACGACCATGGCCACGGCCACCGCCAGGCTGCGCGGGAATTTGTAGCGTGCCAGAAATCGGACCAGTGGCTCCATGGCCAAGGCCATCAGCAGGGCGATGATGAAAGGCAGCAGGTAGGCAAAGGCCAGCTTGAGGATCAGCAGGACCAGGGCCAGGGCGGCCAGCATGTACAGCGCCCGCATCAGCAAGGGGAAGCGCCGGTCAAGATCTTCTTTTCGCATCGGGTACCTCTAGGGATTGTCGATTCGTTCAGTCTTCAAACCGGCAAGATGGTATTGGATATCGATGATCTTGTCGCGCAGCTCCGCCGCGGCTTTTCCGGGGTCGGGCGCACGCGAGATGGCGCGCGACACCGGCAGCAGCAGGCCCCGGCCGTCGGGGCGCAGGCCGGCCTGCAGCGCCGCCCTCAGGTCGCCGCCCTGGGCGCCGATGCCGGGGGCGAGAAACCACAGCCCGGGCACCGCCCGCCGTATGCGCGCCATGGGCTCGAGCTGGGTGGCGCCGACCACCAGGCCGACGTTGTTCCTGCTGTTCCATGCCTGGGCCTGGCGGGCGACGGACAGGTACAGAGGCTCTCCCGTGCCGGCGATCTCCAGGTCCTGCAGATCGGCGGCTCCGGGGTTGGATGTCTTGCACAGGAGAAATGCCCCTTTTTCCGGGTCGTTCAGGAAAGGCTCGACCGAATCGCGCCCCAGGTAGGGAGAAAGGGTGACGGCATGGGCGCCGAGGGCATGAAACGCCGAACGGGAGTAGGCCTCGGCGGTCGAGGCAATGTCGCCGCGCTTGGCGTCCAGGATGACCGGGATCAGCGAACCCAGGCGCTGAGAGCGCGCGCGCACGGCGGCGATGACCTTCTCCAGCGCCGCCCAGCCCGGGGCGCCGAACTGCTCGAAAAAAGCCGCGTTGGGCTTGAAGGCCGCGGCATAGGGGGCGGTGCGCTCGATCAGGTCGAGGCAGAATGATGAGGCGGCTTCAGCGGAAGGCGCGGGCAGGTCGGCGAGGTGCGGGTCGAGGCCTACGCAAAGCAGCGAGGAGCAATCGCTCACCCGCTTTTCCAGAAATGTGAAAAAAGTCTCCATGTCCCTTGACTCCTTTTGACGATTCAAGCCGTCAAGGCATTATAGGGAAATCAAGGCGAGGAAGTCAAACCGGTCCGCCATTCGAGGCAAGGCGGTGCAATCGGATTTCAGCCAGAAATTCTTGTTGTTTTGGTTGTCGAAATGGCTGATTTGAGGGGAGTGACAGGGCAGAATGTGATTTTTTGCGGCGGGACCGCGCAAACCCTTTTGCAGTATGAGTTATCGGGATAATCAAGCTGTATCGGCAATCTTAGAATGACTTGCGTGTGCAATTTCAGGAGAGTGTGAGCGTACAGCAATCTCGGAAGCCCATTTTGATGTTTTCCACATAGAGTGTTGATAGCCGATTTTTCAGCGCGCGCCGGGTTGACCGTCTTTTCGATCTTTCGATCGTCAGGCCTATCAAATTATTCACATTTCCACAAGCGGGGGCGCATTTTTAGCTCTCCCGGCAGCCGGATCAATCCTCCGGTTCGCCATGCGGGTCAACATGGACCGATATGGAGAACTGCGGCCCCAGCTTCTCCTTCAGCTCTTTTTCCACGTCTTGGGCGACCCGGTGCGCCTCGACGATATTCAGTCGTTCCTCGACAACGATATGCAGGGATACTTCGGCGCGGCTGATGTAATCGTGGACGGAAATGCCATGGCAGGAAAGAACCCGGGGCTGGGAACGGGCCATGGTGTCGATGGATTCGACCAGCTTCGGGTCGGGAGCTTTGCCGATCAGCTCGTTGATCGAACTGCGGCTGAGGTCCCAGGCCACCCAGGCGAGCAGGCCGGTCACGAACAGGCCGAGCACGCCGTCCAGCCAGAAGAAACCAAGGGGGCTGACCACCAGGCCGATGGCCACGAGCAGGGCGGCGATCGCGTCGCTGCGGTGGTGCCAGGCGTCGGCGATCAGCGTCGAAGA
The DNA here is from genome assembly GCA_964562095.1 of uncultured Clostridia bacterium. Classification (GTDB taxonomy): domain Bacteria; phylum Acidobacteriota; class Aminicenantia; order UBA2199; family UBA2199; genus UBA2199. Next base: position 2,795 of record CAZLSH010000089.1, on the reverse strand, counting down.
TTGGATGCGTACGCCCAGAAAGGCACTGAAAGAGGCCATCCATTCCTTGAATCCCGCCGACAGCAGGAGCAGGATGACGATCAGCAAATCGAAGCGGACGGGCTGGGGGCGCAGGATGCGCTCGAGAGATCCCTTGCCCATGCCGACGGCTACGGCGAACAGCAGGAAGGCGATGAGCAGGGTGGCGACGTGCTCCAGCCGGCCATGGCCGTGCGGGTGATCGGAGTCAGCGGGCTTGCTGCCGAAGAAGAAGCCGGCAAGGACCACGGCCGAGGTCAGCACGTCCGAAAGCGAGTGAAAGGCATCGGCGATCAGGGCGATGCTGTTCAGGGCCAGGCCGGCGAGCAACTTGAACACGAACAGGACGACGTTGCCGGTGATGCTGACCCATGCCTCCAGAAAGCCGATGAAGCGGCGGTCGGAGCGGCGGTCCGCGGGGAAGCGGCGCAGCAGCCATTCATGGATGTTCATCCGGCCTCCTTTTTCACTGCTCGGCGGCTGGAAGTCCCGCGGGCGATCGCCCTGCTGCTCGCGAAGAGCCCGGCGCGTCCGGGTGCCGATGCGCCCGGTGCCTGTTCTTCCGCAAGGAGAATCATACCGGCGCGATGGCAGGATGTCAATACCGTGAATGGGCAGGCGGCAGGCGGTGGAGAGTAAAAGCGGTTAAGGGGTAGAGGGGTAAAGGGGTAGAGCAGGAGAAGAGAAGAAATGAAGAGAGAGTCCGGAAACCGCTCAAACCCTAGCTCATGGATTTCTTTTTTCTCTGTCCACGGCGGAACTCGATCAGCTCGATCGGGGCCCCGTCGTGAAGGATCATGGCCACGCGCACGCCGGGGGAAGGGGAGTTGGGCGGGGTCAGCACCTCGGCGCCGCACTCACGCAACGCATGCTCCAGGTCGTCGACCTCGAAGGCCACATGGGGAATGGAGCGGACGGCCGCGGGCTGGGTCTCATTTTCGAAGCGCATCCACTGGATGCCGAACGGGCTGCTCTGGAAGCCGGAGACGCGGATGCCCAGCCCGGGGATAAGAACCTCACCCGGATGCGCCGTTGCCGTCGGGATGCCCAGATGATGGTAGCGCCAGCCCAGCTTGGCGGTCACGAAGGGCGGTTCACTGTCCTTGCGTTTGCGGTTTTTCATTCTATCTCCTGGAATGCTTGGCGACATTGTAATCGAAGGGGGAAAGCAGTTCAAGGGATGGTGCGAGATGCGTCCGGTTTTGACTTGTCAGGCCGAGGCAGGGAGAACGAGAGGTAAAGTGGTAGAGTGGTAGAGAGGTATAGAGCCGGAGTGCACCTTCTTGCTCTACCTCGTTATCTCTCTACCCCTTTGCCCCATTATCCCTGTACCCTTTTGCCACTTTGTCTCATTCAAATATTCATGAATGGCCGCCATGACATCATTTGTCCCACCCCCCTGTTTATATTAGTGGCAGGAGGCTCAAGATGCTGAAACAAAAAGTGTTCTTTTTCGCGGCGCCGGCCGAGGGCCGGGAGCGCATGGCCGGCAGCGACGACCTGCGGCAGGTGGCGGTGAACTACGTGAACCTCTATGGCGAGTCGTGCCTGAACGATCCCGAAACGCCCGCGTTCGTCCGCCGGATGCTGGCCAAGGGCGCCGAGCGCGACCTGCCCAGGGCCGGATAGGCTGGCAGAAGCCTTGCTGAGGAGCCCGTTGCCGATGCCGCCGACTCCCATGCCCGTCTTCCCTTCTAGCCGTCAACCTCGTGATGGGTATATAATGGTTTTCCATGCAAACAGAGCGTATGTTCGACGCGATGGCCCGCAAATACGACCGCTTGAACCGCGTGCTATCGCTGGGGCTGGACCGCGGCTGGCGGCGGGCGACGATCCGGGCCCTGGGGGACATCCGCGGCAAAAGCGTTCTGGACGTGGCCACCGGCAGCGGTGACCTGGCCCTGGCCGCTCTGGCAGCCGGCGCCGCCCGGGTCACGGCCATTGACGTTTCGGCGGCGATGCTGGACGCTGCCGCGGCCAAGGCCGGCCGCTGCGGCTGCCCGCAGCGCGTCGTGCTGGCGCGCGCCGCCGCCGAGGCGCTGCCTTTCGCCGACGATTCATTCGATGCCGTCTGCGCAGGGTTTGGCGCGCGCAATTTCGCCGACCTGGAAAAGGGGCTGGCCGAAATGCGGCGCGTGCTGAAGCCGGGCGGCCGGGTGGTCGTGCTGGAATTCTCCCGGCCGCGGGCCTTACCCCTCCGTCCGCCGCACCGCTTCTACCTGAAGCGGGTCATCCCCCTGATCGGCGGCGCGCTCACGGGCCGGCGCTCCGCCTATGCCTATTTGGGGGAAAGCATCCTGGCTTTTCCCGACGGAGCCGACTTCATGAACGTCCTGAGCCGCGCGGGATTTTCCCGTGTCACCTGCCGGCGCCTGACGCTGGGGGTTTGTTCCATATACACGGCAGAAAAGCGGACAGGCACGAGCTCTGAGTGGCCGTGACAGCGGCAGTGTCAGCAGGAGGCCCAACGAGCAACCGCGCTAGTGTTAGCGATCGTGTGAGCAAGAGACCTTTCAAGCCTTAGTGGCAGTGATCGTGGCAGTGGTTGCAGCTGCCTGGATATGAACTATCGTGATTCGTGATTCGTGATTGGAACAGCAAAGATCGATCCCTATGCCAAGTGTTGTTCTGCCCCTTTCACTTTTTTCTTTCTTCGCCTTGCTGACGTCTAACGTCTGGCGTCTAACGTCTATAGTTCGCTCGTTTTCAGTCAGTCAGTGCAAACGGCGCGTCGCTGTAATCCTCCTGCGAGCCGTCTCCCGCCAGCAGGCGGATGG
>CAZLSH010000088.1:8417-8720 GCA_964562095.1 uncultured Clostridia bacterium | reverse complement strand
TGGATGGGCAGCTGCGAGCGGATGATCTTGCGGTGATCCGAGGTGAAGAGCAGCGTCCCGTTTTCGTAGACGCTGATGTCGTTTTCCAGGATCTTCTGCAGCAGGAACATGTGGCGCTGCGTCATCTCGCCGCCGTCGGCCAGGAGGTTGTTGATGACGTTCAGGGCGGCGCGGCCGCGGGCGTGGACCGCCCGGACGCGCTGCACCTCCAGGGAACGGAAATTGAAGTTGAGCGAAAAAAGGGAGAACGCCGCCGCCGTGAACATGGAGAGCAGGACCAGGATGGCGAACACCTTCACCGAG
>CAZLSH010000088.1:0-8407 GCA_964562095.1 uncultured Clostridia bacterium | reverse complement strand
GGCGACTTCCGCGACGTCGTGCACGCGGTCTACATGGCGAACACCTTCACCGAGAACGAGCCCAGCATGGACCGCCAGGGGAACGATCGCAGTGGCCGCAGGTACAGCAGCGCCGTCAGCAGCAGCAGGAAACCCAGCACCTTGATGAACCCCGAGAAGGAGCGGAAGAAAGAATCCCGGGGATAGAAGATGACGGCCGTCTCGTCGCCGATGCGGAAGACATGGCCGCTGAAGGCCTGGCCCATGGAGCGGAAGCGCACCCAGGCGTCCGGGGCGCTCGTCAGCGCCGCCAGGTCCTCCGCGTTGATGTTGGCCGGGTTCTCCAGGATGCGCTGTTCCTCGTCCAGCTTGATGTAGCCGAGCCCGGCGTCGCGGATCTTGCGGTCCACGGTGAGGATGGACTGCAGCTCGCGGCTCTTGAGGATGAGATCGGCGGTGTTCAGGACCTGGATCATGACATAGCCGAGGAAGCGCTCCTTCTGGAAGACGCTGATGGTGGCCACGGCCAGCCTCACGTTCCTGCCGAAGAGGTCGGCTTCCACGTTCTCCACGTGCCAGAAGGGGAAAATATCCTCCTTGGCGAGCGGGATATAGGGGATCTGGTACGAGAAGGAGCGCAGCACGGCGCCGTCGCCCGCCACGACGTGGATGCCCGAGGCGATGCCTTCGCGGGCCGCCAGCGTATTCTTCCAGAGGTCGCCCAGGCTGTCGTCCTGGCCCGGGGCGAAGAAAGCGTGCAGGGGCTCGCCTTGCGAGTTCAGCTCATAGACGATCTCGCGGGCCACGAGCTTGGCGTAATCGTCCTGGCTGGAAAAGATCGGCTTGAGGTTCTCGCTCACGAAAGCACGGCGCTCACGCAGCGAATGCCCGCCCAGCAGGATGCTGACCGCCAGCGCCAGCAGAAGCAGCGGCAACAGGACGCGGGCCCAGGGATGCCGGGGCCGCAGCAGCAGGATGACGAATGCCAGGGCCAGCAGGAAAGGGCTGGGGAACGAAACGGCCGCCAGGCGCCACAGGAGAAGGAACAGGGCCGCCTGCACGGCGAGGAGCGGCCAGGCCCTGCGCAGCGGCAGGCCGTCCAGGAAAGGCGCCGCCGCCAGCAGCGGGACGGCGAGCAGGCCGGCGATCAGCGCCAGCAGCCCGATGTATTCCGGGGTCAGGGCGAACTCGCCGTAGGGGAAGTCGACATGCTCCAGAACGACGCGGGCGGCGTGGAATGCAAGCAGGGCCAGGGCGTTGAACAGGACCAGGGCCGCGGCTCCGCTCCGGCGCCGTGGCCGCCCCAGGCAGCAGCGGGCGGCGAGCAGCAGGAAGACGAGCAGCAGCAGGGGCTGGAATACGGAGCGCAGCGCCGAGGCATGCCCCGGGACATAGATGCTGCGCCCGGTCAGCCAGGCGATCGCCCACCAGGCGCTGAAGGCCATGCCGGCCAGGCAGAAAAGCCTCGGCAGCAGGAGCCGGTGGCCGCTGCGGCCGGCCAGGAGGAACAGCGCCAGCAGGGAGAGAAAGGCCAGCGCATACGCCAGCGCTTTTCGGTTCCTCAGCCCCGGCTGTTCCAGGGTGGCCCGGGAAAGCACGAGCGACAACAGGAACTGGTTCTGGCTGGAAGGCAATGCCCGGGTGAAATAGAAGCGCTCCTGCGCCCGGTCATAGGAAAAACCGGGGCCGGCGCCGGGCAGGGGCTGGTCGGCGAACTTCAGGTCGAAGACGGGATAGGGGTACGAAGCCGCCTCCTGCAGCGGGCCGGAGCGGATGTCCATGAAAAAGCGCAGGTAATAGGTGTCCGCGGCGACCCGGCGCAGGAAATAGACGTTTTCGTTCTTTTGGATCAGCCGCCATTCCCCCTCGTCCAGCGTCACGGGTCTGAAAAAATAGATCTCACCGACATAGGCGCTGATCAGGCCGTCCTTTTCCACGACCACGGCCTCGCGTCGTTCCAGATCGGCGGCATCCAGGCTGTTGGCGGCGAAAGAGCGGCCGAAGCTCCTGGAACGCTGCAGACAGCCGTGCACGGCCCTGGCCACGACGGCATCCATGCGTCCGGCGTCGCGTTCGATCCGGGCACGGACGCCGGCCGGGGACATGATTTTCCGCGGGGCCAGGGCGGTCCACAGGGCGGTGGCGGCCAGGATGCCGGCCAGGACGGCGAGGGCTATATTTTTAAGCCGCGCAGGTAATAGAGCTGCCATTCTTTTTTTTCGCCCGGGGCCGTGTCGCTGCTCATGAACAGGATCAGCTTGTAGGGCAATCGCGATCCGGAGAAGCGCCGGCGCAGAATCAGGTTCAGCGACTGCACGGCGATGTTTCCCTCGACCTGCAGCGACGACCATTCGATCGTCTCCGCCTGCAGGTCCTCAAAGCGGGCCGCCAGGTCGCCGATGAACTGCTCGCGGCTCATGGCGCCGCGGAGGTCGAAAGGCCCTTCCAGGTTGAGCACGACGCGCGGGCGGCAGATCGGGGCCAGCGCCTCGAAACGGCCGTTGACGATCGCCTCCTGCACGGGCTGCATGACCAGGTAGTGCTGGGTGATTTGCAGCAGGAGCAGCAGCGCCTTCAGCATCATGCGCAGGTGATCAGGCTGTGGACCTTGTAGCCGGAGAGCTTCTGCCGCCCGTTGAGGAAGGAGAGTTCGACCATGAATTCGACCGCCGCCACCTCGCCGCCCAGCTTTTCCACCAGCCGGGCGGCGGCCAGCGCCGTGCCGCCGGTGGCCAGCAGGTCGTCGACGACCAGCACCCGCTCGCCGGGAAGGATGGCGTCCTCGTGGACCTCCAGGGAGTTCACCCCGTATTCCAGGGTATATTCCTCGCGCAGGGAACGGTACGGCAGCTTGCCCGGCTTGCGCGCCGGCACGAAGCCGCAGCCCAGCTTGTAGGCCATGACGCCGCCGAGGATGAAGCCGCGCGCCTCGATGCCCAGGACCTTGGCAATTCTGGCGTCGCCGTCCAGGTGCTTCTTCAGCATGCGGTTCACGGCCAGGCGGAAGGCGTCGCCGTCCTGCAGCAGCGTGGTGATGTCCTTGAACAAAATGCCCGGCTTGGGAAAGTCGGGAACGTCGCGGATGAACTTTTCCAGGTCCATGGTGCCTCCTTGAAACTGGAATGATACTACTTTCCCAGGCATTTATGAAGCCGCCTTGCGCCGTTTGAGGAGTCAGACCTGTCGGACGCGTCCGAGCGGTCAGACCGGAGGGCTCTCTTCCAGGCCTCCTCTGCGGATGAACTCGCGCACCTGCTCCAGGGCGCGGGCGCGGTGGGATATCCTGTTTTTTTCCTCCAGGGGCAATTCGGCGAACGTTCTGCCCAGCGGCGGGTAGAAGAAGAGCGGGTCATAGCCGAAGCCGCCCCCGCCCCTCTTCCCGCCCAGGATCCGGCCCTCGACCGTGCCGACGAACTGGGCGAGCGCAACGCCGCCGCGCGACAGGCAGACGGCGGAAACGAAGCGGGCGCGCCGGTCGGTGACATCCCGCATCTCGTCCAGGAGCTTGGCGATGCGCGCCTCGTCGCCGGCGCCCGGCCCGGCGTAGCGCGCGGAAAGGACCCCGGGACGTCCGCCCAGGGCCGCGACCTCGAGCCCCGAATCGTCGCCCAGCGTGTCCAGGCCGGTGACCCGGCTGTAGTGATCGGCCTTCAAGCGGGCATTTTCGGCGAACGTGCGCCCCGTCTCCTCGATGTCCCCGCTGTCGGGGGCATCGGCCAGGGAAAGGAGGCGCAGGCCGATGCCGCCGGCGAGGAAAAGCTCCATCTCGCGCTTCTTGCCGGGGTTGCGCGTGGCCAGCAGCAGCCCGGTCATATGTTCTCGGAAAGGATTTCGTTCACTCCCTGGAGCAGCATGACCTTGTCGAGGAATTCGCGGTTCTTGTTCTCCGAGGTGTTGAAGATGATCTCGAGCTCATAGCCCTCGCCGCGCCTTTTCAGGCGCGAGCTGGTGCAGCGGATGTTCAGCTCGGTCATGACCTGGCGGATCTCCACCAGCAGCGACGCTTTCTCTTCGGTGGCGATCAGATAGACGAAATTCTGCTTGTGCCTCTCGAAGTAGGATTGCAGGAACCGGAAGGCGGTCAGCACGACGACCACCAGCAGGGTGACCAGAAAAGCCAGGAGGTAGAAGCCGCTGCCGACGGCGATGCCGATGGCCGCCACCGTCCAGATGGTGGCGGCGGTGGTCAGGCCATGGACGGCGAAACGCGCCTGGATGATGGCGCCGGCGCCCAGGAAACCGATGCCGCTGACGATCTGCGCCGTCAGCCGCGCCGGATCGGCCCCGGGGGCCTGGGCGGCGATCTTGGCGGAAAGAAGGGTGATCAGGGCGCTGCCGATGGCGATCAGGATGTTGGTGCGCAGCCCGGCTTCCTTGTGCGCCAGCTCGCGCTCCAGGCCGATGATGCCGCCCAGCATGGCCGCCAGCAGGATTTTCAGGATGATGTCGATCTCCATTTCTTCACCTCAGCAGGAAGGCGATGGCGAAGATCGCCAGCAGAAAAAGGGTGTACAATGCGAAGTAGGGGTTCCGCAGCTGTTTTTCCGGCTCCTCGGCCGCGTCGCGGTCCTGGATGGACTTGAACATGAAAATGACCAGGTAAAACACGATAAAAGGCAGCGCGTAGAGGAAAGTGCCCAGGCCGGAACGAACGGCGAACACGATGAACATGGCCAGGAAGACCAGGCCGTTGGCGGTCATGAAAACGATCAGCCCGGCGCTGCTGGTGCGGCCCAGCGACCGCCGGTAGTTGCGGGCGTCCTCGGGGGCGAGGAACTTCTTTTCGGCCACCCGCTTGCCGATCATCAGGAAGTTGCCGAAGGCCCACCAGGCGGCCAGCAGGCTGAGCGGCGGCGCGGCAGCGGCCAGCACGTACCAGCCGACCAGGAAGCGGATGGGGTTGTTGGCCGACTCCAGCGTGGAATCGACGTACGGGACATCCTTGGCGCGCAGCGGCGGCACGTTGTAGACGATGCCGGCCAGCAGCAGCGCGGCAAGGCTCCAGAGAAAGGCGGAAGAAAAAGCATGATAGGCGATGCCCAGCGCCGCCGCCGTCAGCAGCGCCCAGACGCCGAGCAGGATGGGGACGCTGATCTCCTTGGCCACCAGCGGGCGGTTGCGCTTCTGGGGATGGTGGGCGTCGAACGGGGCGTCGGTGATCTCGTTGACGATGTAGTTGGCGGTGGAGACCATCCAGGTCAGGATGAATGCCAGCAGCAGCTTCAAGCCCAGCTCCAGGGTCAGCTGCGCGGGAAAACGGGCGGGCTCGACCAGGAACACCGCCGCCGTGCCGGCGACGATGGCGGTGCTGCGCGGCCAGCGTTCCAGCCGCAGCGAAGCGAGGTACAGGCTACTTTTCCCCTTTCCGGGCATATACCTCCCATGAATCGAACAACTGCAGCTTCAAGTGTAGCTTTTTCAGCGGCCGTTGTAAAGCTGTGCCCTTGAGGAACGGCAGCAGCCTCGTGACCAGGTAATAGGCCGAAAAATTCCAGGCGAAGCGCTTGCGCAGGACGATGTCGAAGCCATGGGCGGCCAGCAGGCGCGCCAGGGCGCGGCGGTTGAAGAAATTGATGTGGGCCACGCGGTAGTGCCACCAGCGGCCGCCCAGCAGGCGGGCGGGCAGGCTGCCGATGTCCGGGGTGGAGACGACCAGCACGCCGCCGGGCGCCAAGAGCCGGGCCAGCGCCGCCAGCAGGGCGTTGGGATCGGTCACGTGCTCCAGCACGTCGAGCAGGGTCACGACCTGGAACGTCTCCCCCCCGGGGAACTGCTCGGCGCTGCCGCGGAAAAGCTTCAGCCCGAACAGCCTTTCGGCGTCAGCCGCCAGCGCCGACGACGGTTCGATGCCCTGCACACGGTAGCCGGCGGCGCGGGCCAGGTTCAGGAAAATGCCGCTGGCCGCACCTACGTCGAGCAGCGTGCTCCCCGCGGGCGCGAGGCGGCCGAGCCGCTTCAGGACGACGGCGAAGTTGCGGCCGCGCCCCTCGCCTTCCTGGCTGTACTCCTCGTCCTCCAGGGCGGCGTAGAAACGGGCGATGGCCTCGGGATCGGGAACCGGATTGGCAAAGACCAGCCCGCAATCGCGGCAGGCGAAAAACGTCCAGCGCGAGCCGTAGTGGCTGTCGGTGATCTTGAAGTCGCCGGCGCTGATTGACTGCGGCTCCACCGTCCCCTTCTTGAACAGGCGGATGCGCTCGCTGCGGCAGGAGGGGCAGCGGTCGAGCGCGGTGAGCTTCATTCCTGCTTTTCCCGCTGGTCGGTTTTCTCTTGTCGGACTTGTCCGACCGGTCTGACCGGTCCGACCTCTTTAGAAAAGAAGTGCCTTTTCCAGAACTCGACCGAGGAAGCGGCGTTTTCCTCCGCCTTCCTGCCGCGGATGCCGTGGCGCTCGCCCGGATAGACCATGAGCTCCACGGTCTTGCCCAGGTCGAGCAGCGCATCCAGCAGCTGCAGCGAGTTCTGCATGTGGACGTTGTCGTCCATGCTGCCGTGGGTCAGGCGCAGACCGCCCCGGTAGCTGGCGGCATGGGAAAGAACGGAGCCCTGGCGGTAGCCTTCGGGGTTCTCCCCGGGAGTGTCCATGTACCTCTCGGTATAGACCGAATCGTACAACGCCCAGTCGGTCACCGAGTACTCGGCGATGCCGCAGCGGAAGAGATCGGGCGCCGAGACCAGCGCCAGCGCCGCGACATAGCCGCCGTAGCTGCCGCCACTGATGCCGATGCGGCCGCCGTCGACGAAGGGCTGCTGGCGGAGCCAGGCGACGGCGCTGCCATAGTCGGCCAGCTCCCACTTGCCCAGGCAGCGGTGCATGAGCTCCTGCCCGCGCTTGCCATGGTGGCCGGCGCCGCGGTGGTCGACCGTCATGACGATGATCCCCAGCGCCGCCAGGTAATGGTCGCCCAGGCGGCGGGGAAAGGCATCGCGCACCGAACGCGCGCCGGGGCCGCCGTAGATGCTCATCACCACGGGATACTTCCGGCTGGCATCGAAATCAGGCGGCAGGATCCAGGCGGCCGGAAGCTGCAGGCCGCCGGCGGCGGGGATGCGGAAGATCTCCGCCCGGCCCAGGGCGCAGCCGGCGAGCGCGGGCGTGGCGCTTTCTCCCAGGCTGCGCACCACGCGGCCGTCGCCGCGGCACAGGCGCAGGCGCCACGGCTGTCTCAGGGAGGAAAAGCGGTCGAGGAAGAAGGAACCGCGCGGGGAAACGGCGGCAAAGTGCGAGCCGCCGTCGGCGGTCAGGCGCCGCGGCTCACCGCCCGTCCAGGGGACCCGGTACAAGTCGCTGCGGGTGGAATCCTCCTTGTCGGCGCTGAAGAAAACCAGGCCGCGCCGCTCGTCGACCGCTTCGATGCGGCCGACCGACCACTCGCCGCTGGTGAGCGCCTTGACATCTCCGGCGGCGCTGACGCGGTAGAGATGGGACCAGCCGCTCTGGCTGCTCGCCAGCAGGAAGCCGCCGTCGCCCAGCGGCACGAAGCTCCCGGCATCGAGGAAATCGATCCAGGCCTTCTGCCTTTCGCTGTAGGCGAGGCGCAGCTTCTTCCCAACCAGGTCGTACTCATAGACCCGCAGCTCGTCCTGGCCCCGGTTCAGCCACTGGACGTAGGCCTTGTCCCCGCGCGGCGCCCAGGCCAGGAAGGTCAGGTAGTGGTCGCCGCTGTCGGCGAAGGCGACCCATTCCGTCCCCTTGCCGTCGGGATCGGCGAAACCCACCTGGACCGCCGGGTTGGGAAAGCCCGGCTTGGGGTAGCGCTGCATCTCCAGCCGGCCGTAGGCGCCGGCGGCAGCGAACAGGGGGAACTGCGGCACCCGGGACTGGTCGAAGCGCATGAAGGCGATCGTCCGGCTGTCGGGGCTCCATTCAAAGGCGCGATAGCGGCTGGCCCGGCCGAGGATCTCTTCGTAATAGATCCAGGAGGCATAACCGTTGAGGATCTCTTCGCCGCCGTCGCGGGTCAGCTGGATCGGGGCGCCGCCGCGGCCGGCGGCGAACAGATTGCCCGCCGCGGTCCAGGCCAGGCGGCTGCCGTCGGGGGAAAAACGGGGGTTCTGCTCGGCGCCGGCCGTTTCGGTCAGGCGCTGCAGCGTTCCCCTCGACTTGCGGAAAACGTAGAGGTCGCCTTCGTGGATGAACGCCAGCCGGCCGTAATCGGCGCTGCGGTCGTCCGGGCGCAACCAGTCCAGGTTATCCGGGCCGGATCCCTTGAGCGCTGCGGGATCGAAGAGGATGCGGGCGCGTCCGCTGCGGGCGTCAACGCGCAGCGCCTTGCCCTGGCGCAGCTCGACGTAGGCGGAGTCGTCCAGCCAGGGGCCGGCTTCGGGCAGGAGTTTCTGCAGGGCCTCGCCGCGGTTGAGAAATGCCTGCTCGAAGGTCAGCGGCTTCTTTTCCCCGGCCTGCAGGCCGACGGCGCACGCCAGGAAC
>CAZLSH010000087.1:0-8726 GCA_964562095.1 uncultured Clostridia bacterium | reverse complement strand
TCTTCAGGACGGCGGGATCAACCAGCAAATCCTTCAGCGCGGCAACCAGATCCTTGATGCCGATTTGTTTCGGCGCTTTCGCGTCTTCGAAAGCGAAGCCGTTCGGCGTCGATGCGGGATCGACGTGGTTCAGCGGCACGTAACAGGCCTTGCCGGGCGCCGTCGCCATCGACCCAGGCGTTCATCGGCAGGTCGCCGATGTTGACCACCGTCACGTAGGCCTCGTACTCCATGTTCTGGCAGGAAGAGAGGAACAGGAGCGCCGCCAGTGCCACGAATCCCAGCCCGATCCGCTTTTTCATGTTTCCTCCATGAAACGAACGCATGAACATCTTTCCGGAAGCAATCTCGTTGCCAAGTCCCGGGCCCGTTTTCGTCCTGGAAACAGGACGTTTTCCCGGCCCATTTTTCATTTGCGCTTCCCGGGCGTATAATATCACTTTTCCGGAGGAAAACAACATGAAGCCGAGAATGATCCTGGCCATTGCGGCCCTGGTGCTGGCAGTGCCTTTTCTAGCTTCGGGCGCGGAAGAGCTCAAGATCGATTCATGGCTGGTCCTGGGGCCGGCAGAACTGCTGGACGGCGGCGCGGCGCTCTCCGCCGGCGACGAGGCGGCCCTGGGCTTCGATTTCCTTGAGCCTTCGCGGCTTGACCCGCGGGCCGGGAAATCGGTCCAGTGGAGCGTGCAAAAGCACCTGACCTGGCGCGCCGCCGCCGCGCGCTTCACCGGCGCGGCGAAGCGGCAGGCCGTCTACCTGGCCGCGTATCTGGAGAGCCGGCGCTGGCTGCAGGCTGACCTCGAGATCGACGCCGCCTTCCCCGTCCGTGTCCACCTCGGCAACGAGCAGCTGTCCAAGACGGCCGCTGCCGGCAAGAGCAGCGTGCCGCTGGCCCTGGCCAACGGCAAGCACCTGCTGCTGATCCAGGGCATTCTTCCCGCCCAAGGCGGAAAGGCGCTGGCGCTGCAGGCCAGGCTGACGCGCAAGCCGGCGTTTCAAGCCGCGCCGCTGGCGGTCACCCTCGATCCCGCCCGCGGCAGCAGCATGGAGGACGTGCTGAACGCGGTGAACATCCACGACGTTGCGCTTGCGCCTGACGGCCGCCGGGTCGCCGTCCAGCTGAGCCAGCTGGCGCCGAACGCCGCCAGCGCCAGCCGCTGGCTCGAAGTGCTGGATACAGGCAACGGCGGCTGCTGTTTCACCTCGCGCGGGCTGGGGAGCATGGATAACTTCCAGTGGCTGGGAAACTCGCGCCGCTTCGCGTTCACCCGCGAGGAAAAGGGCCTCAGCCAAATCTGCGAGTATGACCTGGAGAACCATGCCAGCCGGACGCTGCTGGCGGGGATCGGGAATTTCGCCGCCTATTGGTGGGCCGATGACGGCGCCTTCGCGGTGTACGCCACCCGCGAGGAGACGGAGGCGGACCAGGCCTACCGTCATGTCCGTGACCTGGACGACCGCTTCCGCACGCCGGAGCCGCGCCAGGCGCTGACCCTGTTCATCCCCGCTTCCGGTGTGCGGCAGCCGCTGGCCGGTTTTGCCGACAACTTCACCCAGGTGCGCATCAGCCCCGACCAGCGCTCGCTGCTGCTGGCCGCCTACAGCGAGGACCCCAAGGTCCGGCCCTTTCACCGCAACACCCTCGTTCTCCACAACCTGGGCGACGGGCGCCGTGAAAAGCTGCTGGCCGACCCCTGGATCGAGGATTTCGCCTGGTCGCCGGACTCCGGAAAACTGCTGCTGCTCGGCGGCGCCTCGGCCTTCAACGGCCTGGGCAGCACCCTGCCGCCGGGCACGGTGCCCAACGATTTCGATGTCCAGGCCTATATCTATGACCTGAAAGCCAGGAAGGCCGAGGCCATCAGCCGCCAGTTCGCCCCGGCCATCGAATCGGCTTTCTGGCACCCCAATGGCAGCGTGCTGCTGAAGGTGACCGACCAGGATTATGCCCGCCTCTACCGCTGCGCGCCGGCGCAGAGGAAGTTTGTCCGGCTGGAGTCCGGCTGCGACGCCGTCGAGAGCGTCGGCTGGTCGCGGTCGGGCCGGGTCGTCTATGCCGGCTCGGGGCTGGGCGCGCCGCAGAAACTGTACGTGCTCGACCTGGGCGGCGGCACGCGGGTGCTGAAGGATTACAACCGCGAAAGGTTCGCCGGCGTGCGCTTCGGCAGAAGCGAGAACTGGAGCTTCAAGACCCGCGAGGGGCGCACCATCGGCGCCTATCTCTGCTTCCCGCCCGATTTCGACCCTGCCCGCCTCTGGCCCTGCATCGTCAACTTCTACGGCGGCACCACGCCCATCGGGCGCAGCTTCGGCGGCCGCTACCCCAAGGAATGGTACGCCGCCAACGGCTACGTCGTCTGCGTCCTGCAGCCGAGCGGAGCCATCGGCTATGGCCAGGAGTTCTCCAGCGCCCACGTCAACGACTGGGGCGAGATCACCTCCGAGGAGATCATCCGCGGCGTCGAGGAGCTCCTGCGCACCCATGCCTATATCGACAGCCGCCGCGTCGGGGCCATCGGCGCCTCCTACGGCGGCTTCATGACCCAGTACCTGGCCGCCAAGACCGACTGCTTCGCCGGCATGATATCCCACGCCGGCATCAGCTCCCTCTCCTCCTACTGGGGGGTGGGCGACTGGGGCTACAGCTACAGCGGGGTGGCGACGGCCGACAGCTTTCCCTGGAACCGCAAGGACATCTATGTCGGCCACAGCCCGCTGTTCATGGCCGAGCGCATCACCAAGCCCCTGCTGCTGCTCCATGGCGAGGAGGACAACAACGTCCCCCCGGGCGAGAGCTACCAGATGTTCGCCGCCCTCAAGCTGCTGGGCAGGGAGGCGGCGCTGGTCACCTTCCCCGGCCAGCAGCACTTCGTCCTCTCCCCGCCGCAGCGCGTCCGCTGGCTGCAGACCATCATGGCCTGGTTCGACCGCTGGCTCAAGGGCGAGCCGGAATGGTGGGATGAGCTGTACCCCGCGGAGAAATAAGAACCCGACTGAGGTTCCAAGTTCCACGTGCCATGTTCCAAGTTGAAAACCCAGGGCTTTCTTTCAACATGGAACATGGAACTTGGAACATGGAACTTGGAACGTCGGACCTGCACTAGTTCGGAATCCCCATTTCCTGCAGAGCCTGATCATAGGCCTCCTGACTGACCCAATGCCTCTGGAGCATGCGCCGGGCGATGAGGCGGCGCTTGCGGTTCATGCGCTGGTTGCCGGCGCCCAGGACGGGAAAGCGATGCGGATTGGGCAGGACCGACGCCAGGCGGATCGCCTGCGCCAGGCCCAGGTCCGCGGCCGGGACCTGGAAATAGCGCTGGGCCGCCGCCCTGGCGCCGTAGGCGCCCCGTCCCCAGTCGGCCAGGTTGAGGTACAGCTCCAGGATGCGCTTCTTGCTCAGCGTATGTTCCAGTTTGAAGGCGATGGCCGCCTCGCGCAGCTTGCGCCAGACGGTCTGTTCGGAGCCGAGGAACAGGTTCTTGGCCAGCTGCTGGGTGATGGTCGAGCCGCCGCGCAGGATGCGTTTTTTGCTGAGGTTGGCTTCCAGCGCCTTGCGCATCGACTCCCAGTCGAACCCCTCGTGCGCGAAGAACTTGTCATCCTCGGCGATGAGCACCGCCTGCACGAGAAAAGGCGAAATGCGCGACAGCGGCACGAACTGCTGCAGCCGCTGGGTCCGCCAGCCCTTTTGCCGCGCCTGTTCGTTGTGCAGGCGCATCATCACCGTTTCCCTGGGATTTTCCTTCTTCAGCCTGGAAACGGGCGGCAGGGTCAGCCAGAAAACCAGCCCGCCGGCCAGGAGCAGGCCGGAGGCCACGGCGATGCCCAGCCACACCTTGCGGCCATGCTTTTTTTTTCTGCCCATGCGGGATCACTGTATTGCATCCGCCGGGGAAGTGTCAAGTTGAGAAGAAGACATTTGGCGTCAGGCGTCTGCAGTCAGCAAGAAAAAAAACGGAAAAGCGGCCGTCAATGCGCTGCAGGGCGGAAGCCTGCTCTCCTGCGGCTCCAGCCCGTTCCATCTCTTGCTGATGCCTGACCTCTACCATCTGACGTCTGACATCTTTCTTTTAAAAACTGGATCCGGTCCTGATATATATCTGCCACCTGCGCTCCGGCCCGAAGCCGTAAGCGGAGCCGACGGCGACGTCATAGGCGGCCAGGCCGCCGATGCCCAGGCGCAGCACCGCCTCGGCGCCGAGGGAACAGGCGATCGGCGGTACGTAGCTTCGGCTGGAGAGGCGGCCGGCATCGAAAAAAGCGGCGAGCCAGAGGCGGTCGAGGCTGACGGCGGGCAGGAAAGCCTTTTCGACGCGGAACAGGGGCATGCGGCATTCCGCGTTGAACTGCCAGCCGCGATCGCCGCCGAAGCGGCCGGCGGCGAAGCCGCGCAGCAGCCGCAGGGGGCGGCTGCTGCCCAGCCCGTCCTCGGCCATCACGCCTCCCATGTCGTAATAATGACTGCCCGGCTCCCAGTTCTTTGCCGCGGCCAGGCGCAGGGCCAGCACCCCGGGGCGGAAAAATGGCAAATAGGCCCTCAGGTCGGCCTGAAGCGCCTTGCTGGCCAATTCGTTCCCCAGGCCGTTTGGATGAATGGCCCCCTGCAGCGCCAGGGTGATCCCGTCGGTGGGGGAGATCGAATCGTACCACTGGCGGGCCGAGTTGAACCTCATGCCCAGGCGGATGCCGTTCATCATGTCGCCCAGGGTGAACGCGCTTTCCTGGTCGATAAAGAAACGCTTTTCCAGGTGCAGGTCAATGTAGGCGTGGAGCTGAGAGCGCCGGCGCAGGCGCAACGGCCAGAGCGAGGCCAGCGTCAGTTCCCGGGTGCGGGTGGCCGTGTCCGACCCGCGGTAGTATTCGCTGCTGTCGCCCAAGGAGAGCCGGAGGGTGGGGAACAGCCCGTCGTAGGCATATTGGCACAGGAAGCTGCCCCTCCGGCTGTCAAGCCCGTAATACCCTTCCAGGGAGTACGAATGGATAGCCAGGGCGTCCTGTCCGCCGGTTGCCAGGCCGGCCTGGACCTCGCCGCCCTGCCTCAGGGCCGGGGCCCACCAGCGGGGGAGCAGGTCACGCAGCGGGCGATAGGGGCGCGATGCGGGAGGAGACGCCGTTACGGCTCTGTCTTCGGGAATACCCGATGCCACGGATATTTTTATCGGCGACTGCGGGATCCATTCCGCCGGGATCGAGGCGATCTCCTCGCCGCGGCCGCCGTACCGGGCGAACAGGATCTCCCTGGCGGCGCCGCTGAGGTCGAACTGGCGGATTCCGGCCAGGCGCGGGTCGTCGAGCCGCCAGGCGCCGGCGGTTTCCGGGGACCAGAGGGCCAGGAATGATGTCTCGCGGCCCGAAACGATAAAAAGAAGCTTTCCGTCTTCCTGCCAGCGCGGCTGGCTGAGATCGCAGCCGGAAAGTGAGAGGAAACTCTCCAGGGCGCCGCTGGCCAGAAAAACCGCGATTCCCCAGGGGCCGCCCGCCGGCTTGGCCGCGGCCGCGATGCGGACCCCGTCGGAAGACAGGGAAACCTGTGCCATGCCGGCGAAGGAGATGGAAAAAGAGCGCGCTTCGCCTTTTTTCGGGTCGAACAGGGCCAGGCGGCTGCGGTTGTTGCGGCGCTCGACGCAATAGATCCGCTCCGGCTCCCCGGGGCGGGCCGGCTGCCAGGCTGGATGGGAGAGGCGTTTTCCCCGGGAAAGCCGTTTCAGGCGCCCTTTTTCCAGGTTGAATTCGTACAGGTCCGAGAAGTCGCGGAACGTGCGGTGCAGCTCGGCGGCCGACAGGAAAAGCGTGTTCTCGCCGCCGGTTGCCAGGGCGTTGACGGCATCCATCCTGAACAGGACGCGTTCGCTCCCGCTTGGGTCGAGCAAACGCACCTCGCCGCGGCCGCGGTAATCGCGATGGTAAAAAGCGAGGCGGCCGCCGGCCATGGAGCAGGGATAGCGGTTGGCAAAGCCGTCCTTGTTGAGCGGCTCGACCGCGGGGCGGCGCGGAGCGCCCTTGCTCTCGCGGTACTCCCGCCAGAGCTCGCCCAGCGGCCTGCCGAAAAGCTTCATGAAATCGCGGCTCGCTCCCAGGGTGAGAAAACGGGTGGCAAAGCGTTGCAGATAGCGCTTGGGAGCGCCGGCACCGTATTTTTCGCTCAGAAACTCCATGAAGCCGGATCCGAACAGGTACTTGGCCGCGCCGCCCGGCCAGTCCAGCGGCAGGCCGGCCAGCGACCGCCAGCCGGGGAAGACGCCTTGACGGCGGGCGCCATCCAGCATCAGCCGGTAGGGGGCGCGGTTCAGCCGCCCCTGGTTGCCGAGGCGCGACTCGCCCTGGATGGCCAGCCCCTCGACCGCCCAGGGTGGGAGCTGCGCCGCCGGGAAAAAAACCGGGTTCGCCCCGAAAAGGCGGCGCCCCAGCTGGAAGGGGGGCGATCCGGCGTTCAGGGTGAACACGTGGGTCAGTTCGTGGGCCAGGGCCAGCTCGAGCCATTTGCCGCCGGCGGCGATCTCCGAGTCGGGAGGCGGCTCGGCCAGGTCGATGCCGACCAGGTTATAGGGGAAGAAGGTGGCGAAGCCGTTGGCCTGGTCGGTGAAATCGCCCAGGACGATGCGCGTCCTTCCCCGCGGCTCGAAGCCCCAGAAAGCGGCGAGCCTGCGGGTCAGGGCCCGGGCTGAAGCCAGGGCCGCCGCGGCCTCGGCGCTCCGTTCGGCCGGGAAGATGACGGTAATGCCTTCAAGGCCGATCTCGCGCCAGCGGCTGTTGGGCGGGTATTTGGCGCCACCCAGGCTGAGGGCTGGAAAAACGGCAAGGATGAGGGCCAAGAGGCAGGCCGGCAGCTTTTTTTTCAAGGCTGTTGCGGTGCGGCCAGCTTTTTTTCCCAGTTCCAGGCGCTGGCGACGATGTCGTCCAAGGCGGGAACCTGCGGCGAGAAGCCCAGTTCGCGGCGGATCGCGGCGGGGTCGGCCACCAGCGCGGCCGGGTCGCCGGCGCGGCGGCCGGCATGGAGCACGGCGAAATCGATGCCCGTGACCCGCTTGGCCGCGGCAATGACGTCGAGGACCGAATGGCCGACGCCGTAGCCGCAGTTGAACACGCGGCTCCCCCCTCCCGCCTTGAGGTACTCCAGCGCCAGCAGGTGGGCGGCGGCCAGGTCGTCGACGTGGATGTAGTCGCGCACGGCGGTGCCGTCGGCGGTAGGGTAGTCGGTGCCGAAGACCTCCAGGCGCGGGAACCGCCCCAGGGCGGTCTTGAGCGCGCGGGTGAGCAGATGGGTAGGCTGGCGGTAGTCCTGCCCCAGCCGGGCCCGGCGGTCGGCGCCGGCGGCGTTGAAGTAGCGCAGGGCGACGTAGCGGAAGCCGGAGTGGGCGGCGGCGGCGTCGCGCAGCAGCATTTCGCTGACCAGCTTGGATCCGCCGTAGGGGTTGATGGGCAGCAGCCGCGCCGTCTCCGCGACCGGGACGCGCTCGGGGATGCCGTAGACGGCGGCGGTGGAGGAGAAGATGAAATGCCGGACCCCGTTCTCCAGGCAGGCCTTGAGCAGGCGCAGGCAGCTGAACGAGTTGTTCTCGTAGTATTTCAGGGGCTGGCGGACCGATTCCTCGACCTGGATGAAGGCGGCGAAATGCAGGACGCTGCGGATGGAATGCCGGCGCAGCAGCGCGGCCACGAACTCATTGTCGCCGACCTCGCCGCGCACGAGCTCGCCGCACAGGACGGCCTCGGCATGCCCCGAGGAGAGGTTGTCCAGCACGATCGGGCGGTATCCCTTTTCGCCCAGGTCGCGCACCACGTGCGAGCCGATGTAGCCGGCGCCGCCGGTGACGAGAATCGCTTCTCCGGAGGCCGTTTTTGGGCTGTTCATGGGACCAGTATAGGAGAGACAACGGATTCCGTCAAGGCCGGCAAGAGATCTTAGACGTTAGACGTCAGACGTTAGTGGTCAGCAAGAAGGGCACGCTGGAATCATAACTGGTTTTTTGCGTTGCGATGGGTATTTTTTGCTCAGGCTTGGCGTCAAATGTCTTCCATCTGACGTCTAAAATCTGACTTCTGTTGTCTGACTTCTGTTTTCTGACTTCTGTTTTCTGTCGTCTGTTTTTGTCATTGACACCCCGCCCTATATTGTTTATAATTACTGTTCGTTCCCACTGCGAAAAATAACAAAAAATAACAGGAGGATGTAATGCGCAACGCCTTAATCATGGGTGCAGCAGGAAGAGATTTTCATAATTTCAACGTGTTTTTCCGGAACAATCCCGAGATCCGGGTGAAGGCCTTCACGGCCACCCAGATCCCCGACATCGCCGGCCGGAAATATCCCCGCGAGCTGGCCGGGGAATACTATCCCCAGGGCATTCCCATCTATCCCGAGAGCGAACTAATCCCGCTGATCAGGAAAATGGATATCGAAGATGTTTATTTCGCCTACAGCGACGTGCGCCACACCTACGTCATGGACAAGGCCGCCGAGGTCCAGGCCGCCGGCGCCAACTTCATCCTGCTCGGGCCCCGCGAGACGATGATCAAGAGCAGCAAGCCGGTGGTCTCGGTGTGCGCCGTGCGCACCGGCAGCGGCAAGAGCCAGACCACCCGCCGCGTCAGCCAGATCCTGATCGCCATGGGCAAGAAAGTGGCCGCCATCCGCCATCCCATGCCCTACGGCGACCTCGTGAAGCAGAAGGTGCAGAAGTTCGTCACCAAGGCCGACCTGGCCCGGCACAAGTGCACCATCGAGG
>CAZLSH010000086.1:0-8824 GCA_964562095.1 uncultured Clostridia bacterium | reverse complement strand
AGACCGATGTGGTCAAGGTGCGGTCCGGCAAACGGGCCGAAGTGACCGTCGACGCCCTGCCCGGCACCGTCATGCCGGGCCAGGTGACCGAGGTCGGCAATTCGGCCATCACGGCCGCCAGCACCGCCGGCAGCGAATCCCGGGACTTCAAGACCGTCATTACCCTGGATCGGCCGCCGGCGGCGCTGAAACCCGGATTCTCGGCGACGGCCGATATCATCATCGACGAAAAAAAAGGCGTTCTGGCGGTGCCGATTGCGGCGCTGGTCATCCTGGAGCGGGACGACCCCAAGAAGAAGGGGGCCAAGGTCGAACGGGAGGGGGTATTCATCGCCGAGGGCGGCCGCTGCGTTTTTCGCGAGCTGAAGAAGGGCATTGCCGGCGACATGCACATCGAGATCGTCTCGGGACTCAAGGAAAACGAAGAGGTCATCAGCGGCCCCTTCGCCGCGCTCAAGAAGCTGAAGGACGGGGATGCGATCAAGCGCTCTCCGGCCAAGAAATAGCATGGCCGCCATCATCGAGGTCCAGGGGCTGGGCAAGACCTACGAGGTCGGCAGCGAGAAGATCCATGCCCTGAAGAACATCACCTTCACGGTGCAAAGCGGCGAGTTCATCGCCATCATGGGCCAGTCGGGTTCGGGAAAATCGACGCTGATGAACCTGTTGGGCTGCCTGGATACCCCGAGCGACGGCAAGTACTTCATCAACGGCAAGGAGGTCAGTTCCCTCTCCGAGGACGAGCTGGCGCATATCCGCAACCGGGAGATCGGTTTTATTTTCCAGGTATTCCACCTGCTGCCCCGTTCGTCGGCGCTGCACAACGTCGAACTGCCTCTCATCTACAGCGGCGTCAAAAAAGCGCTGCGGCTGGACATCGCCCGCCAGGCCCTGCAGTCGGTGGAGCTCAGCGACCGCATGACCCACAAGCCCAGCGAGCTTTCGGGGGGCCAGCGGCAGCGCGTGGCCATCGCCCGCGCCCTGGTGAACCGGCCTTCGCTCATTCTGGCCGATGAACCCACCGGCAATCTCGATTCCCGAACCGGCGAGGAGATCGTCGCCATCTTCCAGGAACTGCACCGCCGGGGCAATACCATCATCATGGTGACCCATAACCAGGAACTGGCCGACCTGACCCAGCGGGTCTTTTACCTGAAGGACGGAGAGATCGTCAAGGAAGAGAAAAACGGGAGGACGAAATGAACGGATTCATCAGCGATCTGACCGGGGTGATCGGCAGGCCCGGGGCGACCATCGCCCGGGCCATGGAAAGCAAGCGCTGGAAAGCGGCGCTGGCCGCCATCCTGCTGGTAACGGCCGTCGTCACCTTCATCACGTTTCCCATCACCAAGGCGGAGCAGGCCAAGCTGATCCGCGACTCGGAGATGGCCGACAAGCTGAGCGACGAACAGTTGGCCGGCCTGGAGAATTTCACCCCCTTCCAGCGGGTCAGCGGCTCCGTGTTGGCCGCCTTTTTCGCGGCGCTGACGCTCGTGGTGGGAGCCTTTTTCATCTACCTGTTTTTCAAGGTCGGCGGCGCCGAGGGCCTGTACGTGAATTTTTTCTCCGCCGTGGCGCTGGCATCGCTGCTGGACATGGTCCTGGGCGGAGCGCTCAAAGGCCTGCTGGTGCTGCTGAAGAAGACGATGATGGTCCAGACGGGGCTGACCCTGTTCTTCCCCGGCCTCAATTTCCGCAGCCTGCCCTATATCGCCCTCTCGCAATTCGATTTCTTTTCCCTGTGGTATCTGGTGGCCTTGGCCCTGGGCATCGCCGTTTTCGCCAGGATCAGCCCTAAAAAAAGCATGACCATCGCCGCCCTTTATTTCCTGTTCAAGAGCCTGGTCCTGGTCTCGATCTCCTTTTTCAGCATGAAGCTGATGGGCATGTAGAAGAAGGGCGCACAGGCCCTCCCGCTCCCGCCGGCCGGGCTCAAAAGCCCCGTAGACAAAGGCGCTGAGAGTCCTGAAAACCCCGAAACACTTGACAATTCTATATTTTTGATTTATTAATTTCATTGTAATGGGAAAAAATTTAGGCGTATGGCAATTTCTCGACAGGAAGGGGAGAAAAAAAATGAAAAAACTGCTTGTTTTTGTCATTTTTGTTTTTTTAACGGCCGCTTTGGCTCTGAACGCCCAGGAAAACAAGAAGATCATGAACATACAGAAGGCGTATGTCTTCCTTGAGGAAGAGATGCTGGTGAACGAGACCGACCTCAACTGCTCCTATTTCATCAAGGAGCGGATGCCCCAGGACATCCGAATCATCGCCAACCATTCGGTGACTTCCGAGCGCGAAGCGTTCTCCGACCAGGATGAACTGGTGATCAACCGGGGCGCCAAGGACGGGCTCAAGGAAGGGGATGTGCTGTTGATCATCCACCAGGGCCAGGTCATCCGCCACCCGCGCAATCATGACCGCCTGGGCCGCTATTTTCTCAAGAAGTCGCTGGCCCGGATCACCTGTCTTTATGACCGGCAGGCCGTGATCCGCCTGCAGAACGGCTGCAATCCGGTCCATATCGGCGACATCGCCATCCTGTACAAGCCGGAAGAGACCGTGTTCGCCAAGCGGGCGGATTACAAGCTCTGCCGCATCCCGTCCGACGCCGTCTCCGGCCTGATCGTCTATGCCGACCTGACGCTGGGCGTGCCGGCCGAGCTCGCCGCCGACACGCAGTATGTTTCGGTGGACCTGGGCGAAGGGGTGGTTGGCAAGGGGACGTTCCTGCTCTTCTACCGCAAGCTGGCTTCCGACCTGCCGCCGCTGATCATCGGCCTGGGGATCGTCATTCACAGCGAAAACACCAATTCCACCGTGAAGATCCTGGATGCCGGTTCCGACATGCGGGTCGGGGACCACGCGCTGGTCCTGCCCCCGGAAGCGGCCCCGGGCCAGCCCGGCCAGGCGGGCGGCGAGGAACTGCCGGTCGTGGAAACCCTGCCCGGCGAGGGAGAGGAAGGAGTGCCCGGGGAAGGAGCGGCGGCGGGAGCGGCCCTGAACTACAGCATCTTGTTCGAATTCGACACCGACAAGCCGATCGCCGACCATGCCGCCGATTACGCGGCCATCCGCGACTTCATCGCCGGCAAGTCGGAGTACCTGGTCACGCTGCGCGGCTATACCTGCAGCATCGGCGGCGAGGAGTACAACCTGCGCCTCTCCTCCCGGCGCGCGGAAGCCATCAAAAAGGTCCTGGCCGAGCAATACGGCATTGATCCCAGCCACATCGAGACCTATTTCTATGGCGAGAAGGACCCGCAGTTCGACAACAGCAGCGAGGTCGAGCGCCGCAAGAACCGGCTGGTGAAGATCGAGGTGAATGGCAGATGAAAAGGACGGCCATTTTCCTGGCAGTCTGCCTGCTGTTCGCCGGCGCCGCCCCGCTCCTGCTCAACGGCGCGGTCGACTTGATTGCGCTGAAAAAACAGGAGGATGAACGCAGGAAGAAACTGGGCAAGTCAAAGGCGAAGATCACCAATGACAACGTGAGCACGGTCGCCGTTGGCGGCGGCCGGTACGGCTACGTGCAAATGGAGCCCGAGGAAAGCGCCGCCGAGAAGGCCGGCCCCGGGCAGGCCGAAGCTCCCCGGCAGGATGACGCGACCCGGCAGCCCGATTTCTGGAAAAAGCAGCAGGTCGACCTGGAGCAGCGCATCTCCACGCTGAAGGCCGACATCGAGCGCGGGCAATCCGACCTGAACCGGCTCTGGTCCGATTTCTACATCAAGAACGTGGCCGCCGAACAAGAGGCTATCCGCGCCCAGATCGCCCAACTGACCAACCAGATCGAGCAAAAGAAACTCTTCCTCAGCCAATCCGAAACCCAGCTCGAGGAACTGTACGAAAAAGCGCGCAAGGCCGGCGTCCCACCCGGCTGGCTGCGCTAGCGTTTCTTACCCTGTCCCGGCATCCGGCCGGGAGTGCAGTCCGCGCTCCGCGGCGCCCGGACCGCGATTGCCAAATCCGCATTCCGGTGATAGAATGGCGCTGACAATGGATTATCGCGAAGTTCAGGAACCGATCCTGTCCCTGCTCAATGGCACCGAGACGATCCTGACCCGGGAAATCGGCAGCCGGGTGGACTTGATCGCCGAGCTGGGGCGCCACACACCCATCGGCAAGGGCAAGAAGATCCGCGCCGCTTTTTTTTTCCTGCTGGCGCGCATGAACAGCGTCCGCTCCGGCGACCTGCCCACCCTGGGGGCGGCCATTGAAATGCTGCATCTTTCCAGCCTGGTGCACGACGATATCATCGACCATTCCACCCGCCGCCGCGGCCAGAAAACTCCCAATCACCATTTCGGCGACACCCTGTCGGTTTTGTGGGGCGACTTCCTGTTCATCTCCTCCATCCGCATGCTGACGCGGGCGGGCCGCGCCGATGCCGTCGACATGCTCGCCGAGGCGTCGCGGCGGATGATCGAGGGGCAGATCCTGGAATTCGCGAACAACTTCAACTACCGCCTGGGCGCACGCACCTATTACGATATCATCCGCCGCAAGACAGCGAGCCTGTTCGGGGGCATTGCCGAGCTGGCCGCCGGCCTTCCCGGAGGCAACGCCGGCTGCGAGCAGGCTTTCCGCCGCTTCGGCCGCGATTTCGGCATGATCTTCCAGATCAGCGACGACCTGCTGGACCTGTTTTCCGAGCGTTCCGGCAAGGGGCGTTTTCAGGACCTGAAGGAGGGCAAGGTGACCTTGCCCTATATCCTGCTGATCGAGGGCGGCGCCCTGCCGCTGATCCGTGCCTTCGACCGCTCGCGGCCCGGACCGCTTTTGCAGCGTTGCCGGCGGCTGGAGATCCAGGAACGCTCACTGGCCGTCATCGACCGCTATTCCCGCCGCTGCCTGGGCTTCCTGCGCTCCTTCCCGCACTCGCGCTACCGGGACTCACTGGAAGCCCTGCTGGATTTCATTCGCTACCGTGAGTACTGAAAAGCGCCTGGAGATCGAGGTCAAGGTCCGCGTCGATTCCCTGCCGCCCTGGCGCGCCAAGCTGATCGCCCTGGGAGCGAAGCTCTCCTCTCCCCGCCAACTGGAGCACAACCGGGTATTCGATACCCCAAGCGGCTCGCTGCAGGCCGGGGGCGTCCTGCTGCGCCTGCGGCGTTGCGGCGCTCGCAGCGTGCTGACCATGAAGAAGCCGCCGCAGGAGTACGGCACGGTTTACAAGATCCGTGACGAGACCGAGATCGTTGTCCCCGATTTCGCCGTCATAGAGAAAATATTGCTCGGCATCGGCTTCCGCGCCTGCTTCTGCTATGAAAAGTACCGCGAGGGGTTCAGCCTGGACGCGGCGCAGGTCCTGCTCGACGAGACGCCGATCGGCTGTTTTATCGAGATCGAGGGCGCGCCGCCGGCCATCGACCGGGTCGCCGCGCGCCTGGGCTTCTCCCGGGGCGATTACGTCATCGATTCCTATCACCGGCTGTTCCTCCTGTCCGGCGGCTCCGGGGACATGCGGTTCGCCCCATGATGTTCTTCATCCTGGCCGGCGGCTACGGCCGGCGCGCCGAGCCGCTTTCGCTCGTCAAGCCGAAGCCGGCCTTCCCCTTCGCCGGCGTGCCGCTCCTGGCCCTGATGCTCGGCCGGCTGCGCGGCCTGGGCTGCAGCGAGGGCTTCGTCAACCTGCACCACCTCGGCGCCCAGGTGATGGCGGCCGCGGGTGACGGCCCGGGCATCCGCTTTTTCGAGGAAACGGAGCTGAGCGGCAGCCGCGTCCTGACCCGGGCGCTGCCGTTCCTGAATGAAGAGCTGCTGGCGGTCAACGGCGACACGTTCATGGATATTCCCCTGGCGGAGATGGCGCGCCGGGCCCGGGCTCCGGAGGTCGACGGGGTGCTGCTGGCGCGTGCGGACCGTTCCGGCCGTTATGCCCGCCTGCTCTGTGACGGCGGCCATTTTCTCGGCAATGCGCCGCCGGCGCCGGAGGGTGAAGCGGCCCTGATGTACGCCGGGGCCGCCTTGTTCAAGAAACGGGCGCTGGCCAAGATCGATGAGAACAACTTCTTCGCCAGCATCCGCCGCCAGGGCCTGAATTTCCAGGTCGTCCCCTATGACGGCGTCTGGCTGGACGTCGGCACGCCGTCCTCCTATTTTCAGGCTCATGGCGACTACCTGGCCCGGCGCGGCCGCGCGGGAGACAACGGTTTTTCCCCCGGCGTCGAGGTTTCCCCGGCGGCGCGGGTGCGAGGCTCGATCCTGTGGGACGACACGCGCATCGGGGCGGGCGTAAGGCTTTCCTCGTGCATCGTCACCGGCGGCCTGGCGCTGGAAAGCGGCGATCATTCACGGCGGATCATCAGCCGGCTGGGAGTATTCCCGCTCGCCTGACCCCCCGGCGAAATATTCCATGCCCTTGTTTTTTGCAGGGAATCATATTATCATTACCCGGGAGCCAACCATGAAGGACATTAACCTGCTGATCGAAAAATTCAAAATGAATACCGCCGCCGGCCACTCGGAGAACGCATTCAAGACAACCCTCAACGATATCGCCAAATTTTACTGCGACAACTTCGACTTGCAGCCCGACGAAGTGGCCATTTTGCTCACCGACCGGGACAACGCGGTCATGTCCTTCGCCTACCCCGAGCATCTGGTCAATGCCGGCATGATCCCCATCTCCTCTCCCGACGCCTTCGCCGCCCGGGTCTACAAGCTGAACCGCAGCCAGATCGAGAACAACTTCAACCAGATGAAGCACCTGCACCTCTTCGAGTACATCAAGGGCCCCGGCGACAAGGTGCGGCGCATCTGGAAGATGATGAGCGCCATCCTGCGCGCCGGGGACATGAAGTTCGGTATCATCGAGCTCTCGCGCAAGGGCGAGAACCCCGACGACGCCGGCGACGACTTCCAGCCGGAGGACCTGGAATTCCTCGAGGCCTCCATCGTGGAGATCGCCCCCTACCTGCGCAAGGTGCTGCCCGACGATTTCCGGGGGAAGCTGTCGTGAGGGAGCGCCTGCGCGCCATCCTGCTGGAAAAATCGGTGTCGCGCGGCCGCGTGTTCACCCTGGCCTCGGGCAAGACCAGCGATTTTTACGTGGATGCCCGCGTCACCACCCTGGACGCCGAAGGGGCCGCCCTGTGCGGGAACGTCTTTTTCCAGATGCTGGCCGAATACCCGGTCGACGCCGTCGGCGGCTATTCCATCGGCGCCGACCCGATCGTGGCCGCCATCGCCGTCATCAGCCACCAGCAGGGACGGCCGCTGCCGGCCTTCATCATCCGCAAGGAGGAGAAGGCGCACGGCACGCGCAGGATGATCGAGGGCAATTTCAAATCCGGCATGCGCGTGGCGCTCTTCGACGACGTCATCACCTCGGGCGGTTCGATCATCAAGGGCATCCGCCAGGTCGAGGCCGAGGGCGGCCAGGTCGAGGTGGTCATGGCCGTCCTCGACCGCCAGGAGGGCGGGCGCGAGGCCATCGAGGCCTGCGGCTGCCCCTTCCGGCCTATCTTTATGAAACAGGATCTGCTGTAAATTTCCGCTGGGGGGAACCACCCGCGGAAATGCCCCGGCAACGATTGTCAGAACACGGAAAATGGATTTGAAGCGCATCTGCGTCTTTTGCGGCTCGAGCCCCGGCGCCCGGCCGGAGTACGCCCGGGCGGCCAGGGAGCTGGGCGGGTTGCTCGCCGACAGGGGCATCGGCCTGGTCTTCGGCGGCGGCAAGGTGGGCATGATGGGCCAGCTGGCTCAGGCCGCCCTGGAGAACGGCGGCGAGGTGATCGGCGTCATTCCCAGGGACCTGCATGAGAAAAAAGTGGCCTTCACCGGACTTGCCGACCTGCGGGTCGTGGGCACGATGCACGAGCGCAAGGCGCTGATGGCCGGTCTGGCCGACGGCTTCATGGCCCTGCCGGGCGGGTTGGGCACCCTGGAGGAGACCTTTGAGATTTTAACCTGGGGGCAGCTGGGCATGCACGGCAAGCCCTGCGGCCTGCTCGACGTCGCGGGCTTTTTCTCCCCCCTGCTGGCGTTCCTCGATCAGGTGACGCAGGAGGGATTCATCGATGCCGCGCACCGCGCCATGATCCTTTCCGCCGAAACCCCCGGGGAATTGCTCCATCAATTTGAAAACTTCCGGCCCGTCGCCGCCGACAAGGCCGAATGGGCGCTGGGGCTGACGGAATAGTACTTTGAGATTCAACCCCGAGATCCACCACCGCCGTTCGATCCGCCTGAAGGGGTTCGATTATTCAAGGAATGGGGCGTATTTCGTGACGATGTGTTCCTGGAATCGGGAGTGCCTTTTTGGTGAAATGTCCGAGACGGCAAATGGTGATCCTGAAGTTACATTAAGTCAATATGGGGAAATCGTTCGAGACGAATGGATGCGGACCACATCAATACGAAAAGAAATTGATATCGGCGAATTTATAATCATGCCCAACCATTTTCATGGCATCGTATACATCCATGGTAGGGGCGACCGGCCGGTCGCCCCTACGGGTGGCGCACCGGGCCAAGAAATCCGATTCGTTCACAATAGGGGCGACCGGCCGGTCGCCCCTACGGGTGGCGCACCGGGTCCAATCCAAAGGTCCATCGGATCATTAATAGCCGGATACAAATCTGCCGTCACCAAACAGATCAATATCCTCCGCAAGGCGCCTGGGGTTCCAATCTGGCAGCGCAATTATTATGAACGCAGCATCCGAGACGAAATCGAATTGGATCGCATCATCGAATATATCATTGCCAATCCTGCAAATTGGATCGATGACGAAAACCATCCAGGGAAAATGCGAATTGTGTAAGGGCGACCGGCCGGTCGCCCCTACGCGTGGCGCACCGGGCCAAGAAATCC
>CAZLSH010000085.1:7077-8971 GCA_964562095.1 uncultured Clostridia bacterium | reverse complement strand
GGCCTGGAGAAAGCCGAGCAGCTGAAATTGCCGCGCAAGGTCAGCCAGGCCATCTCGCAGCACCACGGCACCAAGCTGGTGAAATTTTTCCACGCCCGGGCCAAGGAACTCAGCGCCGGAAACCTGGATGAATTCGACGAGAACATGTTCCGCTATCCGGGGAAAAAACCGCAGCAGGTGGAGGAGGCCATCATCATGCTGGCCGACCAGGTGGAGGCGGCCGCCAAGAGCCTGTCGGTCCCCGGCGACAAGGACATCCGCAACGTGGTGGAGAAGATCATCGCCTCCGACATCGCCGAGAACCAGTTCGACGAGTGCGACGGCCTGACCTTCAAGGCGCTGAACACCATCGCCGGCAGTTTCTACGAGAAGCTGGCCTCGATCTACCACCAGCGCGTCTCCTACCCGGGCTTCGATTTCAGCAAGGACAAGGCGCCATGATCACCCTGCAACGCCAGG
This sequence comes from uncultured Clostridia bacterium, assembly GCA_964562095.1. Classification (GTDB taxonomy): domain Bacteria; phylum Acidobacteriota; class Aminicenantia; order UBA2199; family UBA2199; genus UBA2199. The sequence goes on along the minus strand of CAZLSH010000085.1, from coordinate 8,512 downwards.
GCTTCGCCCTGCCGGCGAGGAATTTCGCGGGCCTGCTGCGCCGGGTCGCCGCCCGCATCCAGCTGCCGGGGCGGGCGACCGTGCGCCTGGCCGGCGAGCAGGAGGTGCGCGAGCTGAACCGCGCCTTTCGCGGCAAGGACCGCGCCACCGACGTGCTGAGCTTCCCCATGGGGGAGAAGCTCCCCGGCGGGCGCTATGCCGGCGACGTCCTGATCTGCGTCCCCGTGGCCGAGGAGCAGGCTCGGCAGAACGGGCAGTCGCTGGGCCGGGAGCTGCTGCTGCTGGCCATCCACGGCCTGCTGCACCTGCAGGGCCGGGACCACGAGACAGATCACGGCGAGATGCTGGAGCTCCAGTGCCGGCTCTTCGCCGAGTTCGCCGCGGAGCTGCCGTGAGCCTCGCCGGCCTCGTCGCCCTGTTCCTGGCCGCCGTCCTGTTCCACCTGCTGGAGAGCAGCTTCGAGAGCTTCTCGCGCATCTCGCTGGCCAGGTTCCTGGCCGGCATGGAGGGCAAAAAGCCCCCGCGCTTCCCCTTCGTGGAAAAGTTCGACCTGGTCATCCACTCGCTGGAGACCATCGTCTTCGTGCTGCAGATCGTCCTGATGCTCTGCACCTTCCGCCAGCTGCGGACGCTGATCCCCTCGCCGGCTCTGCGCATCCTGCTCATCGGCCTGTTCTACCTGGTATTCTTCAACGTGGTCTTCTACATCGTCGCCTATCGCAACCGCGAGGCGGTGTTGCGCCGCCTGATCTTCCTCTTCCCCGTCGCCTGGTTCATCTTCTATCCCCTGAACTTCGTCTTCTCCCTGTTTCTCAAGGAGAACCCGGCCGAGCCCGGGGACGGGGACGACGAGGAGATCTCCGACGAGCAGCTGGAGGTGTTCCTGGAAGAAGGCGCCAAGGAGGGGGTCATCGAGAAAGAGGACCAGGAGATGATCGAGAGCGTCCTCGAGTTCGGCGACACCCTGGTCAAGGAGATCATGACGCCGCGCGTGCACATGACCCACGTGCACATCGACGCCAGCCTGGAGGAGATCGTCGCCACCATCCGCGAGAAGAAGAAGTCGCGCTTTCCGGTCGTCGCCGACAAGCTGGACAACGTCGAGGGCATCATCCTGGCCAAGGACGTCCTCGACTACTGGGGGCGCGATGACTTCGATATCCGCCGGATCCTGCGCCCGCCGTTCTTCATCCCCGAAACCATGCGCATCCTGGAGCTGCTCAAGGAGATGCAGCGCACCAACCAGAAGTTCGCCATCGTCAGCGACGAATTCGGCGGCGTCTCCGGGGTGATCAGCATGGAGGACATCATCGAGGAGATTGTCGGCGACATCAAGGACGAGTACGACGAGGACCTGGAGCCCATCGCCCGCGACCGCGACGGCTGGACGGTGCGCGGCGACACCTCCATCTACGAGCTGAACGAGGCGCTGGAC
>CAZLSH010000085.1:0-7067 GCA_964562095.1 uncultured Clostridia bacterium | reverse complement strand
TCGTCTCCGGCACGTTCGACCTGAACGGCCGCAACCAGACCGTCGCCGGCCTGATCAGCTGCCTGCTGGGCCGCATCCCCGCCCCCGGCGACCGGGTCGCGGCCGAGGGCCACGTCTTCGAGGTGCGGGAGATGGAGCGCAACCGCATCAAGACGGTGCGCGTCCGCCATGAAAAAAAATAGCGCCCGCCACTCGGGCTACGTGGCGCTGGTCGGGCGCACCAACGTCGGCAAGTCGACCTTTCTCAACGCCCTGCTGGAGGCCAAGATCGCCATCGTTTCGGCCAAGCCGCAGACCACGCGGCGCAAGATCGTGGGCATCAAGACGACGGACAGAGGCCAGGCCGTGTTCTTCGATTCGCCGGGGCTGCACAAGCCGCACTTCAAGCTGAACGAGCTGATGATGAAGGACGTGCGCGACGCTTTGCACGACGCCGACCTCGTCCTGTACTTCGTCGACATCGGCGCGCCGCAGCACGACGAGTTCATCTTCTCCCTGCTCAGGGAATCCGCCAAGCCCGTGTTCCTGGCCATCAACAAGATCGACAAGCTGAATCGCGGCCGCGTGCTGGAGAAGATCCAGGAGTACAAGGACGCCTTCCCCTGGCGGGAGATCGTCCCCATCTCGGCCCGGCGCGGCGACAACCTGGAGCTGATCGAAGAACTCATCTTTCAATACCTGCCGGAAGGGGAGAACCTCTACCCGGCCGAGGAAACCACGCTGCAGAGCCAGGCGTTCTACGTCGGCGAGCTGGTGCGCGAGAAGGTGCTGGACCGCGTCGAGGACGAGCTGCCTTTCACCACCACCCTGAAGGTGGAGGAGATCAAGGACCGCGGCGAGACGGTTTACGTGCGCGCCGACGTCTATGTGGAGAACCTGGCGCAGAAGAAGATCGTCATCGGCAAACAGGGCGGCCTGATCAAGCTCATCGGCACCGACGGCCGCGAGGCGCTGCAGGAGTATTTCGGCAAGAAGGTCTTTCTCGACCTGTTCGTCAAGGTCGTCCCCGGCTGGCGCAACTCGCCGCAGGTCATCCGCGATATCTTCGATTGAAACGAACCGGGGACTCCCCATGGAATGGCCCCGCGGGTATCTCCCATGACCCGATGAGTATCGCCCCGTCATTCTTGAAGAACCCTGGCCGGCGATATCCCCGATAACAATAGATTTATTGAAATTGCCGGACTTGGCACGCCACCTGCATCCTCAGCATGCGGACCATGGAAAGTGGGCCGCTTGCGGAGGCAACCATGAATGCACAGACCGTACCTGGCGAGAATGCCCTGGCCGGCAGCGTGCCGAACGAGGCCCGCGGGCGCTGGCGACTGATCCTCATCGCTGCCCTGGCGGCCAGCATCGCCGCCATATTCATCCAAAACACCCTGTTGTTCTTCGTGACCTACATCGTTGTCGCCGTCGCCGCCGGCGGCTTCGCCGTCGCTTCGGGCCGCGCCCGTTCGACGGCCCTGGTCGGCTCGCTGCTGCTGCCATGGGTCGCGCCGCTGGTCGTCGTGCTCCTTCCCGACGCCAAGGGGCGGAACAACGGGGCGGTCGTGCTCACGCAACTGACGCGGGCAATCGGGCTGTTTTCCAGCTCGGTCGGGGTTCAGGGCGACCAGTTGGTCCTGAGGCCTTTCCCCGGCTTTTCCCGGCGTGTCCTCGACCTGGCCGGGCTGCGTTTGCTGACCGTCATCATCCCGGGCCATTTCAAGTGGCGGGTCACCTCCTCCTCCCAGGAGATGCAGTTCGTGTCCCTTGACCAGCTCGACGAGGAAAAATTCGCCACGCTCAACGGCATGCTGATCGACATGGTGCGCCGGAAAGCGGCCGGCGGCGTCCAACTGGTCCTGGCCGACTACCGGGGAAACGGCGCGCTCCTCGACCTCGGGCGGCTGCGTCGCGATCCGGGCCTGCTCGCTGCCATCGCCCGCACCCGGCCGCAGCGACTGGATCAGCAGCGGCGCTGGCTGGCCGCGAGCCCGAAGGTGCGCATGCAGAAATACACCCTGACCCCGGACGGCATCGAGCAAGGCAAATGGCTGAAGGAATGGGAGAACATCGAGACCTTCCAGACGCAGACGACGAACGGCCTGCTCACGACACTGTCCGTCGTGTTGAAGGAGATGAAAGCCGGCCGTTTCACGGGCAAGATGCGCAACCGCAGCGAAACCCTGTTCACCTTTGCCCCCAGCCGCAAGGAATGGTACTCGGCCGAGCTCTTCTTCTGGCTGTCCTTAGCCGGCATCAAATAAACCATCCTGTCGCCGGTTTCGGCGATTTTACCGCCCGGAGCGGGGTAGGGGAATCCCCGGTTGCTATTTATCGGTAAATATAATAAAATAGCCCCTATCAGATGCTCAAGATCAACACGCTGCGCGCCAAGTTTTTGGTGTCTTTTGTCCTGCTCAGCCTGGCCTACATCGCCCTTTCCGCCTTTTTCATCCTGGCCATCGTCGACGCCGCCAACAACCGCATGGCCCGGGCCAGCTTCGTGCGCTGGGCCCGCGATTTCGAGACACTGGCCGAGCCGAATTTCATCTATTTCAACTATATGAACCTCAAGGGCCAGGCCGAGGACATCCTCAAGGAGAACGAATCGGATTTCATCGTCCTCCACGACGCCCAGGAGCGGGAGATATTCTTCAAGGGCCCGGAGTGGGTGCGCCGTGAGCTGGAGCCGATCTCCGCCGGCACCGGCGAGCAGGTGCGCGACGTCTCCTTTGACTCGCGGCCCTATATCCTGGTCCGTCTGCCGGTCAAGGTCGCCAATACCGACACGGTGTGGGGCTCCATCCTGTTCGGCCATTCCAACGAGGACAACCAGGCCATGCTCGCCCGGCTGCGCCTCACCGTCATCGTCATCTCAAGTGCGCTGCTCCTGCTGTTCATGGCCGTGATCGTGCTGATCAACCGCAGGCTGACCGAACCCATCGGCCAGCTGAAGAACGGCCTGGACAAGATCAGCCGCGGGGATTTTTCCCATCGCATCCAGATCCATGCCAATGACGAGTTCGCCTACCTGGGCGGCCAGTTCAACGTGATGGCCGAAAAGATCGAGGACATGCTGACCGAGATCGAGGTGACGCACCGCAGCCTCGAGAAGCAGGTCGCTTCGCGCACCCGCGAGCTGAACGAGTCCAACCAGAAGCTGCAGGTGGCCATGCAGGAACTCCGCGACACCCAGCGGCACATCATCCAGTCCGAGAAGCAGAAATCGCTGACCGCCATCGTCTCCGGCTTCGCCCACGAGATCAACAACCCGCTGACCGGTATCCTGGGCTACGTGGACCTGATCGCCATCCGCGACGACGCCAGCCCCTATATCCGCGAGAAACTGAACAGCATCCAGAAGCAGGCCGTGCGCATCAAGAACATCATCGACCAGCTGAACCAGATGAATCCCGACATGGACCAGGTCAAGATGGAAATCAGCCTTTCCAACCTGCTGGAAAAGCTGGTCAAGGTCATCGGCTCGCGGCCGGAGAACAGCGAACACGCCATCCTGCTCAACCGCTGCCAGCACGACCTGATCATCCAGGGCAACCATTTCGCCTTGTGGCAGGTTTTCGAGGGCATCGCGGAGAACGCCCTCGAGGCCCTGCGCGAGAACCAGGTGCGCAACGGCCGAGTGGTCATTGACCTCAAGCGCTCGCTGGACGGCCGCCAGGCCATCGTGGAGATCAGCGACAACGGCGGCGGCTTCAAGAACCTGGACAAGGCGTTCGACCCGTTCTATACCACCAAGAGCCGCACCCAGAAAAAAGGCATCGGGCTGACCATCGCCTATAACATCATCCAGGAGCACCAGGGCAACGTCGTCATCCGCAACAACGAGGAAGGCGGGGCCACGGTCACGGTCTACCTGAAAGCCACGGACAAGAATTTCAATCAGCAAACGCAAGCGGAGGAATCATAATGCTCAGATCCATGAGGAACAACCTGAAATCGCTTTCCTGGACCCTTTGGCTGGTGATCCTGGCCTTCATCGGCTTCATTTTCGTGCAATGGGGATCGGGACGCTTCGACTCCGAGGGCCTGGACCGCGACGTGGCCGCCGTCGGGCGCTCCACCATCGGCGGCGAGGAATTTCAGAAGAACCTGGCCCGCACCCTGGAAATGTACCGCAACCGGTTCAAGGACAACTTCAGCCGCCAGATGATCGACCAGATGCGCATCGCCGAACAGGTGCTGCAGGGGATGATCAGCGGCCGCATCGTGCAGGGCGAGGCCAAAAAGCTGGGCCTCGAAGTTTCCGACGCCGAACTGCAGGACGCGATCCGCGCCCAGCCGTCCTTCCAGCGCGACGGCCGCTTCATCGGCTCGGAGGAATACGAGCGCCTGCTGGCCTACAACCACGTCACCGTGGTCGATTTCGAGGAGAGCCTGCGCCAGGACATATTGGCCGACAAGCTCAAGGAGCTGGTGACCGCCGGCCTGGTCCTCGACAACGAACTGCTGCGCGAGGACTTCCGCAGGGAGAACGACAAGGCGGAGCTGGACTACATCGTCTTCCGCCTGGACGATGTCAAGGAGCAGCCCGCGTCCGGCGAAGAGGAGCTGCGCGAATTCTATGCCCGGCATCCGGCGCTGTTCCTGGGCGACGAGAAGCGCTCGGGCGAGTTGCTGGCGCTGAAGTTCGCCGACCTCAAAAAAGATATCCGCCTCAAGGAGGAGGAACTGTTCGCCTACTACAAGGAGAACAAGGCCATGTTCAGGATCCCCGGCAAAACCAAGGTCAGCCGCATCCGCGTGGCCTACGACGAGGCGACGCGCGAAAATGTCCTCCAGCGCATGGATGAGATCGCCGCCACGCTGACCGCAGACAACTTCGCCGACCGGGCCCGCGAGCTGTCCAATGACGAAAAGGCCAAGGAAGGCGGCGACTGGGGCTACTGGGGCTGGCAGGGCTTCAGCGCCCAGGAAAAATCGCTGATCGACAACCTCCAGCAGGGCGGCATCTCCTCGCCCGTGGACGCCGGCGGCGCCTTTTCGCTGCTGTACGTCCCCGAAAAGGTCGAGGAACAGCAGCAGAGCTTTGACGCCGTCAAGCCCCGCATCCGCGGCGTGCTGGAGAATGAGCGGCTGAGAAAGCTGGCCGAAGAAAGGATGGCCCCGGCCTATCAAAGGGTCAAAAAAGCCCAAAGCCTCGCCGCCGGCGCCGCCAAGCTGGGGGTCAAGGTGATCGACAGCGGGCCGCTTGCCCGCGGCCAGGCCATCAAGGATCTGGACGAGATGGGCTATGTTTCGCAAAAGCTCTTCGCCATGAGCGAGAACGAGATCTCCGAGCCGCTGGAGTTCCCCGAGGGCATCGCCGTGGTCCGGCTGACCCGGGTGGTCAAGGCGCAGACCGAGCCCTTCGCCGCGGTGCGCCAGAAAGTCGCCACCGAGGTGGCCAACGCCAAAAAACTGCTGAGCCTGGAGCAGCGGGCCCGCCGGGTGTCCGAAGAGTTGAACCGCCTGGCCGACGCCGGAAAGATCGAGGCTTACCTGAAAAAGGAGGCCCTGAAGGTCGAGACCGCCAGCTACCAGCGCGGCGACCGCCTGGCCGACCTGCCCGTGACGCCGGGGCTGGATGAATCCGTGTTCGCCCTGGCGGAGAATGCCTATTCCGCGCCGCTGGCGCTGAAAACCGCCGTGGCCGTCGTCAAGCTGAAGAGCAAGAAGGTCGTCAGCGCTGACGATTTCGCCAAGGAGCGCCAGGCTTATTACGCAAAACGGCTGGCGGAGGCCAAGAATACCCGCTTCGGCTCCTTCCTGATGAGCCGGCAGGAAGATTACAAGATCCGTTTCAATGCCGAGATGTTCGAGAGGGTCAAGGATGCCGTCATTTCACGATTCCGCTGAAGGAGCAACCCCATGAGCCAGACGCCAGAAATCAAGGGAATGCCCGAAGGGGCGTTCGAAGTACTGCCCGCGGGCAAGGAATACGCCCCCTATATCGCCGCCGACGCCGTGCTGCCCGAGGTGACCCTGCGCTCGGTGGTGCTGGGCCTGATCATGGCCGTGGTGTTCTCGGCCGCCGCTGCTTTCCTGGGGCTGAAGATCGGCCAGGTGTTCGAAGCCGCCATCCCCATCGCTATCATCGCCGTCGGCGTCGCGCCGCTGTTCAAGAGAAAGAGCACCATCCTGGAGAACGTCATCGTCCAGTCGATCGGCGCCGCATCGGGCCTGGTCGTGGCCGGCGCGATTTTCACCCTGCCGGCGCTGTTCATCCTGGGCCTGGACAAGGCGATCGGCTTCGACCTGTTCAAGATATTCATGGTCTCCTTTTTGGGCGGAGCGCTGGGCATCCTTTTCCTGATCCCGTTCCGCAAGTATTTCGTCAAGGAAATGCACGGCCATTTTCCTTTCCCTGAAGCCACCGCCACCACCCAGGTGCTGGTCGCCGGCGAGAAGGGCGGCGCCCAGGCCAGGATCCTGGTCAAGAGCATGATCATCGGCGGCGTCTTCGACTTCCTGGTGCACTCGGTCGGGGCGTTCAACGAGGTGTTCACCAGCCGCCTGTTCGGCTTCGGCAAGGCGCTGGCCGACAAGTCCAAGATCGTCTTCAAGCTGGACGTCCTGTCGGCGGTCATGGGGCTGGGCTACATCATCGGCCTGAAATACACGTCGATCATCGCCGCCGGCAGCCTGCTGTCCTGGTTCCTGCTGGTGCCGGTGATCTTCTATTTCGGCCAGTACATCCCGGCCGAGATCGTGGGCAACGCTCCCAAACTGATCTCGGCCATGAGCGCCGAGGAGATCTTCAGCAATTACGTGCGCTTCATCGGCATCGGCGCCATCGCCATGGCCGGCATCATCGGCATCCTGAAATCCTCCAAGATCATCGTCCAGGCCTTCGGCATGGGCTTCAAGCAGATGTTCCGCAAGGCCGCCGCCGGCGACGAAAAGGCGCCCCGGACCCAGACCGACCTGAGCATGAAGACCGTCATTCTCGGCCTGGCCCTGACGATCGCGGTCATCTGGGTGTTTTTCAGCTTCTCCGTGCTCCAGCCCGTGCCTCAACCGCTGAAACTGGGCCTGATCGCCACCCTCACCGTCTTCGTGATCAGCTTCCTGTTCACCTC
>CAZLSH010000084.1:5879-9172 GCA_964562095.1 uncultured Clostridia bacterium | reverse complement strand
GCGACAGATCGCCACGAAGGCCAAACCGCGCGGGATGGGCATCATCGTACGGACTGCCGCCGAGGGGCGCGACCAGGCCGACATCAAGGCCGACATCGAATTCCTGCATAACATCTGGAAGAAGATCCAGACCCGGGCCAAGGTTTACCAGAGCATTGCCCACGCCCAGACCCATCCGGTCAAGATCAAGCTGGAAAGCGCCCAGGACCATATCGGCGAAGGGGTGTTCCAATTGAATGCCGGGGATGTCGCCAAGGCCCAGGAGCACTTCGCCATCGCCGAGAAAAGCAACTGCCGCGACGCCTACCTCTATTATCTCATGGCCACCGCCTGCCTGCGCCAGGAGGATACGGCCAATGCCCTGCGCTACATTGAAAAATGCCTGAAAAAAGACGAGGGCTACAAGGTCATCATCTACAATGAGCCCGACTTCGAGCCGCTGCAGCAAAACCCCGATTTCCTGAAACTGGTGGAATGATCCCCGCTTACATCGACGGCGGCCGGAACGCCGCCGGGCGCCTCTTGTTCCGCGGTCGCGGCCTCGCCTTCTGGCTCGAGCGGGCTTTTCCTTTCTGCAGTTACCCTGATGGCGGCGGCGCGGGAGGCGGCATGGTCGTCATCTTCAGCATCGACCGCTTCCCCCTGCCCGGCGCGGGCGCCGGGCGCGAGCTCGCCAGCTGGTTCCGCAGCCGCTCCCGTTCAGGGGACGGCCTTTTTGCCCCGGCCGGCAAGCCTTTTTTCGCAGTATCCAGGTCATTTTTAAGGCGAAACGGCCTGCGCCTGGAACCGGGAGTGTCCCGCAGGCTGCGTGCCTTGCCCGGCGCCATGGAAATGGAGCTGAAAAGCCCCGTCAGGACGGTCGACCCGGTCCGCGAACCGCTGGCGGCCGAGGCCGCCGTCGTTGCCCTGCAGGTCGCCTACTTGCAGCGGAGCGGCGTCCGCGTGGAGAACGCCGGCAATTTCTGCGCCGAGGGGCTGCCGCCGGTGGGCCGCGGCTCCGTGCTCGGTTCCGGGGTCGTTCTGCGTGGAGACTGCCGCATCGGCCGCAACGTCGTCATCTACCCCAACTGCTATATCGAGAACTCGAGCCTCGACGACCGCTGCGTCGTCCTCCCCGGCTCGGTCATCATCGATTCCCGCGTGGAAAAGAACGTGCAGCTCGGCCCCTATTGCCACGTGCGCCTCAATTCGCTGGTGCGCGAAGGGGCGAAGATCGGCAATTTCGTCGAAATGAAAAAAAGCGTGCTCGGCCAAGGCTCCAAGGCCATGCATCTGTCCTACATCGGCGATGCCACTGTCGGCCGCAAGGTCAATGTCGGCGCCGGCACCATCACCTGCAACTATGACGGCGTGAACAAGAACCCCACCCGCATCGGCGACCGCGTGTTCATCGGCTCCGGCACCGAGCTGGTGGCCCCGGTCTCCATCCAGAACGACAGCTATGTCGCGGCCGGCTCGACCATTACCGAAGACGTGCCGCGCCACGCACTCGCCGTCGCCCGCCAGCGCCAGCGCAACATCCGGGGCTGGGTGCTGCGCAAAAGAAGGAAATAAGTTCGACGTTCGGGGTTCGAAGTTCGACGTCAAAAGACAATTTTCTGCGAAATAATTTCGGAAAATTGAAGAATGTTCATATTTGGTCAAAAAAGAACCCAACTTCGAACGTCGAACATCGAACTTCGAACCTACCCTGATTTCTCAGCCACGATCACCCGGTCGATGCCGGCATAGTCGCGGACGCATTCCATCTCCGTCAGGCCGGCGGCCTTGAGGAAACCGCTCACGGCCCGATGCTGCCCGCGGCCGATCTCGAGCAGCAGCCGCCCGCCCGGATCCAGGCGTTCGCGCGCCCCGGCAACGATCCGTTGCAGCGCCTCGCTGCCGTCCGGACCGGCCTCCAGCGCGACCCTGGGTTCGTAGAGCCGGACCGTCGCCGGCGCGTTCCGCCAATCGCGGCGCGAGAGGTAGGGCGGGTTGGAGACGATCATCCGAAATCGCTCCTTGCGGCGCGGGAACAGATCGCCGGCCAGAGGCCGTACCCGCTCCCGCAGCCCGAAGCGGGCGATGTTTTTTTTCAGGACGGCCAGGGCCGGCCGGCTCTTTTCCAGGGCCGTCACCTCGGCCCGGGAACGCAGGGCCAGCAGGACGGCGATGGCGCCGCTGCCGGCGCCGATGTCGAGGACGCGCCCCGGTTCCCGCCCCAGCAGCTGCAGGGCCTTCTCGACCAGCAGCTCGGTCTCGGGTCGGGGCACGAGGACGGCCGGCGACACGAGGATCGTCTCGCCGTAGAATTCCTTCACCCCCAGGATATAGGCCAGCGGCTCGCCGGCCAGAAGGCGGCGCAGGCGGCGGCGGAAGCGCCGCAGCCCGGCCGCATCGCGAATGGGCTGGTTTTTCTCGATCCAGAAGCGGCTGCGGCTGATGGCGAACGATTCCTCGATCAGGGCCTCGACGGCGGTGGAAAGCTCCTTTTTTTTTGATGCGCGCAGGGCGGCGGCGAAGAGCTCCGAATACAGCACTAGGCGGTCAGACTCTTGATCTTCTCTTCGATGCGGGCACGGACGTGGCTCTCGGTCAAGTCGGCGATCAGTTCGTCCATGTCGCCGTCAATGACGAAGCCGATGTTGAAGTTGCGGCCGCTGACGCGGTGATCGGTCACGCGGTTCTGGGGAAAGTTATAGGTGCGGATCTTCTCCGAGCGCTCGCCCGAACCGACTTGCGAGCGGCGATTCCTGGCGATCGATTCCTCCTGCTTGTTCTTCTCGTGCTCGAACAGCCGGGCCTTCAGCACCTTGAGCGCCTTGTCCTTGTTCTTGTGCTGCGACTTCTCGTCCTGGCAGGTGACCACGATGCCGGAGGGAATATGAGTGACGCGGATGGCCGACTCGGTCTTGTTCACGTGCTGGCCGCCCGGCCCGGACGCCGCGTAGGTGTCGATGCGGATGTCCTTGGGATTGAAGTCGACCTCCACGTCCTCGGCTTCGGGCAGCACGGCGACGGTCACGGTCGAGGTATGGATGCGCCCCGAAGCTTCCGTCGCCGGGACGCGCTGCACGCGGTGGACGCCGCTCTCGAACTTGAGGAACTTGTTCACCTCGGTCCCCTTGACGTAGAGGATGACCTCCTTGATGCCGCCGATGCCCGAATAGGTGGTGGAGATGACCTCGGCCTTCCATTTCTTCCTTTCGGCCACGCGCATGTACATGCGCAGCAGGTCGGAGGCGAAGAGCGATGCTTCGTCGCCGCCGGCGCCGGCGCGGATCTCCAGGAAAGCGTTGCGGCTGTCCTCTTCG
>CAZLSH010000084.1:0-5869 GCA_964562095.1 uncultured Clostridia bacterium | reverse complement strand
GACCGACAGCTCCTCCCGGGCCAGGGCGCTCATTTCCGGGTCTTCGGCCGCCAGCAGCCCCTCGGCTTCGCGGCGGCGGCGGATGACCCGGCCCAACTGATGGAATTTTTCCTCCCGGGGCTTGAGTGAATACAGTTCCTTGGACAGTTCGCGGAATTTTTTCTGCTGCTGGGCGGTTTCGGGCAGGCTCAGCTCAGCGCTGATCTGCTCGAAGCGGGCGTGAATCCTCTGGAGATAGGCGAATAGCTGTTCACTGTTCCTTGTAGCCATACTTTTTCTTGAATTTCTCTATCCGGCCTTCGGTATCCACGTACTTCTGCTTGCCGGTGAAAAAAGGATGGCAGGAAGAACAGATCTCCACCTCGATCTTGGGCAGGGTGGAACGGGTCTTGAACGTGTTGCCGCAGGCGCAGACCACCGTGCATTCCATATATTTGGGATGGATGTCTTTCTTCATGATTCCTCCACAGGTCGGATTGTAGCACTTTTGGCCCATTGTTGTCAAATGGGTTCCCAGCCGTCCGCGCGGAGCAAAATTTGCATTCCCGGCCCCAAAACGCTATAATTTCACTCTTAACAAAAGGAGAAAGCCATGAAATTCATAGAAGATCTTTACCGCCTGATTTCCGAGAAGGAGGGCGTCCTGGTCAATGCCAAGCGCCGTGAGCTGATCAAGGCGGTGGTGAAGAACAGGGAAGCCCTGGTCAGCGCCAACGGCGCCCTGGCCACCTGGACGCGCATCGAGTCGACCGGCCGCAGCCCCAAGGACACGTTGATCGTCCGCTGGCCCGAGATCGAGGCCGAGATCGACTGGGATTCGCCCAACAACCTGCCGCTGGCTCCCGACACTTTCCAGATGATCCTGGAGGACGCGCTGAAGCTGGCCGGGGGGAAAGAAAGGCTGTACGTCACCGACCGCGTCGTGGGCGCCGACAGCCGCTATGCCCTGCCGGTGCGCACCGTCAGCGACCAGGCCCTCACGGCCCTTTTCACGATCACCATGTTCCGTCCCCTGCCCAAGGACATCGGGCGCAGCATCTACCGCGACCAGCCCTTCACCCTCGTGGCCCTGCCCGCCGACAAGCTGGACAAGCTGCGCTATTTCGGCAAGCTGCGCAAGCTTGCCGACGGCTCGGTCTCGGACATGGTCGTAGCCATGGATTACGTCCACCGCATCGGCATCATCATCGGCTCGGCCTACGCGGGCAGCGTCAAGAAGCTGATGTTCACCGTCATGAACTACCTGCTGCCCAAGGCGGGGATCCTGCCGCTGCACGCCTCGGCCAACGAGGGCAAGGACGGCGACCTCGCCCTCTTCCTGGGGCTTTCCGGGACCGGCAAAACCACCCTCTCCGCCGACCCCGAGCGCTTGCTGCTGGGAGACGACGAGCATGGCTGGAGCCGCCACGGCATCGCCAACTTCGAGTTCGGCTGCTACGCCAAGCTGATCCACCTCAACCCGGCCAAGGAGCCGCAGATCCACCACGCCATCACCCACGAGGCGCCCTACCTCCAGCACGGCGCCATCGTCGAGAACGCCATGATGTACCCCAACGGCGTCTTCGATTTCAACGATTCGCGGCTGATCGAGAACTCGCGCGGCTCCTATCCGCTCTCCTTCCTGCCCAGCGTCAAGAAATCCTCGCGCGGCGGGCACCCCAAGACCATCATTTTCCTCACCGCCGACGCCAACGGCGTGCTGCCGCCCGTGGCCAAGCTGGACCAGGACCAGGCCATGTTCTGGTTCCTGATGGGCTATACCTCCAAGCTGGCCGGCACCGAGACCGGCATCGTCGAGCCCGTCTCGACCTTCTCGCGCTTCTTCGGCCAGCCCTTCATGCCGCGCAACCCCAATGATTACGCCGCGCTGCTGGGCCAGAAGATCAAGAAGCATCGCACCGGCGTCTTCCTGGTCAACACCGGCTGGAGCGGCGGGCCTTACGGCGTGGGCCGGCGCATGGACATCAACGTCACCCGCGCCATCATCAAGGCCGTGCTCACCGGTGAGCTGGACAAGGTGCCGGCCGTCGAGGACAAGACCTTCCACATCCACATCCCCGTTTCCTGCCCCGGCGTTCCCGACGAGATCCTGCAGCCGCGCAATACCTGGAAGGACCCCGAGGCTTTTGCGGCCCGGGCCCTCAAGCTGGCCGGGGAATTCAGCGCCCACTTCGACCGCGCCTACGGCGATAAGGGCCTGCCCGAGGCGGTGCGCAGGCAGTGCCCGGGGAAGTAAAGCTCAGCGAAATTCAGTGACGAGTTACAAGTGACAAGTGACGAGAAACATCAGATGATCGAACTCTAGTTCTTATTCTCTCTTGTCACTCGTTACTCGTCACTGGTCACTTAGGTTCGCTTCGAACTACCGGTGGCGCCTGCTCTCCCTAAAGGACGCCCGGGAATAGGAATTGAGGTAGCGGTCGAAGTAATTCAAGCCGGGAAAAGACGCGTATTTTTCATAGCCCAGCCAGGCGATCATGGCCGCGTTGTCGGTGCAATAACGCGGCTCGGGCAGGTAGAGCGGCAACCCTTTCGCGGCACAGGCGTCGGCGAAACGCCGGCGCAGCAGGGCGTTGCGGCTGACCCCGCCCGAGACGATCAGCGAGCGGACATTCAGGCGCGCGGCCGCGGCCAGCGTCTTGTCCAGCAGGTAGCCGACCAGCGCGCTCAGGAACGAGGCCAGCAAATCATGAAAATCACCGCCGCCCGGCGCGATGTTCAGTTCCCGCGCCTGGCGCAGCAATGCCGACTTGTAGCCGGAGAAGGAAAAATCGTCGCCGCCGTCGCTCATGCGCGGCCGGGAAAAGCGGAAACGGCCCGGGTCGCCTTTCTCGTACAGGGCGTCCAGCAACGGCCCGCCGGGATAGCCCAAGCCGAAGTGCTTGGCGACCTTGTCCATGACCTCGCCGGCCGCATCATCGCGGGTTTTGGCGACCACGCTGCCGCAGAACCTGCTCTCCTGGTGGAAAAGCGTGGTGTGACCCCCGGAAACCACCAGCGCCAGCAGCGGATAGTCGATATGGCTGTGGCTGATGAACGGGGCCTCGACATGGGCGGCGATATGGTCAACGGCCACCAGCGGCAGGTCATGGGCCATGGCCAGGCCCTTGGCGAAAGCCAGCCCGATAAGCAGGGAGCCGACCAGCCCCGGCCCCAGCGTCACGGCCAGGAGCTCGATGTCGCCGATGTTCAGCCCGGCTTGCTGCAGCGCCTGACGGCAGAGCAGGTCGATGGCCTCGTAGTGCGTGCGGGCGGCAATCTCGGGGACGATGCCGCCATAGGGGGCGTGCAGCTCGACCTGCGATTTGATCGCCTCCGAGCGCACGGCATTGGCCTCACCCCTTTCGATAACGGCCACGGCCGTCTCGTCGCACGAGGATTCGATGCCCAGGATGTACAAATGCCCTCCTTGCGCCCATCATAGCAAAACGCGGCCCAGGGGGCAATCGCTCTGGCCGATCCGGGCGGTCTTGACGCGTAACAAGTGAAATAAGAAAAATAAAATCCCAAATCCCAAGCTCCAAATCACAAACAAATTCCAAGCACCAATGACCAAATGACCAAAACAAAGAAAAGAACCTGCAGTGTCTTCGTTTGGATCATTGGAATTTGGAATTTGTGATTTATTTGGAATTTGGTGCTTGGGATTTGGAATTTAAGTCCTAATATTGCTCTATCTGACCGTCAATCGCGCGCCGTTCGGGCTATTACCAGTCCCGGTAGTATGTCCCGTCCAGGGCCTTCTTGTCCGAGTCGCAATAGACGTCCCAGACGTTCTCTCCGCCCCAGTGGCTCGTGCCGAGCTTGTCCTGGTAGGAACGCAGCCCCCAATCGCCGGAGCCGTTGATGGGGTCCAGGGGGATGCGGCGCAGGAACTTGACGACGCGGGTCTTGTTCTTCTTGTCCTTGTATTCGATGCCCTTGACCAGGTCTTCCAGTTTTTCGGGAAAGCCGTAGGTGTCCTCGTCGACATCGATCTTGTTCTCGACGACGAATTTCCTGTGCTCGTCGATGGCCGTGCGCAGGATGCGCAGCGCCCGGCGCAGCTCGATTTCCTTCTCGCGCTGGAAGGCATTGTGGGCCAGGGGGATGGCGGCGACCGCCAGCACGCCGATGATGACGGTGGCGGTGATAAGCTCAATCAGGGTGAAGCCGCGGCAGTCGCCGCGCGGGCCGGGTTCTGCCGGGCTCAATGCCCTGCGTCCCAGAACGGACATGGTCACGCCTCCCGGCCGGGCGCTGCGGCCGCCCGCTTACCTGTCCCCGTCGCGCGAGCTGTTCTCCAGGACCTTGTGGCTGAGCTTCATCTTGCCGTCGCGGTCCAGGGACATCACTTTCACTTCGATCATGTCACCCAGCTTGTATTCCTGGCGGACATCGCGGATGCGCCGCTGGGAGACCTCCGATACGTGCAGCAGCCCGGTGACGCCGGGCATGATCTCCACGAACAGCCCGTAATCCTCGATGCGGTTGATCTTGCCGTTATAGATTTTATCGACCTCGGGAGAACCGGTCAGTTCCTCGATGCGGGCGATCACCCTCTCCCCCAGCTCGCGGTTGGCGGCGGCGATGGAGACCTTGCCGTCGTCCTCGACGTTGATCTTGGCATTGAAGGTGGCCACCAGCTCCTTGATGGTCTTGCCGCCCGGTCCGATCAGGTCGCGGATCTTGTCGACGTTGATCATCATGGTCAGGATGACCGGGGCGTACTCGGAGAGCTTGGGCGACGGGGCGGGGATGGCATCCTTCATCTTGGCCAGGATGGCCTTGTAGGCCGCGGTGGCATCCTCGATGGTGCGGCGGATGACCTCGTCGGTCAGGCCGCCGATCTTGATGTCCAGCTGGATGGCGGTGATGCCCTTCTCGGTGCCGGCCACCTTGAAGTCCATGTCGCCGAAGTGGTCCTCGTAGCCGGCGATGTCGGTCAGCACGGCGAACTCGTTTCCTTCCTTGACCAGGCCCATGGCGATGCCGGCCACCGGGGCCTTGATGGGCACGCCGGCATTCATCAGCGCCAGGGTGCCGCCGCAGACCGTGGCCATGGAGGAGGAGCCGTTCGACTCCAGGATGTCGGAAACGACGCGGATGGTATAGGGGAACGTTTCGTTGTCCGGGATGATCATCTTCAGGGCCTTCTCCGCCAGGTTGCCGTGGCCGATCTCGCGGCGGCCGGCCCCGCGCAGGAAGCTGACCTCGCCCACCGAAAAGGGCGGGAAGTTGTAGTGCAGGAGAAATTTCTTCTTGGAATCGTCGCCGCTGAGCAGGTCGAGGCGCTGGGCGTCGTCCTCTGAGCCCAGGGTGACGGTCGACAGCGACTGGGTCTCGCCGCGGGTGAAGACGGCCGAGCCGTGGACGCGGGGCAGTATGCCCAGTTCGATGCGGATCGGCCGGATCTCGGTGAAGGAACGGTTGTCGGTGCGCCGTTTTTCCTTGAGCAGCGTCTCGCGGAAGACCTGGGACTCGACCTTTTCGAAAGCGCTCTTGGCGCGGGCGATCTCTTCGGCTTCCTCCTTGCCCTGCTGGATCTCCTCCATGATGGCCTTGATCTTCAGGCGGCGCAGCACGCGGTCCTGGGTGAAGATGGCGTCGCGGATCTGGGCCGAGAACTTGGCGCGGATATCGGCGGCCAGGGCATCGGTCTCGGGCTTGGCGGCCGGGAGCATCTTGTCGGGATTGATCAGCTCTTTCTGCGCCTGGCAGATGCGGGCGATCACTTCCTTGGCCCGGCGCAGCCCCTCCAGGAAGACCTGGTCGGAGAACTCGCTGCCGCCGGCTTCGAGCATGACGACTTCCGTCTCGGTGCCGGCCACCAGCAGGATCATGTCCAGGTCCTTGCGCATGTCCAGGCCGGGGTTGACGAAGAACTGCC
>CAZLSH010000083.1:0-9222 GCA_964562095.1 uncultured Clostridia bacterium | reverse complement strand
GGGTTGTGCTCCTCGTACCCTTCCGGATTGTCCCAGGGCGTTCCCAGGTGGTCCCATTCCGGGAACCAGAGCTCCTCGGTGTCGAAATACGCCAGGCGCTCGTCGAGGTTTCCGTCGTGGCACACCAGGCAGCGGAAACCGTCGGGCCAGGCGCCGGCGATCCAGTTGATCATGTATCCGCCGTACGAGGCGCCCAGGGCGCCGACCCGTTCGCCGTCCAGCCAGGGATAGCGCGCCAGCGCCGCCGCCAGCCCCTTCTGCAGGTCGACGAGCGGCTTGCCGCCCCAGTCGCCGCGGATCGAGTCGGTGAAGGCCTGGCCGTAGCCGGTCGAGCCATGGAAATCGACCATGACCACGCCGTAACCGGCGCCGGCATAGGCCTGCGGGTTCCAGCGGTAGTGGAAATGGTTGCCGAACGAGCCCTGCGGGCCGCCGTGGATGAGGAAGGCGACGGGGTACTTCCTGCCGGCTTCGAAACCGGCGGGCTGGATGACGTAACCGTAAACCGTCTCGTCATTCCAGCCGCGGAAATTGAATTGCTCGGCTTCGCCCATGCGCGCGGCCGCGACCCGGCCGGCATTGATGCGCGTAACCGGGCGCGGGTCGCCGCCGTTGGCGCGGACCGACCACAGCTCGACCGGCGAATTCAGGTGATCCAGGCCGAAGACGATGCGGCCGCCGGCCGCCGGCGCGGGCGAGGAGACCTGGCCCTCCCCGACCAGCGTGCTGACCTTGCCGCTGCGGGCATCGATCGCGAACAGGGAGTGCTGGCCGACGTTCTCCGCCGTGGCGTAGAGCGTCCTGCCGTCGGGCGACCAGCACAGCGCCGAGGGCGAGCGGTCCCAGCCGGGGGCCAGTTCCCGTTCGCCGCCGTCGGGCCAGGAGCGGAGCATGATGCGGTAGCGGTCGGCCTCGTATCCCGGCCGCGACATGGCCAGGTAGGCCAGGGAACGGCCGTCGGGAGAGAAGCAGGGCTGGGTGTCGGCGGCCGGGTTCGCAGCCGTCAGGTTGCGCGGCGCGGCCTTGCCGTCGAGGACGACATGATAGAGGTCAAGGTTGGTCGACCAGGCCTCCCCGGCTCCGGCGTCGCGGGCGGCGAAGACCAGCCCCTTGCCGTCGGCCGTGAAGGCGAATTCCTCGGCGCCGCCGAAGGGCTTCGACGGGGCGTCGGCGTCCATGCCGGGCATGAGGTCGCGCGCCGCGCCGCCGCCGGCGGGCATGATGAAGACATGGGAGCGCCGCCCGTCCTTCCAGCTGTCCCAATGGCGGATGAAGAGCCGGTCATAGATGCGTCCCGAGGCTTTGGCGGCAGCGGCCTCGTCCAGCTTCTTTTTCGTGCCGGCAGGGCACAGCCCGGGAAAGACCTCCATGCTGAAGGCCAGGTTTCTGCCGTCGGGCGAGACGACCAGGTTCCCCGCATCCAGGGGCAGCCCGCTCAGCGGTTCGGCTTCGCCGCCGTCGCGGCGGATGCGCCATACCTGGCTGGAGCCGGAGCGCGTGGAGAGGAAATAGATCGTCTTGCCGTCGGGAGACCAGCGGGGGTTGAAATCGGCGGCCGGGTGGCTGGTCAGGCGGCGCAGGGTCCTGCCTTCGAGGTCGGTGCACCACAGGTCGCTGCGGCCACGGTTCGCTTCCAGGTCGGTCATCCTCAGGGTAAAGACGATCCAGCGCCCGTCAGGCGAAACAGCGGGCTCGGAGATGCGCTCCATGGCCAGCATGTCATGGACGGAGAAAGGGTGGGACTCGTCGGCGGCCATGGCCGGCATGACGGCGCAAACGGCCATGAAAAGCGACAAGGCGAATATTTTCTTCATGGTGTCCTCCTGATCGGTCAGCAGAGTGGATACTATTCCGGACCGTCCTCTTTGTCAATTTTCCGCGCTTTCCCCTTTCAGCGGCAGGCGGGGATATGGCACGAAAACCGGAAAAGCGCCTTTTGGCGCGGCGGAATAGTGTATAATAATGGATGATGAAGAAAAAGGGCGGCAAGAAACGACCGGTGCTCCTGGCCCCGACCGATGCCATACTGGAAAGCATCTCCGACGGCGTCTTCACCGTCGACGGCGACTGGCGCATCACCTCGTTCAACCGCGCCGCCGAGGAGATCACCGGCGTGCCGCGCCGCGAAGCGATCGGGCGCCGCTGCGCCGACGTATTCCGTTCCAGCATGTGCGAGGCGGAGTGCCCCCTGCGCCGGACCATCAAGAACCGCAAGCCGCTGATCGGCAGGATCGGCTTCATCATCAATGCCCGCGGCGAGCGCATCCCGATCAGCGTTTCGACCGCCGTGCTGCGCGACGAGTCGGGCCGCGTGGCCGGCGGCGCCGAGACATTCCGCGACCTCTCCGAGCTGGAGGCCCTGCGCAGCGAGCTGGAGGGGAAGTTCCGCGTCGGCGACCTGGCCTCGCGCAGCCCCCTGATGCAGCGGGTCTACGAGGTGCTGCCCGCCGTCGCCGCCAGCCCCAGCACCGTCCTGGTGCTGGGCGAGACCGGCACCGGCAAGGAGCTGGTGGCCCGGACCCTCCACGCCCTCAGCCCGCGCAACCGCGGCCCGTTCGTCGCGGTCAATTGCGGCGCCCTGCCCGAAACCCTGCTGGAGTCGGAACTGTTCGGCTACAAGGCCGGCGCCTTCACCGGCGCCCAGCGCGACAAGCCCGGGCGCTTCGCCATGGCGCGCGGCGGCACATTGTTCCTCGACGAGATCGCCGAGATCAGCCCGGCGCTGCAGGTCAAGCTGCTGCGCGTGCTGCAGGAGCGTTCATACGAGCCGCTGGGGGCGACCCGCTCCGAAACCGCCGATGCGCGGATCATCGTCGCCACCAACCGCGACCTGGCCGAGCGCACGCGCACGGGCGCCTTCCGCGAGGACCTTTACTACCGGGTGAACGTCGTGCGCGTCGAGCTGCCGCCCCTGCGCCGGCGCAAGGAGGACATCCCGCTGCTGGCCGGCCAGTTCATCGAGCGCTTCAACCGCCTGCAGGGCAAGGCGGTCCAGGGACTGTCGGCCGGGGCGCTGCCGCTGCTGATGGCCCACGACTGGCCGGGGAACATCCGCGAGCTGGAGAACGTCATCGAGCGCGCGTTCATCCTCTGCGCCGCCGGCGAGATCGGCAGCGGGCACCTGCCCGCGGAATTGACGGCCTTGCGTGCCGTTCCCAGGAGCGAGTCCGGCATGCGCTCCGCCCACGATATCCTCGACTCCCAGGCCATCCAGGCCGCCCTGGAACGCCACGGCGGCAACCGCGCCGCCGCCGCCGGGGAGCTGGGCATCCACAAGACCACCCTGTTCCGCAGGATCAGGAAACTGGGGCTGGTCCTTCCCGGCGGCCGGTCAAGACATAACAAGAAGTAGCATCACTGCGTCTTTAAACTGATAAATAGTAGCATTATCGCTACCATTCGAAGCCGAAACAATTTCTGATTCCGGGGCGATTCTCCATGCTTGACGGGCATCCGCCGCCTTTCTCATCATCCGGGCATTCCTGGCATTAAAATTGCTCCGTCATCAAAGAAGGAGCAACATTGCCCAACGTGAAAGCGGCATTTTCCTGCTGGGGCGAGCGGATCGCGCCGGTCTTCGACGCGACCCGCCAGGTCCATGTCGTCGAGGCCGGCTCGGGCCGCATCGTCGGCGAAAAAAAGGAAGCACTGGCGCTCGACCTGCCGCTGCAGAAAGCCATGCGCCTGTCCGAGCTGGGCGTCGGCATCCTGGTCTGCGGGGCGATTTCGCGGCCATTGCAGGCAATGGTCTCCTCGGTGGGGATCGAGGTGATCCCCTTCGTTTCCGGCGACTTGCGGGAAGTGATCGCGGCCTGGCTGGCCGGCAGGCTGCCGGGCGCTGAGTTTGTCATGCCCGGCTGCGGTTGGCACGATCGCCGAGGCGCCGGAGGAATGAATCATTATCAGGAGGAATTAGCCATGAATGGAAGAGGACAAGGTGGAGTGGGCGGCGGCCGGGGACAGGGCGGAGGCCGAGGCCAGGGGGGCGGCGGCCGGGGTCAAGGAGGGGTGGGCCGCGGCCGCATGGGCGGTCCCATGGCCGGCGGGGCGATCGGGACCTGCCTATGCCCGAAATGCGGGGAGCGCGTCGCCCATGAACGCGGCGTGCCCTGCGTGCAGCGGCAATGCCCCAAATGCGGGACGGCGTTGATCAGAGAATAGGATCTTTTCTAAAAGGAGGACACAATGCCAAGAGGAGACAGAACGGGACCGGCGGGAATGGGTCCCATGACAGGCCGGGCGGCCGGCTATTGCGCGGGATACGGAATGCCGGGCTTTGGCAATCCCGCGGCCGACCGCGGCTTCGGCATGGGTTTCGGACGCGGGCGCGGCGCCTGGGGCGGCGGCCGCTTCGCGGGAGGCGGCGGACGCGGCTGGCGCAACATGTACTATGCCACTGGCCAGCCGGGCTGGATGCGCTATGGCGGCTACGGCGCCCCGATCGGCGACCCCGACCCGGAAATCGAAAAGCAGGCGCTGAAAAACCAGGCCGACGCCATGCAGAACGAGCTCGACACCATTCGCAAGCGGCTCGAGGAGATCGAAAAAGAGGAACCGGCCAAATAGCGCGAACGAAGGGAAAGGAACGGAAACCAACCGTCAAGGAGGACACTCATGAAGATCGCATTTTCCACATCGGGCAGCGACCTGAACGCAGCGCTCGACACCCGCTTCGGCCGGGCTGCCAAATTTTTGGTCCTGGACCTGGAAAACGGGGAATTCGAGGTCATCGACAACCAGCAGAACCTGAACGCCGCCCAGGGGGCGGGCATCCAGTCGGCCGAGACCGTCATCCGCTCGGGAGCCAAGGCCCTGGTCAGCGGCCATTGCGGGCCAAAGGCCTTTCGCGTCCTCGCCGCCGCCGGGGTCAAGGTATACACCAGCGACGATCCCACCGTCGCCTCCGCCTTGGAGAAATTCAAGAGGGAGGAATTGCAGGAAGCCACCGGCGCCGACGTCGAAGGCCACTGGTGAAAGCAGTACAAAAACAGCTGGCGATGAAAAAATCGGGCTTCACGTTCCAGCCGATCGGCGTCATCCGCAGCGGGCATGTCGATCCCGACCGGACCCCCATCCAGCCGGCTTACGCCACGGGCTGCCGGGGACGGGTGGAAGTGCTCCCGCAATTCGCCGCCGGGCTGCGCGACATCGAGGGTTTCTCCCATATTCTGCTGGTCTATTGTTTTCACCGGGCCGGCGCCGCCGAGCTGCTCGTGAAGCCGTTCCTTCAGGACGTGAAGCGCGGGGTGTTCGCCACCCGGGCGCCCCGCCGTCCCAATGCCATCGGCATCAGCACGGTCAGGCTGCTGGGCCGCGACGGGGCGGTGCTGCATGTCGAGGACCTGGACGTTTTGGACGGTACCCCGCTGCTCGATATCAAGCCCTACGTTTCGCGCTTCGACCGCATTCAGGTCGAGCGCAACGGCTGGCAGGACGAAGTGGACGAAAAAACCGCGGAAAAAAGAGGGAAACGGAAAATGACCGATAGGAGGTGATTCCATGCCGGGATTCGACGGAACGGGACCGCGGGGCCAGGGTCCCATGACCGGAAAAGCAAACGGCTTTTGCCTGATCCGCATGCCCGATGATCCCGGGCAACCCAGGACCGGCTTTGTCGGCATGGCGGGGGATCCTGTCGCCATGGGCCCCGATCTCAGCAAAGCCGACGCCCTTTCGCTTCAAGCCCGGCTGCGGGAGATGCAGTTTGTGCTGACAGCCATGAGATCCCGCCTGGACGGCCTGGAGAGTGGCGGCCATTCCACTCCGGCCCGACGTTCCGCCTCCAGGGGAACAAGAGGAAAGAAATGATCCTGGCTATCGCCTCGGGCAAGGGCGGCACCGGCAAGACCACCCTGGCCGTGAACCTGGCCCGGGCGTTCGACCGGCCGCTGCAGCTCCTCGACTGCGACGTGGAGGAGCCGAACAGCCACCTGTTCCTGCCCGGTACGACGGCCGGCGAGGAAACCGTGACCATCCCCATTCCCGAGGTGGACGAATCCCGCTGCGACGGATGCAACGAATGCGGCCGCTTCTGCGCCTATCATGCCATCGTATCCTATGGGGCCAAGCCACTGGTGTTCGCCGAAATGTGCCATGGCTGCGGCGGCTGCATGCTCGTGTGCCCGAAGCGGGCGATCCGCGAGATTCCCAGCCGCATCGGCGTGCTGGAGAGCCGGCAGTCCGGCAAGATCGCGCTGGTCACGGGGCGCCTGGACGTCGGTTCGGCCATGGCGCCGCCGCTCATCCGCGCCGTCAGGGAGCGCCTGCGGCCGGGCATGCCGGCCATCCTGGACGCCCCGCCCGGGACCTCGTGCCCGGTCATCGCCGCCGTGCGCGGGGCCGATTTCATCCTGCTGGTCACCGAGCCCACCCCGTTCGGGCTTCACGACCTGCAGCTGGCCGTGGACATGGTCCGCGAGCTGGCCATCTCCTTCGCCGTGGCGGTCAACCGCGCCGGCAGCGGCGACGACCGCGTGCACCGCTTCTGCGCCGCGGCGGGCATCGACATCATCCTGGAAGTCGCCGATGACCGGCGCATCGCCGAGGCCTATTCGCGGGGGGAATTGATCATCGAGGCGCTGCCCGAGTACCGGCCGGCGTTCGCCGCCCTGGCCGGGAGATTGCTGCTCGGCCAAAATAACAAAAAGGAATGAACCATGCCGACCTATGAATACGAATGCGGGAAATGCGGTTGGACGTTCGAGAAGATGCAGCCCATCACCGCCGCGCCATTGACCCGAAGCCCCAAGTGCAAGGGGCGGATCCGGCGCGTCGTCAGCGGCGGGGCCGGATTCATCATGAAGGGAGCCGCCCATGGCGCCAGCGGAAAGAGCGGCGACGATTGCAGCCTGCAGCGCACCGGCAAGACCTGCTGCGGCCGCGACGAGCGCTGCGGCAGGCCCGCCTGCGGAGATGAGGAGTGAAGGAGCTGGTCGTCATCAGCGGCAAGGGCGGAACGGGCAAGACCAGCCTGGCCGCCTCATTCGCCGTGCTGGCCGGCCGCGCCGTCACCGCCGATTGCGACGTGGACGCCGCCGACCTGCACCTGGTGCTCGCGCCGCGCCCGCGCGAAAGGCATGATTTCACCAGCGGCAACGAAGCGCTCATCCGCCCCGGGGACTGCACGGGCTGCGGAACTTGCGCCGAACTGTGCCGCTTCGACTCCATCATGAAAACGAGCCGTTCGGACGGCGCGACGGTCTATGCCGTGGACCCGGTGGCCTGCGAAGGCTGCGGCGTATGCGTGCGCTTCTGCCCCGAGCGGGCCATCGATTTCCCCGAGAGCCGCTGCGGCGAATGGATGATCTCGGACACCCACTGCGGCCCGATGGTCCATGCCCGGCTGGGCACCGCCGCCGAGAACTCCGGCAAGCTGGTTTCGCTGGTGCGGCGCGAGGCGCGGCGCATCGCCGCGGAGGAAGGGCGGGATCCGGTCATCGTCGACGGCCCGCCGGGGATCGGCTGCCCGGTGATCGCCTCGCTCACCGGCGCCAGCCACGTCCTGGTCGTAATCGAGCCGACCGTTTCCGGCGAGCACGACCTGGAGCGGGTGCTGAAACTGGCCCGCCATTTCGGCATGGCCGCGGCCGTCTGCGTGAACAAGTGGGACCTGAACCGGGAAATGACCGAACGCATCGAAGACCTGGCCCGGCGCGCGGGGGCGAGGATCGCCGGCCGCGTGCGCTACGACCGCGCCGTGACCGCCGCCCAGCTGCGGCAGAAGGCGGTGGTGGAGATCGAAGCGCCCTGTGTGGACGACATCCGGCAAATATGGAATAATCTCAACCTCTAGGAGCACGACATGAACAGCAAGGACAAGGAAAAGAAACCGCAGCCCGGCGAAACGCCGGCGACGGCCTGCGAGAGCTGCGACCATAAGGAATGTTCGGCGGCCCAGCGCAAAAAGGGGGAAAGCGAACAGGATTTCAACGAGCGGCGCGAGCTCGAATCCCGGCTCTGCCGCATCGGCCGCAAACTGGTGGTGCTGTCCGGCAAGGGCGGCGTCGGCAAGAGCACGGTGGCGGTGAACATCGCCGCCGCCCTGCAGATGGCCGGCAAGCGCGTCGGCCTGCTGGACGTCGACATCCACGGCCCGAGCATCCCCACCATGCTGGGGCTGCAAGGGGCGGCCATGCAGAGCGGGCCCGACGGGCTGCTGCCGCTGGACGCCGGCGGCGTGAAGGTCATGTCGCTGGGATTCCTCCTCCCCGACCCGGACCAGGCGGTGATCTGGCGCGGTCCCATGAAGATGGGCGCCATCAAGCAGTTCCTCAAGGACGTGGCCTGGGGCGACCTGGATTACCTGGTCATCGACTCGCCCCCGGGCACCGGCGACGAGCCGCTGTCGGTCTGCCAGCTGATCGGCCGGCTCGACGGCGCAGTGATCGTCACCACGCCCCAGAAAGTGGCGGCGGTCGACGTGCGCAAGTCGATCACTTTCTGCCGCCAGCTCGGCGTCCCCGTGCTCGGCGTGGTGGAGAACATGAGCGGCTTCGCCTGCCCCAAGTGCGGCGAGGTCTCCGCCATATTCAGCAGCGGCGGCGGGGAACGGATCGCCGCCGGCATGAACGTGCCGTTCCTGGGCTCCATTCCCATCGACCTCAGCGTCGCCGCCGCCGGCGACGACGGGCGCCCCTTCGTGCGCCGCCATGCCGATTCGCCGGCAACGAAGATCATGCGCCGGGTCATCGAGCCGATCCTGGCCCTGGAGGCCGGCAGCGGCGCGAGCGAAAAAATCGAAACCAAGGAGAAAACCAACATGAAGATCGCCA
Source organism: uncultured Clostridia bacterium (assembly GCA_964562095.1). GTDB lineage: Bacteria > Acidobacteriota > Aminicenantia > UBA2199 > UBA2199 > UBA2199. Next base: position 451 of record CAZLSH010000083.1, on the reverse strand, counting down.
TACCCCTGGCTGACGGAAAGTTAGCGATGCATTTCGGTCATTGCGCCAGCTTCGCCCTGATCGAGGCCGACGCCGATGAAAAGAAGATCGTGAAGCGCGAGGATCTCCAGGCCCCGCCCCACGAACCGGGCCTGCTGCCCAAGTGGCTGGCCGAACGGGGAGCCAACCTGATCATCGCCGGCGGCATGGGCCAGCGCGCCCAGGACCTGTTCTGCCAGCACGGCATCGGGGTGGTCATCGGCGCCCCGGCCGGGACGCCGGAAGCCCTGGTCGCATCCTACCTGGCCGGCACCCTGCAGTCGGGAGAGAACGTCTGCGACCACTGACGGGCGACAGCGAAGCGGCTTGACAGGCAGCCGCCATTGTGTTACGTTTTTATTTTACGTAACACTGATGGGGGCCGCATGAAAAACCGTTTTTCACCCGTTGTCTGCCTGCTCCTTGTTGCGGC
>CAZLSH010000082.1:7904-9411 GCA_964562095.1 uncultured Clostridia bacterium | reverse complement strand
GGTGTTCTCTTCCTGGGAGGGGGCTTTCCGCCAGATCAGCGCCGACACCGGCGGCAGGGTGAGCAACACCACCCGGCTGGGCGAGGCGCTGCGGCAGGCGGCCGGGAAGGATGACGTCTATTATGTCCTGACCTTCAAGCCGGGGCCGGGAGAAGACCGCCGGCGCCGGCTGCAGGTCGAGGTGAAGCGCCCGGGGCTGAAGGCGGTTTTTTCTCGCAAGCTGGAGCTGGGCGAGGTGTTCCCGCTCAAGGTCCAGGCGCTGGAGTGGCGGGACGGCAAGCTGGTCATCTCGCTGGCCGATTACCAGCGGACGTACGGCGATGCGGGCCTGAAAGGCCGGCTGCGCGTCTCGGTCAGCGCCGGGGTGCGCGGCGGCCCTCCGCTCACGGCCGCGAGGGAGGTCGATCCCCGGGAGCCCACTGCCGACGTGGAGCTGGACTTGAACTTCCCCTCCCCGGGGCGCTATTTCGTCGAGGTCGAGGTGGGCGACCTGCTGACCGGCAACCGGGCACGGGAAGGAAAGGAGATCGACGTCGTCTTGTTGCCCCCGGTTCCGGCTCCCGTTCCGGAGCCGGAGGTTATTGGGCCGTCACTGCCCGGGGAGCTGGAGCCGGTCATGGCCAGGGCCGCCGCCTATTGCCGGCGGCTGAAAGAGGCGGCCTTCCGCTTCTTCTGCGTCGAGAAAGTGCTGGAACGGACGCTGGAGCGCAACCCCCTGACCAAGCGGACGGAGCCGGTCGAGAGGCGCTGGGAATACGACTACCAGATCACCGGCGCCGGCGGCGGCATCGGCGAGCGGCGGCGGCTGCTGCGCGAAGGGACGCGCCGGGTCGAGCGCGACAACGCCTCCCTGGAGACCCGTTTCTCCTCCCACTACTCGGTGTTCCTGCCCGTGACCCTGCTGGCACTGGAGAACCGAAGCAAGTATGCCTACCGACCGGTGGGAAAGGCGCGGCTGCGGCGGCGGCCCTGCCAGGTCGTGGAGGTGGAGCCGCTCGATGCCCTGGGGGGCGGCATGGCCCAGGGCAAGGTATGGATCGACGAGGCCGACGGTTCGGTGCTGCAGGTGGAGATGAACCCGCGCGGGGTGGCCGGGGTGGAGGCGCTGGAGAAGGCGGCCAAGGCGTCGCAGGCGCGGCTGCTGCTCGAGGTGACCCACCAGTATTTCGTGGCCCGCGGCGGCCTGCGCTTTCCCTCCATGACCTCCTTCCGCGAGGCCTACATCGTGGAAAAGGCGGTCTCTCAGCAGTACATCGAGATCCCCTGGGCCGGGGAGAACTACCAGTCGGGATGGACCATCATCACCCTGCCCAAGCTCGAGCAGAAGCGCCACGAGATCGAGTTCTACCGTTTGCGGCAAGACTATACGAAATACCGCTTTTTTGAGGTCGATAGCAGTGTCGAAATCAAGCAGCCATGAATTCGGCGTAAGGCGCCAGAGGCAGAGTGTTAGTGTTGGTGTTAGCAGGAGTCCAGAGACGAATTTCAGTGTCAGTGACAGTGTCAG
>CAZLSH010000082.1:0-7860 GCA_964562095.1 uncultured Clostridia bacterium | reverse complement strand
TCCCGGGCTGAGTGGTAGTGATAGTGGTAGTGGTTGTGAAGACAAGACCTTCCAGGATTTCAGTGAACTATCCATTTCCACGATCACAGGCCCTATGAGCCATTCTTGGTCGAATTGTAAAATTGTTGCAGCGTTGAAACGTTGAAACGAAAGAGCAGGCACTTGGCTCTTGCTGACACTGACAATTGCTTTGGTCTTCGTTTTGGAAATTGGAAATTGGAATTTGGGATTTGTTTGGGATTTGGTGCTTGTGATTTGGAATTTTAGTCTTCGTATTGCTTTTTCTGACCGTCTACCGTGTACCGTCCATCGTAAACCGATTGCTTTCATGTCCTGCTGACACTGGCTCTTTGTTGTTGCTTTTTCATTCCTGCGGGAACACAATGTTAAAATGAGAAAAGGAATACAACCAAGCCGGCAGCGGGTCATTTTGGTCGCGGCGCTATTGGCCCTGTTCCCCCTGCTGGCGGGCCAGGAACGGATCCACAAGCGGATCGAGGTGATCTACCAGGAGATCCTGGTGCGGGTGTTCGACGGCGGCAAGCCGGTGGCGGGGCTCAAAGCCGGCGATTTCACCCTGTACGAGGAAGGCCGGCCGGCAACAGTGAGCTATTGCCGCGAGCTGCGGCGCTCGCTGGCCCGCCCCGAGGTCGACGCCGGCGTCGCGGCGGCCAAGCCCAAGCCGCGCCTGTTCCTGTTCATGCTGTGGTTCAACGAGGAGAGCCGCGATTGGCCCAAGGCCTGGGAGTACTTCCAAAAAAACGTGTACCGGCCGGGCGACCGGGTCGTGCTGAGCGACGGCAGGCGGGTCATCGACGTGTCGTCGCCCGAAAGGGACGGGGAGAAGATCCAGGAGTTCTTCGCCGCCACGGCCGCGGAGTTGAAACAGAAAAGACTCGCCAAGATGCGCCTGGTGAAGGAATTGGAACGGAGCGCCGGGGAATTCTACGACGACCTGGTCGCGTGGCCCAACGACGACTCCGGCAAGAGGGCTGGGCTGGAAAAACACTTCCTGGAGCGCTTCAAGATGAGCTATCGCGGCGCCCTCGACGAGTACCGCCTGGAGCGGCTGAAAGGCTACCCGGCCTGGCTGGAGCGGCTGGCCGCGGCGCTCAAGGCGGTGGAGGCGGAGAAGTGGGCGCTGGTGTTCCTGCAGAACGAGCGCCTGCCGCTGCTGCACCGCGACGCGCGGCTGCTGCGCGACGCGCCCATGCTGCAGGGGACCATCACCGGGCTCAAGCAGTTCATGGACGAGACCGAGCGGCAGATCAAAATGGGCAGCGACGTGACGAGCTACCTGCGCGACTTGCGGCCGCTGTTCGTCGGCGCCAACGCCACCTACCATGTCTTCCTGAGCGACGCCGTGGGCGAGATGCTTGGCGACGAACACCTGCAGTGGCAGCCGGTGTTCTCTTCCTGGGAGGGGGCTTTCCGCCAGATCAGCGCCGACACCGGCGGCCGGGTGAGCGACACCACCCGGCTGGACGAAGCGCTGCGCCAGGCGGCCGGGAAGGAGGACATCTATTACGTGCTGACCTTCAAGCCTGCCGCCGGCCCGGAGCGGCCGCGCCGGCTGCGGGTCGAGGTGAAGCAACCGGGGCTGAAGGCGGTGTTTTCGCGCAAGTTGCAGCTGGGCGAGCTGTTCCCGCTCAAGATCCAGGCGCTGGAGTGGCGGGAGGGCAGGCTGGTGATCTCGCTGTCCGATTTTCAGCGGGCCTACGGCGAGCAGGGGCTGGCCGGCCGGCTGCGGGTCGGCGTCCGCGCCCATGTGCGCGGCGGCGATCCCCTGGCAGCCGAGAAGGAGATCCTGGCGGTCGATCCCGCCGTCGACGTGGAGATGTCCCTCCATTTTCCCGCGCCGGGAAGCTACCCGGTCCACGTCGAGGTGCAGGACATGCTGACCGGCAACCGGGCCAGCGCCGAAAAGGAGCTTGCCGTACTGCCGCCCCCAGCCGCGGCTCCGGAGCCGGAGAGCGCAGCCATGCCCCTGCCCGAGGAGCTGGAGCCGGTCATGGCCAGGGCCGCGGATTATTGCCGGCGGCTCAAAGAGGCGGCGTTCCGCTTCTACTGTCTGGAGAAGGTGGAGGAACGGGTGCTGGAGCGCAACCCGCTCAGCAAAAGGACGGAGCCGGTCGAGCGGCGCTGGGAGTACGACTACCAGATCACCGGCGCCGGCGGCGGTATCCGCGAGCAGCGGCGGCTGGTGCGCGAGGGGACGCGGAGAATGGACCGGGAGAACGCCGCCCTGGAGACGCGCTTCTCCTCCCACTACGCGGTGTTCCTGCCCGTGACCCTGCTGGCGCTGGAGAACCGGGCGGCTTATGCCTACCGCCTTGCCGGGCGCGACCGCGTCGGCAGCAGCCGCTGTGCCGTCGTCGAGGCGACGCCGCGCCGCGCCGAGGCAGGGGCCATCGCCCAGGGCAGGGCGTGGATCGATGAGAAGGACGGCTCGGTGCTCAAGATCGAGATGAACCCGCGCGGTGTGGTTGGCGTGGAGGAACTGGAAAAAGCGGCCAAGGTTATGCAGGCTCGGCTGCTGCTCGAGGTGAGCCACCAGTATTTCGTCAGCCACGGCGGCCTGCGCTTCCCCTCCATGACCATGTTCCGCGAGGCCTACGTCCTGGAAAAGGTGGTGACGGAGAAGAGCCGTAATATGGTCGGCGGGGACCTCAATGGGGGGATGACGATCACCTTGCCTCAACTCGAGGGGAGAAGGCGCGAGATCGAGTTCTACCGCTTGCGGCAAGACTATGCGAAATATCGCTTTTTTGAGGTCGATAGCAGCGTCGAGATCAGGGAGCCTTGAGCAGGAAAGAAGAAGCCTGTCGGGATGCGTGATAAGTGATGCGTGATGAGAAAGAAGGAACTTGGCGTAAGGCGCAGGGCGCAAGGCAACGGCACAGAACGATCTTCGTGACGCGTAACGCGTGACGCGTGACATGTGAAGAATTAAATTCCAAGCACCAAATTCCAAATCCCAAATAAATTCCAAATTTCAATGACCAAATGACCCAAACGAAGAAAATGCCATTCCAAGGGGCTTTCGTTTTGGAAATTGGAAATTGGAATTTGGGATTTGATTGTTATTTGGTGCTTGTGATTTGGAATTTAAGTCTTCCTGTTACAACTTCTCTTCCCGTAAACCGTCTACCGTAAACCGATTTCAATTACCGACTCGGTATTTCAATCTGATCTTCAACTACCACTATCACTACCACTACCACTAAGGCTTGTAAGGCCTCCTGCTAACACTAACACTAACACTTGTACTTGAAATTCCGTTCAGACGAAGTACCCTAATATCTCGTTCAGCAGCAGGATCTTCTCCTCGGGAATGGCGATGTTCCGGTGGCGGCGGACCAGGAAGCCTTCGCGCAGCAGGAAGGATGTTTCGTCGGGGAACGGGGAGAATGCCGAGGCGGGAACGCCCTGGAGCAGGCGCAGGCCGGTGACGATCCTTCGTTTTGCCGGGTCCCATTGCCTGGTTTTTACCAGCGGCAATTTCCCGCCCCGCACGGCGTCATCGTATCTGCCCAGGCCGGAAGCATTGCGGTAGTCTCTCCCGCCGAGAAACCCGGCCGCCGAGGGGCCGAAGCCGACATAAGGCTCCATGCGCCAGTACTTGAGGTTGTGGCGCGACGCCCTGCCGGGCCGGGCGAAGTTGGAGACCTCGTAGTGAACGAAGCCGAGACCGGCGAGCGCCCGGCATGCCTGGTGGTAGAGGCGGGCGTCGCGGGCGTCGGCCTCGGGGCGCGGGACGCCCTCCAGGATATAGACCGAGACATGGGAAGGCTTCAGCGCCTCGATGACCCGCAAGTTCAATTCCATGCTGCGGGTTGTCTGCGTGGGCAGGCCGACGATCAGGTCCAGGCTGATGTTGCGGAAGCCGGCGTCGCGGGCCATGGCGCAGGCGTTGATCGCCTGCCCGGCGTCGTGGCTGCGCCGGAGATATTGCAGGTCCCGCGGCTGGAACGACTGGGCGCCGATGCTCAGGCGGTTGACCCCGGCGTTGCGCAGGTCCTTCAGCAGCGGCAGCGACAGGTCCTCGGGATTGGCTTCCAGCGTGACTTCGCCGTTGGCGGCGACACGGAAATGCCTGGCCGCCTCCCGCAGCAGGCCGGCGACCTGGCCGGCGTTCAGCAACGAGGGCGAGCCGCCGCCGAGATAGACCGAGTCGACGTCGAGTTCGGGGTCGCGGCGCAGCCGCATCTCTCGCTTCAGCAGGGCCAGCCATTCGGCGGCAGCGGTCGGACGGAAGCGCTTCTTGAAAAAATGGCAGTAGAAACATGCGCGGCGGCAGAAGGGGAAATGGATGTACAGGCCGGCCCGGCTCAAATCAGGACCAGGCGCTTCTTCTCGATCCAGCCGGCGATGCGCTCCGACGCCGTCACCTGGACCCAGTCGCCGGAACGGTCGATGATGCGCACCTCCAGGCCGGGATTGACCTTGAACAGGACGGTGTTGTCCTCGCCGGGACCGCTGCGCAGCGGCGAGCCCGCCTCCTGGATCACGGCGGTGTCGCTGCCACCCAGGGCGGCGGCGCGGCCGACGTGGCAGGCGCCCAGGCCGGCGAGGAGCAGCAGCGAGAAGCCCAGGGCGTAGAGGCGCCTGCGGCTGCGGCCGCGGGTCAGCAGCATGAACAGGACGGCGTTGAACAGCAGCGCCGCCAGCAGCAGCATGACGCTCAGCGCGTCCATGCTCACCCAGCTTTCCAGCGTCTGCACGGCGCGGGTGACGAAATCGGGCTCGGGCAGCCGCGCGTCGTCGAGGAAATGGCGGTTGGTCATGGCGATGTTGCGGGCGATGGCGGGCTCCAGCGGCCGCAGGCGGCGCGCTTTCAGGTAATGGACCTTGGCCTGCAGGTAGTTCCCCAGTTTGTAGTGGCAGTTGGCGATATTGTAGAGAACCTGCCAGTCGGTGGCCGCACCGCCCCGCCCTGACGGGGCAAGGTTGGCTACCTTCAGGTAGACGGGCATGGCCTCGGCATAGCGGCCCTGTTCGTACAGGCGGTTGGCCGCTGCGAAGTCTTCGCGAACGGCGGCGCTCGCCCCGGCGCCGAGCAGGAGCAGCAGGGCGAAGGCGATGAATCGGGTCTGTTTCTTCATCTCATCTTCCTGTCGATCTCGCGGAACAGGCCGCGCAGGGCCTGCAGGTCCTTCTTGAGCTCCAGCGCCGATCTTTTGCCCGGCGAGAAGCGGGCCAGCTCCGACTGCCCCTTGATGAACAGGAAACGGTCGATGGCGTTCTTGGGCACGCCCTTCTCCGCCAGCGCCGCGGCGATGCGCCGGTCGCTGACTTCGCAGAGGCCCAGGCCGCTCTTGGCGCAGAAGTAGCTTTCCATGACCGGCACGATGTCCTCGGGTTGGCGCACGGCATCCAGCTGCTTCAGCGCCCCGGCCAGGATGCGGCGGTGGCGCATGCCGGAGCTGGCGGCGATGCCGCGGTCCCAGGCCGTGACCTTGAGCAGGACCAGCAGGTTGGCGGCGAACAGGGCGATGAACAGGATCGCGAACCAGGGCCGGCGGTGGAGGGGAAGCGACAGCCCCCGCAGCGGACCGTTCTTGATGAACTCGATGTCCTCGCCCTGCTGCACGACGGCGCTGCCGGGCAGGGTGCGCGAGAGCGCCGGCGCCTGCTTCTCGCCGCTGACGCGCAGGCGGATGGGGTCGCTGCGCAGGCCGACCACGGCGCCTTGCTCCGGGTCGTAATAGCGGAACTCGACGGGCGGGAAAACGACCTCGCCGCCGCGCTGGAAGGAGACCGGTATCTCGGCGAGCAGGGTGCCGGTCATGGCCGCGGCGCCGAAGTCGGCCTGGTGGGTGATCTTGGCCGGGTAGACCATGACCCTGTCGCTGGCGGGCAGCGCCGGCGGGGTGACGGCCTTGGTGTTGCCGCTGCCGCTGATGCGCAGACGCAGGGTGACGATCTCGTTGACGTCGGCCTCCCGGCGCGGCGACTCCAGCGCGAAGGAGAAACGCCCCAGCGGCAGCCCGGCGGCGGAGGCGGGAGGATCGCTGACCCGCACCCGGATCTCCTGGGTGGAACGGCGCAGCGCCTGGGCGGCGAGGAACGCCGAGCCGGGATCGGCCAGCTGCAGCTCGAACTGCAGCGGCGGGATGGCCAGAGTGCCGCTGTCGTTGGCGAACAACGCCGCCTTGCGGATCTCGTAGACCTGGTAGATGACGCCGTTGATGTTCTCGCTCTCCGGCGGGATCGATTGCGGCACCGGGAACCACTCCTGCCAGAAACCGGCGAACGAGGCGCTGGAGAGCATGTTCACCGCCTCGATGCGGTTGCGGGTGTAGAGCAGGACGCGGAAGAGCAACTGCTCGCCCCTGAGGCAGGCGGTCTTGGAGACGACGGCGCGCAGGTAGGCGTCGACCTTCTGGCGTTGGCCGGTGCGGAACGGCGAGGAGAAGAAATCGTCGTCGAACAGCGAAGAGGGGCCGGCGGGCTGCGCGCCGCCCTGCACCAGGCTGCCCTTGACCACTTCCACGGTGAAGGCCGCGGTGCTGAATTCGCCGCCCTCGTGGCGGTAGCGCAGCGCGGGCAGGGAGAGCCGGCCGGTGCGCGTCGGCATCAGGTAGTAGGTGAAGCGGGTGCTGGTGGAACTGGCGCCGTCGCGGAACTGGAACTCGGAGCTGCGCGACGTCTGCAGCACCTTGAAATCGTCGAGATAGGAGAGGTCGGGCTGGGCGGGGTTGTCGATGTTGCTGAAGGTCAGGGTGTAGAGCAGGGTGTCGTCCAAACCGATCCTTTCGGCGGATACCCCGGCTTCCACCTTGGCGTCCTCCGCGCACAGTGGCAGCACTGCGGCGACCAGCAGGGCCAGCAGGGCGGCTCGGGAAAAACTACCAGTCCTTCTCATTGCGGGCGGCGCTGGCCTTGCGCTTGCGCTTCTCCATCTGCTGCTTCTCGTTCTGGTTGAGAAACTGCATCATGGCCTCGTATTTCTGCTGCTGCTTCTCATCGCCGGCCCGATCGTCCGGCTGCTGCTGCGGCTGCTGTTGCTGCTCGCGGATTTTCTTCAGGGTCAGTTCGAAGTTTTTCTTGGCCTGGATGTCGTCGGGGTCGATCTTCAGGCATTGCTTGTAGCTTTCCAGCGCCTGCGGGTACTGTTCCAGGCGGTAGTGGATGTTGCCCCGGTTGTAGTGCAGGGCGGCCCGGGCCGGACCGAGCTTGGCGGCGTCGATGCCGGACAGCTCGGCGAGCGCCTCGCGGTATTTTTTCAGCTCGTAGAGGGCGGCGGCGGTGTTGTTCCTCAGCTGCGGGGCGCCGTTCTTCAACCCCTTGGCCGAGAGGAACTGCTCCAGGGCGGCGGCATAGTCGCCCTTGCGGTAAGCTTCGATCCCCTTCCGGTTGCGGCGCGCGGCCGGCTCGAACCAATGCCAGCCCCACAGGTCCGCCGGCCAGGCCGCCAAAAGCATAAAGCCCAGCAGCAGGGGAATCAGCCTTTTCGCCATGCGATCCTCCGGTCGCTGAGGGCCATCTCGACGGCCAGCAGCAGCACGGCCAGCAGCAGGGGAAAGTAAAATCGGTCGATCTTGCGGCTCTTCACCTTGCGTGCCAGCTGCCGGCGTTCGTAGGCGCGCAGGATGCCGACCATGGGCGCAATGCCGGCGGCGTCGCCCAGGCGGTAGTACTGGCCGCCGCAGTCGGCGGCGATGCGCGCCAGGGTCTCCTCGTCCAGGCGCGATTTGACGATGCTGCCCTGGGCGTCCTTCTTCCAGCCCGTGGTCCTGCCGCTGCCGTCGCGGATGGGGATGGGCGCCCCGCCGGCGGCCCCGACTCCGACCGTAAACACGGTGACCCGCTTCTTCTGCAGCTCCTTCACCGCCCCGGGCCAGTTCTGCTCCTGGT
>CAZLSH010000081.1:0-9503 GCA_964562095.1 uncultured Clostridia bacterium | reverse complement strand
CGCGCGCCGGCGAGGCCTGGCTGGCGGCGATGGAGAACTACCTGCTGCTGGGCGGCAAGAGATCGCTGCTGAACGTCTACAACTGGCTCGGCGACCCGGGCATGCTGCTGAAATGAAGCCGGAGGCCAAGTACCGCCGCGTCGAGCAGGTCGCCCAGCGGGAGATCGCCGGCGAAACTTTCCTGATCCCGGTCTGCGGCACGCCGGTGGACGTGAACAACATCTTCGTGCTGAACCCGATAGCCGATTTCATCTGGAAGCGGCTCGACGGTGGGAAAACGCTGGCGACGATCATCGCCGAGATCGTGGAGGAGTTTGACGTGGAGTCCGGCCGGGCCGAGGATGACGCCGGCGAATTCGTGACCCGGCTGCTGCAGAACGGACTGGTGGAAGCGCTGCCATGATCCAGGGCTGCGAGCCGGCGAGCGGAATGGATAACGACCGCTTCTGGCGGGATTTGTCCCGCCGGGTCATCGACCGGCGCATTCCCTTCACCGGCAGCCTGGCCCTGACCCACCGCTGCAACCTGGCCTGCGCCCATTGCTATGCCCGGGAGGAGGCCGCGGCCTCCGGCGAGTTGACCACCGGCCAATGGCGGCAGGCGATCGACGCCGTCAAAGAGGCGGGCTGCCTCTACCTGCTGCTCACCGGCGGCGAGCCGCTGCTGCGCGCAGATTTTCCCCTCGTCTACCGTCATGCCAAGGAGAGCGGCTTCCTGGTCACGGTGTTCACCAACGGCACGCGGGTCGACGCCGCCATCCTCGACCTGTTCCGCGAGTTGCCGCCTTACCTGGTCGAGATCAGCCTCTATGGCGCGAGTGCCGCGGTCCATGACCGCATCACCGGCGTCCCGGGATCTTTTCAAAGGACGCGGCAGGCGATCGAGGCGCTGCTGGCGCAGGGGATCCATGTCCGGCTCAAGAGCGTGCTGATGACGCTGAACCACGACGATTTCCCCGCCATTGAGAACCTGGCGCGCAGCCTGGGCGTCAAGTTCCGCTTCGACCCGGGGATCTTCCCGGCGCTGAATGGGGACAACGGGCCGGTCGCCCTGCGCGTGCCGCCGGCGCGGTCGGTAAACCTGGAAATGGCGGACCCGGCCAGGGAACGGGAATGGCGCGAGTTCCTGGCCCAGTTTGATGGCGCCCGCGCTGAGGAGGGCCTTTACAACTGCGGTTCGGGGCTCAATACATTCCATGTCGATCCCCAGGGCTGGGTGTATCCCTGCCTGATGGTGAGGCATGCCCGTTTTTCCCTGCGCGCCAGCAGTTTCCGGGAAGGGTGGGACAAGGCTTTCAACGATTTCAGGAAAGTCGCCGCCCCCGGCGGCCTGCCCTGCCGGGGTTGCGACAAGAAGCTCCTCTGCGGTTATTGCCCGGGGTTTTTCGCCATGGAGAACGGCTCCGAGAGCGTCCCTTCCGAATACATGTGCCGCATCGGTCATCTCCGGCACGAACAAATTTATCACCGCGTCCAGGGAGAATAGATGAAAGACAAGAACGGAAACAGACCGGCCAGGAAGAAATATGAGAAGCCCATGCTGCGGGTGGTGAGCATCGCCCCGGGGATGCAGACGCTGGGGACCGGCTGCAAGCTGGTCGACGGCAGCGGCGTGAGTTATAATCAGCCTTGCGTGAGCCACGCTTGCGCCGCGTCGCCGGGAAGCTGAGCGGCCTATTGCGGCTGCCCCGCGGCCGGGACCTGCGCATCGGCGGCATTTCGATCCAGATCATTGCCCCGCTTGAGGCGACGCTGCGCGTCGCCAATCCCCTGTACCGGCCTTTCTTGCAGGACCGCGCCGCAACGGAGCCGGGCGGGCGCATGGCGGTCCGCCTGATCGGTGACGGCTGGCCGGCCATGCAGGATGCGCAACAGGTGTTCGATACCCGGGATTCCTGGGCCCTGTTCCGGGATCCGTCGGGTTGTTGGCTGCGCCTGGACCGGCCGGGGAGCGGGGAGCCGCTGTGGGTCGCGCGCTTTAAAACGGGGGTCAGTCGGGTTGACCTGTATTGCCGGTTCGGATCACCTGATAGCCGTGGCCGCAGCACGATCGATTTGCCGCTGACCTATCCCCTCGACCAGCTGCTGCTGATGCACTATTTCGCCCGGCGCAGGGGGATGCTGGCCCATGCCGCCGGGATGGTTTTCAGGGGGCAGGCCTATCTGTTCGCCGGTGCCTCGGGCGCGGGCAAGAGCACATTTTCCGGGCTGCTGGTCAAATCCAGGACCGGAAAAGCGCTCAGCGACGAGCGCATGATCGTGCGCGAGATCAGGGGGAAGATGATCGCCTTTGGCACCCCCTGGGCGGGGACGGCGGGGATCGCCCGGGCGGGCCAGGCGCCGCTGGCGGGGATCTTTTTCCTGAAGCACGGGAAAACGAACCGCATCGAAAAGCTGGGGCCCGTCGCGGCGGCCGACCGCCTGCTGCCGATGATCTCCATCCCCTGGTACGAACCCGACACAGCGGCCGCCATCATCGCCTTCGCCAGGCGCGTCTGCGCCGCGGTGCCCTGCCACGAGTTCTGTTTTACCCCGGACGGCATGGCAATCGATTCTATCCGGGAATTTGCAAAAAAATTGTCCTGATCGACCCGGCTTTCGCCGGGCCTCTTTCAGTCGCCGGCGTAGGGCCGGTCGAGCAGCCTGCCGGCACTGGCGGTTTTCTTCGCCATCTTTTTCCAGCCGCGGTCGGCGACGAAATTGTAGAACCAGCGCGGCATCATCGCCCGGCCCATGAGCGCGATGACGCCGGCGGGGATCTCTTTGCTCGCGCACAAGAATGCGGCGGCTTGGCTCAGGGCCTTGCGCTGGTGGCGGACGATGGCGCCGGCCCTGTCAAGGGAGCGGTGGCCGATGGCGCCGCCCATGCCGGTCGCCAGGCAGCCGAGATAACGGAATCCCGCCTGGGCGGCGAAGATGCGGACGATGTCGATGGCCGGGCGGCAGTGGGTTGTCTCGGGGAAGCCGCAGTTGACGATCGCCGCCAGGGCCTGGCCCGTACGCGCCTGGCCGAGACGGCGCTCGGCGACCTGGCGCAGCAGGTCGATGAGCGGCGCCGGCAGCTGGTCGACGTACAGCGGAAATGCCGGCACGAGCAGGTCGCACAGGTCGACAGCGGCCAGAAGTTCGGCCATTTTTCTCTCATCGCCGAGCGCGGGATACAGCTGCAGCGTCTTCAGCGCCATGCCGCGCTCCTCCAATGCGGCGAGGAGATGCCCGCCCAGCGAGCTGGAGTGGCTCGCCGCCCCGCGCGGGCTGGCGACCAGCAGCAGGACCTTGCGGCTGCTCATGAGGCCTCCGCGCCGAAGAACGCTTCTTCGGCGAGGCGCTTTTCCATCGCGGCCAGGGACGCGTCGCCGCTGAACACCAGCGTCGTCGCCTCGACGTCGCCCATGTTCAGGGCGTTGCGGCCGACCAGCCGGCGGAAGGCGTCCTCGCTTTCGGCGTCCGCCTGCTTCAGCGTGCCGACGGCCAGCAGGCGGCGCGGCAGCGGGTAGCGCTGGGGATGATGGGTCTCGCCCTGGATGCGGGTAAAAAAAGGCAGCAGGATGGGGAGGATGCGGTCCAGCGCCTTCTTCAATTCCGGCGCGTAGCCGCCGAAGGTGACCGGCGTCAGCAGGATGATGCGCTCGGCGCCCACCCAGGCGCGCAGGATCGCTTCCTGGTCGTCGTCGCGGATGATGCAGTGCCCCGGCGTAAGTGTCCAGCAGGAAAAGCAGCCGCGGCAGGCCTTGATGTCCATCGCCGCCAGCGGGAACGCCTTCGTTGCCCAGCCCCTGGACTTGAGCACCGCCGACACCGCCGCCGCCGCCCGGTTGCTGAGCGGGTCGCGCCCAGCCGGGGGCGAACCCTTGAAAAAAACTGCGTTCATGGCTCCTCCGCTCGATTTCCCGCAGCCCATTATCCTCTGGGAGCGTCATTCCTGTCAAGTTGGCAAAAAGACCCCGCCCCCCTGGCGCACAGGGAGCCTTTGCGCGTATAATGGAATCTATTGCTAATTCATTAGGAGGAGATGCCCTTGGATAAACAAAACATCCTGAACCTGATCGTCCCAACGCTGCTGCTGGCCGTCCTGTGCCTGCCCCTGGCCGTGTCCGCGCGGGGTGGTGCGGACGCCGCCGGAGACAACCCGTTCTTGTCGCCCTACGGCACGCCTTTTGACACGCCGCCCTTCGACCGCATCCAGAACGCCCATTTCCTGCCCGCGATCGAGGAGGGGATCCGGCGCCACCAGGCCGAGATCGACGCCATCGTCGCCAACCCCAAGCCGGCGACGTTCCAGAACACCATCGAGGCCATGGACCTCTCCGGCCAGCCCCTGGAACGGGTGGCGGCCGTATTCTACAGCCACCTGGAGTCGGTCACCAGCCAGGAGCTGCAGGAACTCGCCGCCAAGATCGCCCCGCTCGTTTCGGCCCATCAGGACAACATCCTGCTCAACAACAGGCTCTTCGGCCGCGTCAAGGCGGTGTACGACCGGCGCGCGCGCCTGAAACTGACGCCGGCGCAGCTCTACCTGCTGGAGAACAACTATCGCCAGTTCGTGCGCAACGGGGCCCTGCTGGACGAAGCGCAGAAGGCCCGCCTGCGCGACATCAACCGCGACCTGTCGCTCCTGGCGCTGAAGTACGAGGACAACCTGCTGGCCGAGACCAACTCCTCGTTCATCGTCCTGGACAAGCCGGAGGACCTCGCCGGCCTCCCCGCCGGGGTCGTCGCCGCGGCGGCGGAAACGGCGCAGTCCATGAACCTGCCGGGGAAATGGGTGTTCACCGCCCAGAAGCCCAGCTGGATCCCGTTCCTGCAGTACGCCGCCAAGCGCGACCTGCGCCAGGCGCTGTATTCCTGCTGGTTCATGCGCGGCGACCGCGACAACGAGCACGACAACAAGGCCGTGCTGCAGAAGATCGTCGATTTGCGCGCCGAGCGCAGCCGGCTCCTGGGCTACCAAAACTTCGCCCAGTTCACGCTGGAGGAGCGCATGGCCAAGACCCCCGAGGCGGTGAACTCCTTCCTGGGCGACCTGTGGCCCAAGGCGCTGGAGCGGGCCAAGGGCGAGCGCGCCGAGATGCAGAAGCTGATCGACGCCGAGCAGGGCGGCTTCCAGCTCGCCGCCTGGGACTGGTGGCACTACGCCGAGAAGCTGCGCAAGGCCAAGTACGACCTGGACGATTCGGCGCTGCGCCCCTATTTCGAATTAAGCCATGTCACCCGGGGCATCTTCGACCTCAGCGAGAAGCTGTACGGGCTGACCTTCGTCGAGAACAAGGACATCCCCGTCTACCACCCCGAGGTGTCGGTCTACGAGGTCAAGGAGGCGGGCGGCCGCCTGATGGGCATCCTCTACATGGACTTCTTCCCGCGCGATTCCAAGCGCGGCGGTGCCTGGACCGGCGGCTTCCGCGGCGCCTGGTACGACCGGGGCCGGCGCGTCCCGCCGCTGGTCAGCATCACCTGCAACTTCACCCGGCCCAGCGGCGACACCCCCTCGCTGCTCAGCCTCGACGAGGTGAGCACCTACTTCCACGAGTTCGGCCACGCGCTGAACGCCCTGCTGGCCGACAACCGCGCCCGCACGACCTACATCCCCTGGGACGCCGTGGAACTGCCCTCGCAGATCATGGAGCACTGGGTGCTCGAGCCCGGGATGCTGAAGCTCTACGCCCGCCACTACCAGACCGGCGAGGTCATCCCCGCCGAGCTGGTCGAGAAACTCCGCCAGAGCAGCCTGTTCAACCAGGGCTTCGAGACGGTGGAGTTCCTGGCCGCCTGCATCCTCGACATGGCCCTGCACACCCTGGATGACGCCTCCGACATGAACATGACGAACTTTGAAAACCGCATCATGGCCGCCGTCGGCCTGATCCCCGAGATCCTGCCCCGCTACCGCTCCACCTATTTCGCCCACATCGTCGGCGGCTACGCCGCCGGCTACTACAGCTACATGTGGTCGGAGGTCCTCGACTGCGACGCCTTCGAGGCCTTCAAGGAGACCTCGCTGTTCGACCGCAAGACGGCCGGCGCTTTCCGCAGGAACGTTTTGGAAAAGCTGGGCACCGAGGATGCCATGACGCTCTACAAGCGCTTCCGCGGCCGCGAGCCCAGGATCGAGCCGCTGCTCAAGAAGCGGGGACTGCTGTAGCCCGGCATTCGCATGGCTTGCACGGGTAGGGGCACGGCGCGCCGTGCCCCTGCTTGCTTGTTCCTTGCCATCTTTTGCCTGCTGCCGCTCGCGGCGCGGGCCGCGGAAACGGAACAGGAGGAAAGCCGGGCCAGCCTGGTGGTGGAATACGGGCTCGACTCCCTGGAGCGCCGGTACTATCGCCCGGTGTTCCGCTTCGATTTCCCGATCCGCCAGGGCGGCCTGTTCGCCGAAGTGCAGTACCACTCGCGGATGAACGGCCGCATCCAGGGCGCCATCGACTACTGGGTCGACGCCGGCGTGCGGCGGCAGCTCGGCCGGCAACTGGCCCTCGAGCTGCGCCTGAACCACTTCTGCCGCCACGCGACGGTCCGCGACACGCCCTATGTCTGGAACCTGAACGAGCTGCTGGGCCGGGTCGTCCTGGAACGGGGCGGCCTGACGCTGGCCCTGGGCGCCGGTCCGTTCATCGGCGGCAGCGACGGCTACCGGCAGTTGGCTACCGCCGGCGGCCAATGGCGAGGTTTCCTGTTTCCGGAGCTCAGTTTGCAGGCCGAGTTCAAGTTGGTCGACTTCCGCCGCCTCTACCACGAGGCGGGATTTTCACTGGCCCTGAACCCCTCGCTCGAACTGTTTTTCCGCAACGTCCGCCATTACGAGTTTCCCGCCGTCTCCTGCCTCGGCCTGCGCCTGCACTCGGGGAACGGCGGCGGCGCCTTTCTCAATACCAGCAAAGTCCAGGTCGGGGCCTCGCCCTTCGACGACCAGCTCAAGCTGGAGGTCGAGGGGGAGTTCAAGATGGAATTTTTCGGGAACGGAGCGCGCCGCGTCGCGCTGGCGGTCGATTTTCAGGCCCCCATCCTCAATGGCGACGGCTTTTTCTCCCAGTTCTGGCCCTGGAAGATGATCTACGGCATCGGACTGGACTACGAGCGCCGTTTCGGCCGCCTGTACGCCGCCTGGGCGACGCGCTACCGCCTCGACCTTCCCGTCGACGAAGACCGTCCCTTCGCGGCCAGCCTGTTCACCGGCCTGGCGCTGCGCAACCAGCCCGACTTCGACGTGCTGGAGAACGACGTCCGTTATGAGGTCATGGCGGGCTGCGATTTCAAGCGCGGGTTCACCGCCGGCGGCCGGCTCGGCCTGGGCATCTTCAAGGGGCGCGCCGTGAAGCTGTTCTCCGAGCTGAAGGCCGAGGTCGACTCCGGTCGCCTGCGCCTCGACCTGCGCCTGGCGGCCGCCGGCGGCCGCCCGGTCGAATGGCGGCCCTACGTCGGCTGGAGGAAAGACATCTGCCTCGATGAGCGGAAGGAACTGCCCGGCAAACTGCTGTTCGGGCTGGGTTTCTTTATGAAATTCTAGATCATTTCTTTGTGTAGGGGCAACCCTCGCGGTTGCCCTCCGATCATCTCGCATGGACACCCGTTGCGGGTGCCCTGAAAAGGGTAGGGGCAAGCCCTACCCCTACACAGGCAATCTATTCTTTTTTTTCCGGCTCGGGCACGCGGAACCGGTCCCCCGTCTCCTGGATGATGCGCTCGTACCACTCCCTGGGATACGGCGGATGGGTGACCTTGCCCTGGCTGTCGCGCACGTTGCCGTCGAGGTATTTCCAGATCAGGAACTCGCCCAGCTTCTTCCAGCGCCTGACCAGCGCCTCGCCCTCGCTTACGCTGTAGGCGGTGAGGCGGTCGCGGGCCAGCTCGGGCGAGCGCTGGTAAAGCTCCAGCACCGCCGCCTCGAGCTCGGGCTGCACGGCGAGGTATTTGCCCTCGATCTCGCGCTGCACGGCCTGGATGTCCTGGATCATGTCGACGTAGCGCGAATAGGCGTAGTTGGAGACGAAGTTGAACACCCAGAAGGCCGAATCCCAGCTGAACTCATTGAAGCCGCCGGTCCCCTTGGCGTAGCTGGGCGGCACCTGGCGGATGCCGCAGTACATGGGGGCGTAGACGGTGCTGAACGTGTCGTCCATGCCCACCCAGAAGATGCCGCCGATCGCGGCGGGCAGCCACGAGCGCGACTGGGCCACGAAGGAGTACGCGGTCTGCTGGGTGGAGGTGGCGCGCTCGAAGAAGTAGCTTTCCTTGGCGTCCTTGTCGACCTTCCAGGTCATGGGCCGCCAGCGGTAGGGCAGGACGAAGGCACCGGCGCCGATGTCGTGGTTCATGTCCATCTCGCTGCCCTCGTAGTGGTCGCGCATCAGCTCCATGACGTCGCGCAGCGACAGCTTGCGGTCGGGCTTGATGAACAGCGGCATGGGCTCGGCGTCGGGCTTGATTCCCAGGGCCCAGTCCCGGTAGGCGTCCATCTGTTTGGAATCGGGGGTGATGCGCCGGAAGAACTGCCAGACGCGGGCGTCGCAGAAGCGCCGGCCGCCGAAGTCGGGCGGGCAGTAGGCACCGGCGAAGCTGAACTCGCTGTCCGCACCCTGGAAATAGCCTTTCTCGCGGGCGAATGAGATCACGTCGGCGGAATGGAAGGTCGTCTGCTTTTTATCGAAAAAGTTGTTGGCTTTCTGCAGCGGGAACCGGTGGATGCGCGCCTGGTTGGCGTGGCCGCAGACATAGCCGTCGGGGACCATGCGCGCCACCCAGACGGCGCCCTTGCGTTCGGGCCCCTTGGAGATCATCTCCAGGATCCACACCTCGTCGGGGTCGGATACGGAGAAGGACTCGCCGCTCGACGCGTAGCCGTACTCCTCGACCAGCTCCGTCATGACCTTCAGCGCTTCGCGGGCGGTGCGGGCGCGCTGCAGCGCCAGGTTCATCAGGCTGCCGTAGTCGACCACCGCCTTGGGATCCAGCAGTTCCTCGCGGCCGCCGAAGGTGGTCTCGCCCAGCGCCAGCTGGTGCTCGTTGATCAGCCCGACCACCTGCCAGGTGCGGCGCGCCTGGCGGATCTTGCCCAGGTACTTGCCGCTGTCGCCGTCGAAGACGTCGATCCAGGTTCCCTCGATGTGCTCGCCGGCGGGGATGAAATTCAGGTCGCCGTAGAGGGCGTGCGAGTCGGCCGAGTAGGTGATCATGGTCGAGCGGTCGGTTGAGGCGCCCTTGCTGACCAGGTAGTTGGTGCAGGCCGGCGCGGCCGGCGCCAGGGCCAGGAACAGCGCGATGGTTATGATCCAGGTGCGGGTTTTCATCGGATCGTGATCCTCCTGTTGTGGATTCTGCGAACGGGGGAACGAAGCCCTTCCGTCCGGTCGCGGGAATCAAGGGGCAAGGATAGCGGATTCGATACAGAAATGCAAGTCAGAGACGAAATGGGTTTACGGTTGACGGAAAGAGAAGAAGCAATCGGAAGACTCAAATTCCAAATCCCAAGCACCAAATCCCAAACAAATTCCAAATTCCAAATTCCAA
>CAZLSH010000080.1:0-10041 GCA_964562095.1 uncultured Clostridia bacterium | reverse complement strand
AAATTCCAAATTCCAATTTCCAAAACGAAAGCCCCTTGGAATGGCATTTTCTTTGTTTTGGTCAAAGTCCCCGCCAGGGGATTGGGTAATTGGAATTTGGAATTTGGTGCTTGGAATTTGATTCTTCATATGACCAGTGGCTTTTTTCCGTGAATGGCTTTTCTTACTTTAAACTTTTTACTTTTAACTTTAAACTTTTGCATTGGAAAGCAATCTTCCTCTGCCCTGTGCCTTCCGCCCTGCGCCTTACGCCGGGTTCTTCCGTTCCTACCCTGCCGACAGCCTGAGGATCTCCACCAGCATGCGCAGGGCCTTCTCCATGTCGGCGACGAGGATGTGCTCGCTGGTCGAATGCTCGTCGCGGGCGCCGATGCCCACCACCGCCATCTCGATCCCCCGGTTGTTGTAGATCGAGGCGTCGGTGAAGCCGGTGATGAAGGTGGTCCGGGCCTTGATGCCGACGGTGCGCAGCGCCTTTTGCGCGGTGACCACCGTCCAGGCGTCGGGGGCGATCTCCACCGCCTGGCACAGGTTGTCGACTTTCACCGCCACCTTGGCGCCGGCCTTGGCTGCCTCGCGGCGGATCGTCTTCTCCATCCGCCCGGCCAGGGCCAGGGCCTTTTTGTGCTTGAGGCTGCGGCATTCGGCCAGGAAGCAGGCGGTCGCCGGCACGCCGTTGCGGATGATGCCGCCGCTGATCACGCCGACGTTGGCCGTGGTTTCGTGGTCGAGGCGCCCCAGCTTCAGGGCGGCGATGGCGTTGGCGGCGGCGGCGATGGCGTTGATGCCCTTCTCGGGCTCCATGCCGGCGTGGGCCGAGCGCCCGGTGACCTCGACGTCGATGGCGAAGTAGGAAGGGCCGCCGATGACGATGGTGTCGAGGGTGTCGTTGTCGAGCAGGAAGCCGCGCTTGGCCTTCAGCAGCTTGAAGTCGAGGTTCTTGACCCCGTGCAGCCCGACTTCCTCCTGGCGGCTGATGGCCACCTCGACCGGCGGCCGCACCGGGGCCGTGCGCAGCGCCTCGAGCATCTCGGCGATGCCGGCCTTGTCGTCGGCGCCGAGGATGGTGTCGCCGGCCGAGCGGATCACGCCCTTCACCAGTTTCGGGCGGATGCCTTTCCCGGGCTGGACGGTGTCGGCATGGCAGGAGAGGAGGATCGGCTCCTTGCTCTGGCTGTTCCTGGCCGGCAGCTTGGCCACCAGGTTGCCGTAGGCGTCCTTTTTCGCGGCCGCCCCCATTTTCTTGAATTCCGCCAGGAGATAATTGATGAAGCGGGCCTCGTTGCCCGACTCGCTGTCGATCTGCACCATCTCCATGAACTGCTTTATCATCTTCTGGGACATGCTTCACCTCGCTATTGAATTTCGCTTCATTGTACAGGTTTGCAGGGGAAACACAAGCATGTGGCAGGGAGGGCGGTGATCGGCGCAAGGCGCAGGGCGCAGGGACGACCAAGCCAGAGGTCCAATGTTCCAGGTTCCATGTTCCAGGTTCAAGTTCCAGGTTCCAAGTTCCAAGTTCCAGGTTCTAAGTTTGGCTTCCTGCTGAAACTGTCACTGCCACCGAAATTCAATCCTCTCTCTTGCTAACACCAACACTAACACTGACACTCGACTTTGTATTTCCAGCTGACACTGACCCTGACACGAAGAGCTCGTCACTGGCAGTGAGCAGGGCTTTTTGCTATAGGGGATTTTGTGATATCATTTTTTGGAAGTTCTTCGAAGATTCCGTGATATTTTTCAAGGAGAATAAAATGACCGTCGCCAAGAAACGCAAAACAGGGAAACCCGGTTTCCCTGCCGAGGATGAACATGAATTATGAAATTTTGAAGCTGGCGGCAGCCGATGGCATCGACGTGCTGACCATCAGCCGCCCCCAGGCCATGAATGCGCTGAACGCGAGATTTTTTCTGGAAATGAACGACCTGCTGGACGGCCTGGAAAAAAGGGATGATGTCAGGGCGTTGATCATCACCGGCGAGGGCAAGGCGTTTGTCGCCGGCGCCGATATCGCCGAGATGGCGAGGATGAACGCGGAACAGGGGACACTGTTTTCCCGAAACGGCCAAAGGACCTTTCAGCGCATCGAAAACCTGCCGATCCCCGTGATTGCGGCGGTGAACGGTTTCGCCCTGGGCGGGGGATGCGAACTGGCCCTGGCCTGCGATATCCGCCTGGCCAGCCGGGCGGCCAGGTTCGGCCAGCCCGAGGTCAGCCTGGGGCTGATCCCCGGTTATGCCGGGACGCAGCGCCTGCCCCGGCAGATCGGCGTTGCCAACGCGCTGCTGCTGCTGCTGACGGCCGACATGATCGCGGCCGATGAGGCGCTGCGGCTGGGGCTCGTCCAGCAGGTCAGCGAACCCGGGCAACTGCTGGCGGATGCCATGGCCATGGCTCAGAAGATCGCGGCCAGGGGGCCGGTGGCGGTCAGGAAGGCGAAGGAAACGGCGCGAAAGGGGATGCGCGTGGACTTCGATTCCGCCTGCGCCATCGAGGCGGAGGAATTCGGGAAGCTTTTCGGCAACGGCGAGTCGGGCGAAGGCATGCGGGCTTTCCTTGAAAAAAGAAAACCAAACTGGTAGATTCTCATAACATGAACTACAGCGAAAGATTTCAAAACGTCACCGTCATCGGCGCCGCGGGCAAAATGGGCAGCGGCATCCTGCTGCTGGCCGCCCTGGAAATGGCCGAATTGAGCCTCCAGCCGGAGAACAGGGGAAAGCCCTATCTCCTTTACGCCCTGGACGTTTCCCAGGCGGCGCTGGGCGGACTGCTCAAATACCTGCGCCTGCAGGTGCAGAAGGCGGCCGAAAAGAGGATCGTCGCCCTGCGCAAGCTGTATGCCGGCCGCCGCGACCTGGTCGAAAACGACGACGTGATCCGCCAGTACGTGATGGACGTGCTGGATATCGTCCGCCCCGTGACCACGCCGGAATCGGCCTGCGAATCGACGCTGGTGTTCGAGGCGGCCAGCGAGAATCCCGAGTTGAAGATCAAAATCCTTTCCGGTATCGACCGCAACAGCGGCCGGCAGCCGTGGTTCTTCACCAACACCTCCTCCATCCCCATCGGCTTCCTGGACCGGGAGGCGCAACTCGCCGGCCGCGTATTGGGCGTGCATTTCTATAATCCGCCGGCCGTCCAGAAACTCGTGGAGGTGATCCGGGCGGAGACGACGAAGCCGGAGCTCGCGGAATTTGCCTCGCAATTCATCAGGAACCTCGCCAAGATCGAAGTCCCGGCGCACGATGTCGCCGGCTTCATCGGCAACGGCCATTTCATGCGCGATGCGCTGCACGGCATGGGCGAAGTCCAGGAGCTGCAGAAGCAGATGCCGTTCGTCCAGGCGGTGTACACGATCAACAGGGTCAGCCAGGACTTCCTCATCCGCCCGATGGGCATCTTTCAGCTGATCGACTACGTGGGCATCGACGTCTGCCAGTACATCATGAAGGTCATGGCGCCGCATGTGAAGGATGAAGACATCCACAGCCCGCTCCTGGACCGCTTCATGGCGCTGGGCGTGAAGGGCGGCCAGGACCATGAGGGCGCGCAGAAGGACGGTTTCCTGAAATATGAAAAAGGCAAGCCGGTCGGGGTATACGATCCCGATGAGCGGCGCTACGTCGCCCTGGCCGATATTTCCGCCGCCGGCGACGAGAAGCTCGGGCCGCTGCCGGCGTCCTTCGTCCCCTGGAAGGCCGCGGTCGGCCATGCGCGCAAGGAAGAGGTCTTGCGGGCCTATTTCAGCGAGCTGAAATCGATGAGCACATGGGGCGCGGGGCTGGCCAGGGCCTACGCGCTGCGCGCAAAGGCGATCGGCTTGAAACTGGTCGCCGACCAGGTCGCCTTTTCCGCCGAGGACGTGAACACGGTGCTGCTGGCGGGATTTTACCATGCCTACGGGCCGATCCATGATTATCTGGACTAGGAGGGCACGCCCATTAACATCAGAAGAAAAGCATACCTGATCGCCGGGTACAACACCGTTTCCATGGGGACCGGCCGCAGGGAATTCAACCCGAAAAAAGAGCGCCCGGGCATCGAAGAATACATGAAGGAAGCCGGCCAGGCGGTATTGAAGGAAATCGGCGGCGCCCAAAATGTCGACGAATGCGTCGTCGGGAATTTCATGGCGGCGCGCTTCAACCGCCAGGGAAACCTGGCGGGATTCTTCCCGGCCATCGACGCGGGCCTCGCCGGCAAGCCCTGCCTGCGCGTGGAGGGCGCCTGCGCCACGGGCGCCCTGGCCCTGGCCGCCGGCATCCGCTCGGTGCTGGCCGAAACGGCCGATGTGGCGCTGGTGATCGGCGTGGAAGTGCAGAACACGGTCAAGGCGATTTACGGCGCCGACATCCTGGCCGCGGCCGGGTGGGCGAAGGAGCGCAAGGACGGGCACGCCTATTTCTTCCCCGGCAAGTTCAGCGACCGCGCCGGGGCGTATTACGAACGGTTCGGCAGGGAAAAGACGCGCCGGGCGATGGCGCAATGGTACGTCAACGCCATCGAGAACGCCCGCCTCTGCCCGAGCGCCCAGGAATTCCACAATGCCGTGAAAGACCTGCTGGCACTGGGGATGACTGAGCCGGATCCGCAACGGTTCGTCGACCACCTCAGCGTGTTCGATTGCTCCAAGGTGTCCGACGGCGCGTCCGCCCTGGCGATCGTTTCCGCAGAAGGCCTGCGGCGCTGCGGCGTCGCGGCGCGGGACGCCGTCGAAATCGTCGGCCTCGGGCAGTCGGAAGCCGACATCACCCGGCCGCCCGCTGACCCCACGATACTCGCCACCAGCGCCGACGCGGTCGGCAAGGCGCTGGCGGGCGCCGGCATCGCCAGGGAAAAACTGGCGACCGTGGAAACCCATGACTGTTTCACCATCGCCGGGATTCTGGCGGTCGAGGCCATCGGTTTCGCGGCGCACGGCGCAGGCCCCGAATATGTCCTGGCCGGGAATACGGCGCGCCGGGGAAAAGTCCCCTTCAACACCACCGGCGGGCTGGTGGGCTGGGGGCATCCCACCGGGGCCACCGGCGTTCACCAGGCGGTCACGATTTGGCAGCAGCTGACCGGAAAGGCCGGGGCTGCGCAGATCGAGATCCCGGACGACAGGCCCTTTGGCCTGTCCGTCAACATGGGCGGCGACGACATCACGCTGGTGGCGATGGTTTACAAAAGAGCAGGCTGATCCATTTCCTTGAATACACTGCAACAAGGAGGTTTACCATGGCGAAATTCGCCCAGCGCATGACGGTTATGGCCGAGCCGGCCGCGGTCATCAGGAACTTGTTCGCGGCCATGAACGACCCGGGCATCATCTCCTTCGGCGGCGGCGCGCCGGCCAAAGAGGCCCTGCCGGTCGACATCGTCCGCGAGATCGTCAATGACGTCATGAGGAGCGACCGCCGCGGCGTGGAGGCGCTCCAATACGGCCCGCCGCTGGGAGTGCGTGACCTGCGCGAAGCCGTCGTCCGCGACCTGCTGGCGCCCAAGGGCGTGCAGGCGAAAGCCGACAACATCCTGATCATCAGCGGCGGCCTGGAGGCCATGAACCTGACCTGCCAGCTGTACATCGAGCCGGGCGACGTCATCCTGGTCGAGTCCCCGACCTTCATGCACTCGGTGGAGATTTTCGCCATGTTCCAGGCCCGCTGCGTCGCGGTCGACATGGATGACCAGGGCCTGGTGATGGAAGACCTGGAGGCCAAGATCATCCGCCACCGGCCGAAGATGGTCTATGTCATCCCCACCTTCCAGAACCCGTCGGGCAGGACCCTGTCCCTGGAGCGCCGGCGCCGGGTCGCCGAGCTGGGCAGCCGCCACGACGTGATCATCCTGGAGGACGACCCCTATCGCGACATCCGCTACAGCGGCAGCGAACTGCCGCCCATCAAGGCCTTTGACCAGACCGGCCATACCATCCTGGCCAACAGCTTTTCCAAGATCTTCTCGCCGGGCAGCCGCCTCGGCTACGTCCTGGCCGGCGACGAGGTCATCGCCAGGCTGTTCGACGCCAAGACGGCGACCAACTCCCACACCTCCATGCTGCCCCAGATCATCTGCGCCGAGTTCTTCAAGCGCGGCCATTACCCGGCCCACCACCGGATGATCTGCGACCTGTACCGCGAGAGACGGGACGTCATGATCGAGTGCATCGACCGCTTCTTCCCGGCAGGCACGAAGCGGACCTTCCCGGACGGGGGGCTGTTCACCTGGGCGGAGCTGCCGGAGGGGATTGACACCACGGCGCTGCTGGCCGAGGCCGTCGCCCGGCCCGACGTCAAGGTCGCCTACGCCGCGGGCGAGGCCTTCTTCATCGAGGGCGGCGGCAAGGGCAGCCGCTGCATGAGGCTCAGCTTCGGCAGCGTCCCCGCGGAAAAGATCCGGATCGGCACGGAGCGCCTGGGCCGCCTGATCGAATCGAAGCTGCCGCGCTGACCCGCCGGGGATTGGAATTTCCCCGGGAATGCCGTACAATCCCGTCACGGGGAAGCCGGCTCTCCAGGCGGCCGCTCCCCGCAGCCATGAAACCAGGAGGTGGCCCATGAGCGAGCGCAAGAAAGTGACGCTTCCCGTTCTGTTCGACAAGATGGCCAGGGGCGTCCCCTTGACCATGATCACCTGCTATGACTACCCGATGGCCTACCTGGTCGAGCAGGCGGGCATCGACATCGTGCTGGTGGGCGACAGCCTGGGCATGACCATGCTCGGCTACGACACCACGCTGCCGGTCACCATGGACGACATGATCCGCCATACGGCGGCCGTGCGCCGCGGCACGCCCAGCAGCTGGCTCATCGGCGACATGCCCTACATGAGCTACCAGGCTTCCGACGAGCTGGCCGTGCTCAACGCCGGCCGCTTCATGGCCCAGACGGCCTGCGACGGCATCAAGCTCGAGGGCGGCCTGGAGGTATGCCCGCGGGTGCGCGCCATCGTCGCCGCCGGCATCCCCGTCCAGGGCCACCTGGGGCTGACCCCGCAGAGCGTCTCGTCGCTCGGCGGCTTCCGCCTGCAGGGCAAGAGCGCCCGCCAGGCCAAGAAGATCATGGACGACGCCCAGGCCCTCGAGGAGGCGGGCTGCATGTCCATCGTGCTGGAGCTGGTCCCCGACCAGCTCTGCGCCCTGGTCAGCGAGCGGGCCAAGGTCCCGGTCATCAGCCTGGGCTGCGGCCCGCATGCCCACGGCCAGGTGCTCATCTTCCACGACATGTTCGGCCTCTATCCGCGCTTCAAGCCGAAGATGGCCAAGCGCTACGCCGACGCCGGCAAGCTCATCGGCGACGGGCTGAAGCAGTTCGTCGAGGAAGTGACGGCCGGGGCCTTCCCGGAGCCGGAGCACTATTTCGCCATGAAGGACGAGGAGCTCGCCGAGCTGACCCGGCTGCTGAAAGGCTGATCGCCCCCTTTGCCAGCGGCGCAAACGGGCCGGTGGATGCGACGGAGGAAGCCCCATGTCATACCAGGGTTACGCTGATTTTCGCAGCGACACGGTCACGCGGCCGACCGCGGAGATGCGCCGCGCCATGGCCGGGGCCGAGGTCGGCGACGACGTGCTCGGCGACGACCCGACGGTGCGGCGGCTGGAGGAAACGGCCGCCCGCGTCGTCGCCAAGGAGGCGGCGCTGTTCGTCCCCTCCGGGACCATGGGCAACACCATCGCCCTGCTGGTCCATGGCTGCCGGGGCCGGGAGGTCCTGCTCGAGGAGAAAAGCCACATCTACCTGTACGAGTGCGGGAACGTCGCCAGCCTGGCCGGCGCCCTGCCGCGCACCTTCCCCTCCCGCCGGGGCCTCATCCCGCTCACCGACCTGGAAGGCAGCCTGAAAGACGATGCCGACCCCCACCAGGCCGCCAGCGCCGGCATCGCCCTGGAAAACAGCCACAATTACCATGGCGGCGCGGTGCTGCCCGTCGACTACCTGCAGCAGGCGGGGGAGCTGGCCCGCCGCCGCCGCCTTTTCCTGCACCTGGACGGCGCGCGCATCTTCAACGCCGCCGCCGCGCTGGGGATCGATGCCGCCGCCATCGCCGCCCCCTGCGACTCGGTGATGTTCTGCCTGTCCAAGGGGCTGGCGGCGCCGGTCGGCTCGTTGCTGGCGGCAAGCGGCGATTTCATCGCCCGGGCGCGCCGGGTGCGCAAACAGCTGGGCGGCGGCATGCGCCAGGCGGGCATCCTGGCCGCGGCCGGCCTCATCGCCCTGGAGCGCATGCGCCTGCGGCTTGATGAGGACCACCGGCGCGCCCGGCGCCTCGCCGCCGGCCTGGCCGACCTGAAGGGGCTGGCCATCGAGCCGGCCGACGTCCAGACCAACATCGTCATTTTCCGGGTCGAGGCGCGGGGGATCGACGCCAGGGAGCTGGTGCGGCAACTCGCCGCCGCCGGCGTCCTGGCCCTGCCCTTCGGGCCGGGCCGCGTGCGCCTGGTCACCCACAACGACATCGACGACGCCGACGTGGAAAGGGCGCTGCAGGCGGTCGCGCGCATCGTCGCCGCGTGAGCGCCCGCGCGCCAGGGAGGAAAACATGGCCTTGATGACGGCACAGCAGTACTGGGACAGCCTGCGGCAACTGAAGCGCAGGGTCTTCATCCTCGGCGAGGAGATCGCCGAGCCGAACGATCATCCCATCGTCCGGCCATCGACGAGCGCCGTGGCCATGACCTACGAACTGGCGCAGCAGCCGGAGTTCGCCGGGCTGATGACGGCGCAGTCGCCGCTGACCGGCGGCGCGGTCAACCGCTTCGGCCACATCCAGGGCAGTGTCGAGGACATGATCCGCAAGGTCAAGATGCTGCGCCTCATGGGCCAGCGCACGGCGACCTGCTTCCAGCGCTGCGCCGGAATGGACTGCCTGAACTCCCTGTACGGCATCACCTGGGAGACCGACCGGGAGGCGGGGACGGAGTACCACGCCCGCTTCCGGCGCTTCCTCGAGCGCGTCCAGGAGCAGGACCTGATCTGCGACGCCGCCATGACCGACCCGCGGGGCGACCGCTCCCGGCCGCCGCACGAGCAGGCCGACCCCGACCTGTTCCTGCGCATCGTGGAACGGAAAGCGGACGGCATCGTTGTGCGCGGGGCCAAGGCGCACCAGACCGGCGCCCTGAATTCCCACGAGATCGTCGCCATGCCGACGGCGGCCATGAAGGCGGGCTCCGAGGACTACGCCGTGGCCTTCGCCGTGCCGGCCGATGCCGAGGGGCTGACGTACATCCTGGGGCGCCAGTCGTGCGATACCCGCAAGCTGGAGAGGAAAACGGGGGACGCGGGAAATCCCGGCTACGGCGGCCACGAGGCCCTCATCGTCTTCGACAATGTCTTCGTGCCCTGGGAGAGGGTGTTCCTGTGCCGGGAGACGGCCTTCGCCGGGCGCCTGGTCGAGCGCTTCGCCTCCTACCACCGGCCCAGCTACGGCGGCTGCAAGGTCGGCATGGGCGACGTCCTGATCGGGGCGGCGGCGGCGATCGCCGAGTACAACGGCGTGGCCAAGGCCTCGCATATCCGCGACAAGCTCGCCGAGATGACCCACCTCAACGAGACCCTCCATGCCGGCGCACTCGCCGCCTGCGCCGACGGCTGGCGCCTCGAGTCGGGCAACTACATGGTCGACGTCCTGCTGGCCAACTCGTGCAAGCTCAACGTCACCCGCCTGCCCTGGGAGATCGCGCGCCTCGCCCAGGACATCGCCGGCGGCCTGCTGGTCACCCTGCCCGGGGAGGCCGATTTCGCCGATTCGCGGACGGGTCCGGTCCTGCGCAAGTATCTCCAGGGGGCTTGCGGAGCCCCGGCCGCCGACAAGGCCAGGATCCTGCGCCTGATCGAAAACCTCACCATGGGGACGGGCGCCGTGGGCTATCTCACCGAGTCGATCCACGGGGCGGGATCGCCCCAGGCCCAGAAGGTCATGATCCAGCGCTACGGCAACTGGGATTTCAAGAAGGGGCTCGCCAGGAAGCTCGCCGGCATCTCCTGAGGCAATAACGGGGATTCCCTGCCGGGTGCCCCGCTTCGGGCCAAGCCCCCGCCAGGGGAATGAAG
>CAZLSH010000079.1:1138-10095 GCA_964562095.1 uncultured Clostridia bacterium | reverse complement strand
AGGGCGCGGGCATTCGGGGCCGGCATGCCCTTTTGCAGCCGGGAATTGACCGCCGGGCGAATTTCTGCTATCATTGGCCCAGCAACCGCCGCCATGCCGATGAACCCTGACGAAGTTGAAATAAGAATCCTCAATGCCGTGGATCGCGCCGCCGTTGAGAGGCTTTACCGCCAGGCCGGCTGGTGGCGGGAAAGCGATCAAACCGCCGACGGCAATGCCTGGATCGACGCCCTGG
The DNA here is from genome assembly GCA_964562095.1 of uncultured Clostridia bacterium. Classification (GTDB taxonomy): domain Bacteria; phylum Acidobacteriota; class Aminicenantia; order UBA2199; family UBA2199; genus UBA2199. The sequence continues at coordinate 9,860 of CAZLSH010000079.1, read as the reverse complement.
CCCGGGGTTCCTTCTGCTTCGCCGGCGCCTTTGCCGCCGGCGAGATGATCGGCATGGGCCGCGCCCTCTCCGACGGCGTCAGCGACGCGTACATCCAGGACGTCACCGTGCTGCGCGCCTTTCGCGGCCGCGGCATCGGCGCGGCGATCGTCCGTTGCCTCTGCCGCGAGCTGCGTTCGCGCCGCATCGGCTGGATCGGCCTGGTGGCCGAGCCGGGGACGCAGGCTTTTTACCGCCGGCTGGGCTTCGCCGAAATGGCAGGTCACATTCCGATGCGGCTTGAGCAAGGGGAGGGCGGATCGTGAAGCCGCTGCGCCTGGAGGAGTTCGCTCCGGTGACGCTGGCCGACCGCGACCGCATCCGGCCGCTGCTGCTGGCCGCCGACCCCTGCTTCTGCGAATACAATTTCGCCAACCTCTTCATGTGGGGGGAGATCTACCAAACGCGCTGGCTGCTGAGCGAGGATCGCCTCTGGATCTACAACGGGCTGGATGACCTGATGCTGATGCCGCTGGGGCCGGACCTGGATCTGGCCGGGCTGATGGCCGTTTCCGACGGCCTGCGCCGTGAAGGCAAGAGCGGCAATTTCGTCCTGGTCGATCCCGATTACGTCCAGGCCAACCCCGGCCTGGAACGCCACTTCCATGTCGAACTCGACCCGGACAACGGCGACTATATCTATTCCACGCGCAAGCTGGTTGACCTGAGGGGCAACCGGCTGAACAAGAAGCGCAACCTGGTCAACCAGTTCCTGGCCATGTACCCCGGCTACTCCAGCCAAGCGCTGGGGAAAGGCGACCTGGAATCCTGCCTCGTTCTTGCGGAAAAGTGGTGCCGCCTGCGCACCTGCCTGGAGCTCGATTTCAGCCATGAAACGTCGGCCCTGAAAAAAGCCATGCTGCATTTCGCTGAGCTGGAGCTGCAGGGAGTGCGGATCTCCCATGGCCGGCAATTCGTGGCTTTTTCCATCTTTTCGCCCCTGAACGCCAACATGGCCGATGTCCATTTCGAAAAATTCGATCCCGAGGTCAAGGGGGCCGGGCAGATGATCAACTGGGAAACGGCCAAGGCGCTGGACGGGACCTACAAATACGTCAACCGCGAGCAGGACCTGGGCATCGAGGGACTGCGCCAGGCCAAAAGATCGTACAGCCCGGAATACGTCCTCAACGCGTATTTCCTGCAGCGGAAACCCTGAATCCGGCCTGCAAAGAACGGTTACTGTTCGGGTTCGCGGGCGATGACCCCTTTTTCGATCAGCAGCTCGACCTGCTTGTTGACCATGTCGGCGAAGCGCAGGAAATGGGGGATGGTCAGGTGGGCGTAGGTATGGATGGCCACGCGGGCCGGCTCCTTGACGTCGCGGATGCCCAGGCCCAGGCAGATCTCCTCCGGATTGACGTTGAAGGACACCAGATTGGCGTACACGTGCTGGGCATGAAGGTCGCTGATCTCGATCTTCTCTTCCTTTTTTTCCATGGGCCTCCTCGCCGCCGTCCGGGTCAGCGGCAGCTTTCGCGCTCGAGCTTCCGCAGCACGCGGTACAGCCGGCGCTCGTCGCCGGTCAGCACGATGCGGCTGTCCTTCTGAGTCTGCTCTTCCTTGCGGATCACTCCCATGTCGACGTTGAAGCCGATCTTCCTGAAGGCTTTCTTGATCCCGGGGTGGCCGGCGATCAGGGCCTCGTAGCTGATGACGATGCTCTTGGGCATGTTCTCGTGGGCGGCGACCAGGGCGTTGTTGTTGTCGAACCAGCTGAGCTTGAACTGGGAGATGCCGCGCTTGTACATGCTGGAGCGGACGTCGGCCGGATTGCGGAAGATGAAAACCACGCGCAGCTTCCTGTCCTTGGCGATGTGCCGGAAGAAGAACAGCGCCGGCACATGGACGATCTTGAGCCCGGTGAGGCCTGGGCCGCTGTTGAGGCGCTCGACGATCCGGTTCAGCTCGGCCACGTTCTCATCGGTCATGGCCTGGTCGAGCAGCTTCTTTTCCAGCTCCTTGCCGGTCTCCAGTTCGAAGTAGCCCGAGCGGTTGTACTCGTCGCCCGCGAAATCGGCGGGGAACTCGACGCCGGCGCTCTGCAGCAGCTGGCAGGCCAGAGAAGTGCCGCTGCGCGGGTGCCCGACGACGAAGATGCCGTTCTTGAGGACGATCGGCCTGATTTCCTTCTTGGCTTCAGGTGCCGGGTTTTCCAAATGCGCCTCCGTTGCTGACTTGATGAAAGCGCATTATACCACAGGACCGGGTGATCTTCGATATTCCGTGATGCGTGACTCGGATGAATGGACATCGGCGTAAGGCGCAGGGCGTAAGGCACAAGTAAACGAGGTTCGACGTTCGTTGTTCGAAGTTCGACGTTAAAGAAAAATCACAGATGAATTCCAATGACCCAATCCCCTGGCGGGGACTTTGTCCAAAATTGCGAAAGAACATCCGGGAAATTATTTATGGCCGTTCTTCCATTTGTACGGGCGGGTCTGAGACCCCACCCCTACGTGAAGACAAAATCAAATTCCTAAAGAGATCGCCTCTTGGCTCCTGCTAACACCATCACTAACACTAACACTTGAATTCGTATTGCTTTTCCCGGCCTTCCACCGTCTACCGTCAACCATACACCGTAAACCGATTGCCTTTGCTTCTTCCGTCCCAGCCTTACGCCGATTCCCCGTTTCTGTTAGAATGGCAGCTCATGGACAAGTTCAAGGTGCAGCTGTACGAGGAAAGCCAGGTGATGCAGTTCGCGCTGGACAGCCGCGGCGCCCGCGAGTTCTCCATCAGGAAACGGTCGGGAGTGCTGTTGCGCAGCTTCGACGGCAGTTGGAGCAGCCGGGCCGCGGAGACCGGGTCCCGCGAGGAGGCGGTCCGGGCCCTGTCCTGGAAAGGCGGCGGCCGCCTGGCTGCGGAGCCCCTCGGGTTGCCGGTCGATGCCGGTGAAATCCTGGACGCCAACGGCTTCCTGACCCGGTTCCTGCAGCGGCTTGACCCGCAGGAATGGCGGCTCCTGTTCCGCGCCGGCTGCACGCGCCGGCTGATCCGCAATGCCCGCCGCCAGGACGTCCAGAATTCGTTCCGCCATTTCAGCGTCACGGCCAGGCTCAAGCCCCGTGGCCGCGGCGAGGAACTGGAGGTCGGCGAAGGGAGCGCGGAGTCGCTGAAATTCAACCTGGACGGGCTGGCCCAGCGCATCGCCGGGGCGCTGGAGGACCAGAAGCACCGCCGCCGCGTCGCCTTTTCCGGCCCGGTCCCGGTCGTCCTGCAGGCCGGCGAGGGGGCCATCCTGTTCCATGAAATCCTCGGGCATGCCCTGGAGGCCGATTACGTGTATCAGGGGGTGTCGCCGTTCACCCGCGCCGACCTGGGCCGGGCGATCGTCCCGGAGACGATCACCATCCTGTGCCGCGATGAGCGCGATCCGTTCTTCCGGGATGTCGCCGTCGATGACGAGGGCGAGCCCCGGGCCGGCCCGCAACTGGTCGAGCGCGGGGTGCTGCGCCGTTTCATCAGCGACTATGCCCACCAGAAGCTGCTGGGCCTCCATGAACGCGGGCATGCCCGTTTGGAATATTTTGCCCGTATTCCCCAGCCGCGCATGTTCGCCACCTACGTCCAGCCCGGCGATGTTCCCCAGGCCGAGATCGTCGCCTCCACGCCCTTCGGCGTTTATGCCCGGGAATTCGGCGACGGCGGCATCGACCTGGCCTCGGGCCGCTTTTTTTTCCGCATCCGCCGGCCCTACCTGATCGAAAAAGGGCGCCTGGCCGCGCCCATCGCCCCATTGACGGTCAGCGGCGGATTGCGCGAGATCCTGAGCGACATCGCCATGGTCGGCGACGATTTCAAGTACGACCGCGGCACCAGCTATTGCCAGAAGAACGGCCAGGTGCTGGCGGTGCGCGTCGGCCAGCCCACCGTCAAGATCGCCAAGCTGTGGGTCCGGGGAGGGCAGGATGCTTGAAACGGTCCTGAAAACGGGGCGCGAGGCCGGTTTTTCGACCGTCGAGGCCTATGCGGAAAAGGTCGCCGCTCAGGAGATCGCCGGTGCCGACGGTCCGCTTTCGATCCATGAGGTGCACGGCGACCGCCTGGCGGTGCGGGCATTCCGCGACACCGGCGATCCGCTCGGCTTCAGCCTCTCCGCTCCCGACGCCCGCCAGGTCAAGCTCTGCTTCGCCGGGCTCGCCTGCGGATCGGCGGTCGATCGCAGGAGGAATTTCGCCCAGTTGCTGCCCCGGGCCGCGGCCCGGTCCAGGCTGGACATCTTCGATCCGGGCATCGAAGCCTGGGACGGGGCGCAGGCCTCCGACCTGCGGGAAAAGCTGCGCGAGAGCCTCGTGACATTTCCGGGACTGAAGCTGAGGGGGTTCCAGCTCTCCCGGTCGCTGAAAAAGGTCTACCTAACCAACTCGCTGGGCTTTGCGGCCAAGTACAAGAAGACGCTGTTCCAGGTTCAGGTTTGTTTCCAGTCCCGGGACCACCAGCTGGAACTGACCGAGAGCCGCACCCATTTCCGCAATTTCGACCCTCAGCGCCTGGTCGCCAGGGGGGCGAATCTCCTGGGCTCCCTGGATGCCGACCTGGAGGCGCTGCCGGCCGCCCTGGAGTTCGTCGTCATGTCACCCGAGGCCTCGGCGCAGATGCTCAGGGAATTCTCCCCCGGACTGAAGCTGGACCCTGCCGGCCGGCGCGAGCGTCCTGTCGCCGCCTCGAGCCGGGTCAGCATCCTGGACCATCCGGCGCTGGCGGAGCAGTCCGGCTCGGTGCCCTTTGATGACGAGGGCACGCCGGCGACGGAAAAGTACCTGCTCAACAAGGGGGTGGCGGCGCTGGCGGCCGCGGACATCCGCACGGCTTTCGAGAAGGGCGGAGCCTCCACCGGCAACGGCTTTCGCGAGGAGCAGGGGGTCTTCCCCCGCGTGCGCTTCACCAACCTTTTCTTCAAGCCCTCCAACGCCTCGCTGTCCCAGCTGCTGGGAAGGGTCGGCCAGGGCGTCCTGGTCTACCTGGTCAAGCGGCAGGGAGCCGGCCGCCTGCCGGGGGAGGCGGCCTACAACGCCAACGGCTTCCTGTTCGAGAATGGCGAAATCACGCGGCCGGTGCAGTTCCGCCTGGCCACGTCCATGCGTTCCTACCTGCTGCACGTCGTCGAGGTGTCGCGCGAGCTGCGATTTTTCCATAGCCGGGCCAATATCGGCTCGCCCTATCTGCTGCTGCAGTCCAGACGGGACGCGGAAGGCAATTTTTTGATCTGACGGTGAGATTTTCACCTGCGGCGATCTATTCTATAGAAAACAAGCGAGGTCTGTCATGAAAAAAATATCCTGGTCGCTGCGGATGCTTGGATGGGGGCTCCTTCTCTTCGGCCCGCTTTGCGGGGAGCTTCAGGGCCAGAACATCGTCATGCTCACCCCCGGGCCCGTTTCCGTGGGCCAGGAAGTCCATTTCCGATTTGATCAACCGGGCGGCGGCGGCAATGCCAGTTTCGCTTGGAGCTTCGGCGACGGCACGACGGAAAACACCGACAACCACCAGGCGCACCATGCGTTCGCCGTTGCCGGGTCCTATACCGTGAATTGCATTTACACGAATTTGGGGGGCGGGCCGCCCGTCAGCGCATCGATCCAGGTCCTGGTCGTGGACAACCGCCGCATCACCGCTCAAGGGAGGGATTTTCGCGTCGGTCAGTGGGTGAATTTCCAGTCCGAGAACTTCATCAGCAACAACCTGCTCTGGCACTTCGGCGACGGAACGGTCGAATCCGGGCCGCGCCTTCACCGCCATGCCTATCAGAACCCCGGCGATTTCACTGTCAAGGCCTTCGATAACAACGGCGAATCTCCAACCTTCAGCCAGTGCCCGGTGCATGTGGAACCCGACATCCGCCAGCTGACCGCGGCGCCTCCCGCGCCGAGAGCCAACCAGGCCGTCGCCTTCAGTGCCCAGAATTTTCCCGGCCCCGGGCTGCGCTGGGACTTCGGCGACGGCACGGTCGAGAACGGCGGCGCGAGCATGAACCATGCCTTCCGCCTGCCGGGCAGCTTCCAGGTCCGGGTCTGGGAGAGTTCCGCCACGCCCGACAGCGCCGTCCGGCTCGCTGTCCAGGTGGCTCCCGACAACCGCCAGCTGCAGGCCGTCCCCGCGCTGCCGCGCGCCCGCTCGGCCGTGCAGCTCACAGCCGGCAATTTCGCGGGCGGCGAGCTGCATTGGAGCTACGGCGACGGCAGGAGCGAGAACGGCGGCCCGGTCATGACCCATGTCTATGCAGCCGCCGGGAACTTCGAAGTTCAGGTCCGGGAAGCCGGCCAGGGCCAGGAGAGCGCCGTGAAGCTCACGCTGGCCGTGCAGCCCGACGTCCGCCAGCTGACGATCGCCGGGCCGCCCGATATATTCGCCGGGACCGAGGTGCTGTTCGAGGGGCGCAATTTCGCCGGCACCAGCCTGGAGTGGGATTTCGGCGACGGCACGGTCCAGCGCGCCGGCATGCGCCAGCCGCACCGCTACCAGCGGCCCGGCAACTTCACCGTCCGGGTGGTGGAAAGCAGCAGCGGCAACCTGCCGCTGGAAAAAAAGGTCCAGGTGCTGAACGACAACCGCTCCCTGGTGCTGAAAACCGGCGTGATCTTCGCCGGCAGCGAGTTCGAGATCGAGGCCCAGAATTTCCGCGCCGGCCAGGTCAGTTGGGATTTCGGCGACGGACCGCTGCAGACCGGGGCGCGGCTGATGAAGCACCGCTACGCCCGCCGCGGCCAGTTCCGCGTGCGCGCGGTCGATTTCGCGGGCCGCGACGGCAAGTTCATCGAGACGTTCATCCAGGTGGAGGACGACCCCCGCATCCTCCGCCTGCCCGGGGAGATCATCGCCGGCGAGGAGATCTCCCTGCAGCTGCAAAACGCCGGCTCCGGCAGCTTCGCCTGGAAGTTTTCCGATGGCGACAGCCGCAGCGGCGCCGAGGTCCGGGCCAAGGCTTTCCGCACCCCGGGACCCTGCCGGATCACCGTCGTCGACACGACCGGGAAATTCCCGCCGCTGGAGAAGACGGTGCAGGTGCTCGCGGACAATCGCTCGCTGAAAGGCTCTTCCGCTTTCATCCTGCCCAAGGAGGCCGTGACCTTCACCGCCGCCAACTTCAAGGGGCCCGGCGTCCGCTGGGACTTCGGCGACGGCACGGTCAAGGAAAACGGCCGGCCGGTCGAAAGCCATGTCTTCCCGGCGCTGGGCCGCTTCCGGGTGCAGGCCGTCGATTTCAACGGCCGCAGCAGCAAGCCCTTCACCGTGGAAGTGGTGGTGGCCGAAATGACCCCCGGTTTCGAGGTCAGTGCCCTGGAATTCGCTTTTGACAACGGCAAGTATTACCGGGTCCTGGCCAGGCACAGCGCTCCTCCCGGCTACCATCTGCGCATCAAGGCCAAGGGCCGCGGCGTCCTCAGCGGCCAGTTCATGCTGGACAACATGAGCCTGGGGCTCTTCCAGGTCGTCATCCAGGAGAACCAGACGGCATCCCTGCCGAAAAACCAGCTGCCGGCGCTGCCGATGATCGATCTCGGGCTGCACGAACTGACCCTGAAATTCACCCGCTTCTCCGTCAACCGCCGCATCCCCGTCATCAAGTACTTCGTGACCGCCGCCGGCGTCATCGAGATCGTTTCCCCCGCCATCGACGCCAGGGTGCCGGCCCGGGATGCGATTGACCTGCGCTGGACCATCCCGCGAAAAGACCCGTTGTTCGAGATCGCCGTTTCCGCGGTGCCCTTCGAGTTCATCGATGACCGGCGGATCGAGTGGCTGCCGGTGCAGGGCGATGCCAGCCACCGCTTCGATCCCGCCCCCTTCAAGCCCGGCGACTGGATCTACTGGCAGGTGCGGCTGCTGGGAGCGAACCGCCAGGTGCTGACCACCTCGGAGATCGCCTCCTTCAGGCTGAGCGAATAGCCCCGGCGCCTGACGCCGCGCCATTTGTCAAAAGCCCGCCGATTTGCTATAAGATTCGCATGGAAAACGTAAAGGTCCTGGTCGTCGATGACGAGAAGAACATCCTGGAATCGGTGAGGATGGTCCTGAACTATGAAAAGTACAACGTCCAAGTCGCCGGGGACGGCGTGGGGGCGATCGACCTTTTCAAGAAATTCCTGCCCGATATCGTGCTGCTCGACGTGAAAATGCCCGGCCTGGACGGCCTGAAGGTGCTGCGCACCTTCAAGGAGCTGAACCCGACCGCCGAGGTCATCATGATCTCCGGGCATTCGGGCATCGAGGAAGCGGTGGAGGCCTCGCGCCTGGGGGCCTTCGATTTCCTGGAGAAGCCCATCTCCCGCGACAAGCTGGTGCTGACGGCGCGCAACGCCGCCGAAAAGATCTCGCTGCTCAAGGAAAACTTCAACCTGCGCCACCTGACCCTGAAAAAATATGAGCTGGTGGGCGAATCGCCGGTGATGAAGGCCCTGCAGGAAACGATCCGCCGCGTGGCGCGCAGCGAATCCACGGTGCTGATCTCGGGCGACAGCGGCACCGGCAAGGAACTCATCGCCCGCCGGCTGCACCAGCAGTCGGCGCGCAGCCAGAACCGTTTCGTGCAGGTCAATTGCGCCGCCATTCCCGACGAACTGATCGAGAGCGAGCTGTTCGGCCACGAGAAGGGGTCGTTTACCGGCGCCTACGAAAAGAAGATCGGCAAGTTCGAAAGCGCCCATCGCGGCAGCATTTTCCTTGACGAGATCGGCGA
>CAZLSH010000079.1:0-1128 GCA_964562095.1 uncultured Clostridia bacterium | reverse complement strand
CTGCGCGTGCTCGAGGAGGGCGAAGTGCAGCCGGTCGGTTCGCCCGAGATCAAGAAAGTGAACGTGCGCGTCATCGCCGCCACCAACAAGGAGCTGGAGGAGGAGATCGGCAGGGGGAATTTCCGCGCGGACCTCTATTTCCGCCTGAACGTCGTGCCCATCCACTCGCCCGCGCTGCGCGAGCGCCGTGAGGACATCCCGCTGCTGATCGAGCATTTCATCGCCTACTTCTCCGAGGAGAACAACTACCGCCGCAAGTCGTTCGCGCCGGAGGCGCTGCAGCTGCTGCGCGACCACCCGTGGAAGGGCAACGTCCGCGAACTGCGCAACCTGGTCGAACGGCTGCTGATCATGTGCCGCAACGACCCGATCACCCCGCGCGACCTGCCGGACTACATCCACCCCAGCGCCGCCGGGGAGGAGTCCTCGCTGCTGCAGCTGGGAAAATGGAAGGAGTTCAAGGCGCGCTCGGAAAAGGCCTTCCTGGAGAAAAAGCTGGAGGAGTTTTCCTTCAACGTGGCGCGCACGGCCCGCGAGATCGGGCTGCCGCGCAGCAACCTCTATCAAAAGATCGAATCTCTTGGTATAATGGCAGGGCACCCGCAGGACGCGGATGAAGAATCGCCCGGCCCGTGAGGGTCGGGAGGAAAGTCCGGACTCCGCAGGGAAGGATGATCCCCAACAGGGATTCTCCCCCGCAGGTACGGGGGGGCAGGACAGTGTCACAGAGAACAGACCACCGTGCCGCCGCAAGGCGGCATGGCAAGGGTGAAAAGGTGAGGCAAGAGCTCACCGTCCCGGGCGGCGACGTTCCGGGACTGAGACAAACCCCATCCGGAGCAAAGCTGAACAAGGGGCGCTCGAGGCTTTCCCGGCCGATGCCCTGGGTTGGCTGCTGGACCCCGGCGGCAACGCCGGGGCTAGATAAATGATTCTTCGCGACAGGATCCGGCTTACAGTCCGCGTCCTGCGGGGGCGCCCATTTCAAGGAACGAGCTATTGGTGTCAGTGACAGTGTCAGTGTCAGCAAGACAATACCGGCAATACGAAGACTTAAATCCCAAATCACAAATTCCAAATAACAAACAATATCCAAATTCCAAATTCCAATTTTCAAAACGAAGACTC
>CAZLSH010000078.1:6466-10125 GCA_964562095.1 uncultured Clostridia bacterium | reverse complement strand
AGCCGAGCGGCCGTCGCGCAGGACCGTGAAGCGGTCGGCCACCCGTTGGATCTCCTCCAGGAAATGCGAGATATAGAGCACGGACTGTCCCTGCTCCTTTAACCGCCGGATGACGGCGAATAGGTTGTCGGCGTCCTCGCGCGTCAGGTAGTGGACGTCGTTGCTCGCCGCTACGGGGATGTCCATCTCCGCGGCCAGATCCAGCAGCAGCGGCAGCGCCTGCCGCTGCTCGGCCAGGCCATGGTCCTGCAATTCGATGAAGAAATTGTCCTTGAAGGTCTCGCGGTACCAGCGCGCCGCCGCCCGGGCCTTTTCCGGCTGGCCGCGCAGCAGGTAGTGGGGCAGCTCGCCCTGGATGCAGGCCGACATGACCAGCAGGCCGTCCTTGTATTTCTCCAGCAGCTCCTTGTCGATGCGCGGCTTGCGGTAGAAGCCCTCCAGGTAGGAGGCGGTGATCAGCTCGCAGAGGTTGCGGTAGCCCTGGTCGTTGCGCACCAGCACCAGCAGGTGAAAGTAGTTCTGCTCGTCCTCGCGGCGGTTGGGACGGTCGAAGCGCGAGCCCGGAGCCAGGTAGAGCTCGGCGCCGATGATGGGCTTGACCTCGCTCTGCAGGGCCTTCTTGTAGAAGTTGACCGCGCCCAGGATCGAGCCGTGGTCGGTCAGGGCCACGGCCGGCATCTGGAAGGCGCGGGCCTGGCGCAGCAGGTCGTCGATCTTCAGCGAGGAGTCGAGCAGGCTGTACTCCGAGTGCAGGTGCAGGTGGATGAAGCTCTTCATTCCCATTCGATGGTCGCGGGCGGCTTGGAGGTGACGTCGTAAACGACGCGGTTGACGGCGCGGATGCGGCGCACGATGCGCTGCGCGGCGGCGTCCAGCACCTCGGCGGGCAGCGCCGCCCAGTCGGCGGTCATGCCGTCGCTGGCGGTGACGGCGCGCAGGGCCACGACGTTGCCGTAGGCGCGCTCGTCGCCCATGACGCCCACCGAGCGCACCGGCAGCAGCACGGCGAACGCCTGCCAGACCCGGTCGTACCAGCCGCGGCGGCGCAGCTCCTCGATGAAGATGGCGTCGGCCTGCTTGAGCACGGCCAGCTTGGCCGGCGTGACGGCGCCCAGCACGCGCACGGCCAGGCCGGGGCCGGGAAAGGGGTGGCGGTTCAGGATGTCGGTTGGGATGCCGAGCAGCCGCGCCACCTGGCGCACCTCGTCCTTGAACAGGAACTTGAACGGCTCGATGATGCGCCCCTGGCGCTCCAGCTTCTGCACCTCGCGCACGCGGTTGTGGTGGGTCTTGATGGTCTGCGACGGCCCCTGCACGGGGTTGCTCTCGATGACGTCGGGATAGAGCGTGCCCTGGATGAGGAAGTCGAAGTCCTTCAGCCCGCCGTAGAAAACGTCGATGAAGGTGCGGCCGATCGCCCTGCGCTTGCGCTCGGGGGCGGCGACGCCCTTGAGCGCGGCCAGGAAGCGGCGCGAGGCGTCGACGTAGGCGACCTTCAGCTTCAGGCGCCGGCGCAGGTTGTCCAGCACCTCGCGCTCCTCGCCCAGGCGCAGCAGGCCGTTGTTGACGAAGATGGAGGTGACTTTCCCGCCCAGCGCCTCTTTCGCCAGCACGGCCAGGGTGGTGGAGTCGACGCCGCCGCTCACCCCCAGCACCACGCGCTTGCCCAGGCATTGCCGGCGCAGCTTGGCAATCTCCTCCTCGACGAAGTTCTTCATGCTCCAGGCGCGGGGGGCCCGGCAGACGGCGAAGAGGAAATTGGCCAGGATTTTCTTGCCCTCGCGGCTGTGAACGACCTCGGGATGGAACTGCACGGCGAAAATGCGCGCGCGCCGGTCCTCGACGGCGGCGATGGCGCCGTCGGCGGAACGGGCGGTCACGGCGTAGCCCGGCGCCAGCGTGGCCACCGAGTCGCCGTGGCTCATCCAGACGGTGCCGCGGTCGCGCACGCCGGCGAACAGCGGCGAGGCGCCCGCCAGGAGCAGCTGGGCGTTGCCGTACTCGCGCTGCGCCGAGCGCAGCACCTTTCCGCCCAGCATGCGCGTGAGCAGCTGCATGCCATAGCAGATGCCCAGGATGGGGATGCCGGCGGCGAACAGCTTTTTGTCCACGCGCGGCGCCCCCGGCGCCAGGGTGCTGGCCGGGCCTCCCGAGAGGATGATGCCCGCCGGCGGCTCGGCGAGGATCTTCTTCAGGTCGTAGTGGAAGGGCTGGATCTCGGAGAAAACGCCCAGCTCCCTGACGCGCCGGGCGATGAGCTGGGTGTATTGCGAGCCGAAGTCGAGGATCAGGATTTTGTTTCCCATGGATGGCCCGATTCTAGCAGATAAGCGGCAGGGGTTCAATAAGGGAATTTCCGACCGTTCGCCCCCGCGGCAGGCGGAAAATTGACAGCTGCCGCCCATGGAACTATACTGCCCGCCGATGCCCGAGCTGCCCGAAGTCGAGACCATCGTCCGCCAATTGCGCCGCCGGATCCTGGGGAAAACCATTGCCTCCGTCCGCGTCTGCTGGCCGCGCACGGTCGCGGGCAGCCGGGCGGAATTCACCCGCCGCCTGCGCGGCCTGACCGTGGCCGGCGTCAGCCGCCGCGGCAAGTACATCGGCGTCGAGGGTGCGGACGGCGCGTTCTTCACCGTCCACCTGCGCATGACCGGCAAGCTGGTGGGGGAGCTCGACGCGGTCGAGCGCCGGCACCTGCGCCTGCAATTCACTTTCAGCGACGGCACCCGGCTCCATTTCGTCGACGCCCGCAAGTTCGGCCGCCTGCGCCTGTGGCCCTGCCGCGGCGATTCCTGCCCGGGGCTGGGCCCCGAGCCGCTGCGCCAGGCAGCGGTGCTGACCGCCCTGCAGCGCCTGAAGACCCGACGGCCGATCAAAAGCGTCCTGCTCGACCAGGCCATCCTGGCCGGCATCGGCAACATCTACGCCGACGAGGCTTTGTTCCTGGCGGGCATGCATCCTTTGACTCCCGCCGCCTCCCTGGGCGACGCGCAGCGGCAACGCTTGGCGTCGGTTATTCCCCAGGTCTTGCGCCAGGCCATCCGGCGGCAGGGGACTACTCTCCGCAATTTCCGCACCGTCACCGGCGAAGAGGGGCGGAACCAGGAGAAACTGTTTGTTTATGGCCGCAGCGGCGAGCCCTGCCTCGTTTGCGGCGCGCCGATCGAAAAGATCCGCATCAACGGCCGTTCCAGCCATTATTGCCCGAGCTGCCAGAAGAAGACGTTAGACGATAGACGTTAGACGTCAGCAAAACCAAAACCAATGAATAGACGTCAGACGACAGACGTTAGGCGCTAGAAGACAGACGACAGACGACAGACGACAGACGACAGATGTTAGACGTTAGAAAAGGCCCTGGCAAGAGAAAAACCCAAGTCGATGGGCGCTTTAAAAAAAAATGGTCGCGATAGATGGAATTCGATTTTTCATCCTTGAAAATCATGGTCTTGCTGTTTTCTTGCTAACCGCTGACGTCTAACATCTAACGTCTCTATACCAAAGGCATCGGTTCGCGGCAATCGCTTGTTGACAGGCATTTTCGATCGGCGAATGGCTGCTTTTCTTGCTGACCACTAACGTCTAACGTCTGACGTCTAACGTCTAACGTCTGACGTCTAAAGACCGTTTTGTTGTTTCCGCGCCCTCGCATTGAG
>CAZLSH010000078.1:0-6366 GCA_964562095.1 uncultured Clostridia bacterium | reverse complement strand
GTCTAACGTCTGACGTCTAAAGACCGTTTTGTTGTTTCCGCGCCCTCGCATTGAGTTTTGCCAGGCGGTGCGCTACAATCCCCCCGAACCCGGTATCTGCCCGAGGACGGCCGGGCGCCAGGGAGCCGTGCCGCTATGATCGAAAGCATCAAGAACAAGGTATGGGACATCCTGAAGGGCAAAGAGGTCTCGCTGGCCATGCTCTTTGACCGCGAGGGGCGTATCCTCTGGCAGCGCGGGCGCGGGATCAAGGGCCCGACGATCGCCGCGGGCCGCGGCTTTTCGAAAAGCTGCGCCGAGGCGGCGCTGAAGCAGGGCGCGGCCCGCGAAGACGGGGTGGCGATCACGCGCTCCGTCAGCGACCTTCCCGATTCGGCGCGCCTGCTCTACGTGAAGAACGTCCTGGTCGTGCCGGCGGGCAATTCGCTTTTTCTTTATGTCGACGGCGGCGTCAAGGAGGGCTTCTCCCCCGGCGACGCCGAGGTGATCTCCGCCATGGGCGCCATGCTGGGCGAGACCATCGACCGCTTCAAGGCCGGCAGCGGCCCGGCCGGCAACATCGCCGGCGACAGCCCGGCGGCGCAGGGAGTCCGCGACCTGGTGGCCAAGTACGCCGTGGAGGAGGAGCCGGTCCTGCTGCTCGGCGAGACCGGCGCCGGCAAGAACCATGTCGCCGAGCTGATCCACCGCCTCTCGGGGCGCGTCGGGCCGCTGGTCGTGGTGCACACGCCCAACATCCCGGCCGATCTCTTCGAGAACGAACTGTTCGGCCATGCCCGCGGCGCCTATACCCATGCCGAGGAACGGAAAAAGGGGCTGCTCGAGGAGGCCGACAAGGGGACGGTCTTCCTGGACGAGATCGCCGAAATCCCTTTGGCGCTGCAGAGCAAGCTGCTGCGCTTCATCGAGAGCGGCCGCTTCCGCGTGCTGGGCGGCGTGGAGGAGGTCGGCGCCGAGGTGCGCGTCATCGCCGCCAGCAACCGCGACCTGGCCGTCGAAGTGAAGCAAGGGGGCTTCCGCAAGGACCTGTTCTTCCGCCTGAATGTCCTGCCGCTGCGCCTGCCCTCCCTGCGCGAGCGCCGCGAAGACCTGCCCGCCCTGGTGCGGGAGAACGAGCGCCTGCTGCGCGGCAAGCAGCTCGGGCCCGGCGCCTGGCAGGCGCTGGCCGGCCACGACTGGCCGGGGAACGTCCGCGAGCTGCTGCACGTGCTGTCCCGGGCCGGCATCGTCCTGCCGGGACCGGTCATCGGCGGCGAAATCGGCCAATTGCTGCAGGAAGGCCTGGCGGAAGGCGAAGCTTCCCCCGAGCCTGCCCTCGACGCCATGCGGGCCGGGATCGCGGCCGGGAAAAGCTTCTGGGAAACGGTCTGGAGCGCCTTTATCGGCCGCGAACTGAACCGGGCCCAGGTGCGGCTGTTCCTCAAGGAAGTTTTCAGCGAGAGCGGGGGCAACCTGAAGGCCCTGGCCGCCAGGCTGAACATCCGCGCCGCGGAGTATCCCCGTTTCGTTTCCATGCTGCACCGCTACGATATCCATCCGAAGAAGAAGCGCTGAACCCGCCGCGATGAATATCCAGGTTTCCCGCTGCGGATATCCCCCGGGGCATGCGCCATGACTTCCCGGCTATCCGCGCGGGTCTCCCGGAAAAGGGCGCTTCGCGCCGACCGCCGTCAAACCATCGTTTTCAGGATGGGGCCCCTTGGCATCCCCTTTGCATGCCTAGGTCCTCACGCACGGCAGGAGGTTGAATGAAACAAAAACGATGGTTCGGGCGCCTGCGCTTTTCCGCCGGATTGCGCTGCCGCCCGTAGCCTGAGCGCCTGGAACGGCAGGGCATGATCGGGCGATTGCCGCTGGACAGGGTGCGCCGGCTGTTCCGGCGCCGCGGGTGCCCGGACCGGGAGTTCCTGGTCGGCCAGGTGCTGGCCCGGCACGCCGCCTGGTTCCCCGCCCACAACCGCGGCCGCGAGGCGCCGCCGGAGGCGCTGGCCGCATGGGAAAAAAGGCTGAAACCGCTGTCAAGAAGCGAGTTGATCCTCATCCTGGCGGACAACCATTCGCGCAACCTCCTGCTGGGGAAGACCTGGCTGCCCGTGAAGGCGCGGCGGGCCGGCTGACTCCGGGGCGCGGTTTCAGCCGGCGGCAAGAAGTTCGGTCAGCTCGGCATCCGTCGGCCGCCGCAGCGGATCCTTGCTGAGCATGCGCAGCACCAGCGCGGCCTGCTCCGCGGACAGATCGGGACGGAAATGGGCCGGTGAGACCGGTTCGTTCTCGAGGATGGCGCGGATGATCTCGCCCGGGTTTTCGCCCAGGAACGGCTTCTCCAGGGTCAGCATCTCGTAGAACACGACGCCCAGGGCGTAGATGTCGCTGGCGCCGCTGGACTGGCGAAGGCTGATCAGCTCGGGCGCCATGTAGTAGACGGTGCCCAAAATCTCGCCGGTCTCGGTCAGGCGCGTCAGGGACGGCGCCCGCGCCAGGCCGAAATCGAGCAGCTTGGCCGTGCGCGGCCCCGCCCCGTCGGTGAGCATCACGTTGGCCGGCTTCACGTCGCGGTGCAGGATGCCCTGCGAGTGGATGCCGGCCAGGGCGCCGGCCAGCTGGCGCATGATCCCCAGGCATTCGCCCATGGCCAGGCGCTCCCCGGAGCGGATGACATCGGCGAGCGGCCTTCCCGGCAGGAACTCCATGGCGATGAACAGCGCCTGCTGGTACTCGCCGCGCTCGTAGACCTTGACGATGTTGGGATGGTCCAGCTGGTCGACGAGGTAGGCCTCGTTGAGGAAGCGCTTGCGCTGGACCGGGTCGGAAGCATGTTCTTCGCGGATCAGCTTGAGGGCGACCGATCGCCTGGCGCCGGTGAGATCGGTCGCCTGCCAGACCACGCCCATGGCCCCGGCCCCGATCTGCCGTTCCAGCTTGTAGTGGCTGATGTAATTTTTCTTTTTCCAGAACGCCAGCAGGTGCAGGTAGCGGCGGAAGAGGAGGAAAAACACGACCAGCAGCAGGGCGATTCCCGAGACCAGCGCCCCGGTGCGGAAGCGCGCCCGCGAAAGCTGCAGCTTCTGGATCTGGTTGTCCTTGGAGAGCAGCTCGATCTGCTTCTGCTTCTTCTCCGCCTCGTACTTCTTCTCCATCTCGATCAGCGCCTTGCTTTTTCCGCTGTCGATCAGCGCCTCGCGGGCCTTGGCCGCGCTACGGAAGGCGGCCAGCGCCCGCCGGAAGTCGCCTTGCTGCTCGTACAGCCTGGACAGCTTCAGCTGGACGGTATGGACCATGTCCCCGGTCTTGATCTCCTCGGCGATGGCCAGCGCCTGGCGGTAGCTGTCCTCCGCTTCCCGCTGCCTCCCCATCAGGAACTGGCATTCGCCGATATTGACCAGGCAGGTGGCCAGCGAGTCCAGGCGCTTCGTCTCGCGGTCCATCGCGGCGGCCCGCTCGAACATGGCGATGGCCTTATCGTACTGCTGGTCCTGCATGTAGATGACCGCCATGTTGTTGATGGCCACGCTCTCCAGGTAGCGGTTGCCGATCCTGCGGGCGGCCGCCAGAGACTCCTGGTAGTGGCGCAGGGCTTCCTTCCTTTTGCCCGTCTCCCAGTAGCTTTTGCCCATGTTCCCCAGGCTGCTGGCGATGCCGAAGGCGTCCCCGGCCTCTTGGAACAGGCGGTTGGCCCGGCGGCTGTATTCCAGCGACTGGGCATGATCGCCGAGCGAGTCGTGGATATTGCCGATCGAGTTCAGGGCGTTGGCCTGGAACGTCTTGTCGCCCATGGCCTCGGCTTCCTTCAGGGCGGTGAGCTGGAACTGCAGCGCCTGGAGATAGTCCCCGAGCCGGGCATGCACGCTGCCCAGGTTCTGGGCGGCGGTGGCGACGCCGCGCTGGTTCTTGATCTCCCTGAAGAACGCCAGGGCTTCCCGCAGGACCGTCGCCGCTTCCGGCAGCCGGTCCAGGTCGCCGAGGATGTTGCCGATATAGAGGCTGGAGCGGGCCACCTCGAAGCGGTCGCCCAGGCGCCGGTAAATATCCGCCGCGGCGCGGAAATGCTCCAGCCCTTTTTCCGACTGTTCGCGGTTCATGAAGCCGTTGCCCACGATCTGGTGGGCCTTGGCCTCGCGCGGCGCATCGCCCAGCTTTTGCGCCAGCGCCAGCGCCTCATCCCCCCGGGCCATGGATTTTTCGGCATCGGTCTGCGAATACTGGATGCCGAGATCGATCAGCAGCGCCAGGCGCTCCCCGCCCTTGGCGGCGGTCAGTTTCTTTTCCAGGCTGCTTGTGTCGGCTTGAGCCATGACGGCGAGCGCGCAGGAAACCAGGACGGTCATTGCCAGAAGACGATCTTTCTTCATTGTTTCTCCTGGAAAAAGGGGATGGGACTGAAGCCACAGAGTATCGCCGGAGATTTTTTTTGTCAATGCGCCGCAGCGGCGGCAGTGAAACATACTGCGGGAGTCATCCCGCATACCCGGCGGAACATTTCCCCGCCAGCCGGAAAATCGTTTGCATGCTTGGGGAATACCGATATGGCGGACTATTTCTATCATGGCGCGCTTGGCATGCCGGATGCATTCGCATGGGCGGTTGGAACAAGGAGGTGAAGGATGAGCATTTTTAGGAACAGCGTCGACGCGAATGGCGGCAACTGGAAATGCGAAATGTGCCGCACGGGGATCTACGGCGAGGAAACCGTCATCGAGAGGCAGAAACACGCGGTGTACGTGAATTTCAATCCCCTGGAAGCGCAGGCCATCGAGCAGAAGAGCGGCTACCGCTGCACGTCCTGCGGCCGGAAGTATTGCAAGGACTGCCTGGAAAAGCACGCCCCGAACAACGCCTGCGGCGGCAAGTCCTGCCCGCGCTGCGGCGGCCGTTTCGAGATTCTGCACGGATGATTCCAATTCAAGGAGAATGCCCATGATAAAGGAAGTTCACGTTTTCATCGAAAATGGGGGCGACGACCGCCTGACGCGCGAGATCGTCCAGGCGCTACATCCAGAATTCCTGAGCCAGCCGGGGCTGCGCCTGGTGCGCCACGACGTGCCCGACTGGCCGGCCGAGCCTTTCACCATGGCGGCGGTCAAGCTGCGGCTGCAGCGCAACATTGCCCTCTCGACGAGCAATTGCCTGGTCCAGGACGGCAACGCCTACGGCAAGCGCCTGTATCTGGTCATGCTCAAGTAGAGTGCAGAAGTCAGAGGTCAGATAACAGAAGACAGAAGACAGACGACAGACGACAGACGACAGACGCTGGACGTCAGTGGTTAGCAAGAAAACAGCCATCTCCCGATCGCAAATGTCTGTTATGAAGCGATTGCCGCGAACCGATGCCTTAGGCCTGAGCCTTGCCGTCATTTTTCATCTGCCATCTGACTTCTGTCGTCTGTCATCTGTTATCTGTCATCTGTCATCTGACGTCTAACATCTAACGTCTAACATCTGACGTCTATATCTTGTCGAGCAAGGACGAGATCCAAGAGCCAACGGCGCGAGCCAGCGACGCGACCATGCCCGGGATGTTCTCGTAGTTGAAGAATATCCAGATCGCCAGGACGAGAACCAGGACCAGGTTCAGGAGGAAAAAACGGCGCGGGTTTCTTTTCCGGCGCCGCGGCTGGGGCTTCGGCGCTGGTTTGGGAACGGATGCGCCGGCGGAGCCGCTCTGGCGCGTCCGGTCGCGGTCGGCGGTTTTCGGCAAAGGGCCGAACTCCGGCTTGCCGGCCTTGGGCAGCCTGAAGGGCCTGAACAGCGGCTTGACCAGTTCCTGCCACTCCTTTTCGGTCCCCGGGCGCCTGTCCCGCTCCTTGGCCAGCATGCGCTCCAGCAGGGGTTGAAAGGCGGCGAGGTCGGCGGGCAGGGGCGGGACCGGCTCGGTCACGTGCTTCATGATCACGGCCATGGTCTGGCTGCCCTTGAAGGGCGGCTGGCCGCTGAGCATCTCGTAGAGGACCACGCCCAGGCTGTAGATGTCGCTGCGGCCGTCGGCGCGCTTGGCGTTGAGCTGTTCGGGGCTCATGTAGCGCGGCGTGCCCATGCTCATGCCCGAGCGCGTCAGCTGGGTGGTCGATTCCAGCACGCGGGCGATGCCGAAATCGAGGAGCACCGGCGTGCCGTCGGGGCGGAACATGATGTTGTCGGGCTTGACGTCGCGGTGGACGAAGCCCCGGCGGTGGGCGTAGTACAGGGCCGCGGCCACCTGGCTGGCGATGGCCAGCGCCTCGTCGGGGGCGAGGCGGCCGCGCTCCTGGATGCGGCGCTTGAGGCTCTCGGGAAAGAACTCCATGGCCATGAAGCGCAGTTCCGGGGTGCGGCCGGTCTCGTAAACGCGCACGATGTTGGGGTGGTTCAGGCTGGAGATGGTCTGCGCCT
>CAZLSH010000077.1:0-10197 GCA_964562095.1 uncultured Clostridia bacterium | reverse complement strand
ATCTAACGTCTAACATCTAACGTCTAACATCTAACGTCTAACATCTAACGTCTAATGTCTAACGTCTTCTTTTTCTTTATGCTAAAATGCCGCCATGCTTCAAATAACCGGCCTGAAGAAGAACTTCGGCAAGCGCGAGGCGCTGAAGGACGTCACGTTCTCCCTGGCCGCCGGCGAGATCTACGGCCTGCTGGGCCCGAACGGCGCCGGCAAGACCACGACCCTGAAGGTCCTGGCCGGGCTGCTGGCGCCCGACGGCGGCTCGGTGACCGTTGAAGGCCGGGCCTATCACCGCGAGGACCATGAGCTGAAGAAGCTCATCGCCTACGTGCCCGACCAGCCTTTCCTCTACTACAAGCTGAGCGGCGAAGAGCACCTGAACTTTTTCATGGACCTGTACCGCATCCCTTACGCCCGGCGCCGCGAGCAGAGCGATTTTTTCTTCAAGTACTTCGAGTTCGAGGAATACCGCGGCGAGCTGGTGGAAAACTACTCGGCCGGCACCCGCCAAAAGCTGCTCATAGCGCAGGCACTCGCCGTCCAGCCGCGCCTGCTGCTTCTCGACGAGCCGCTGGTCTCCATCGACCCGCTGGTGGGCAAGAAGTTCAAACTGTACCTGAAGGAGGTCGCGTCCAAGGGGACGGCCGTCCTGTTCGCCACTCATATCCTTTCCCTGGCGCAGGAGGTCTGCCGGCGCATCGGCATCATCGTCGACGGCCGCGTCATCGTCCAGGGCGGACTGACCGAACTGATGGCCCTGGCCGGGCAGGAGAGCCTGGAGGAGTTCTATTTCCAGACGGTGCTGCGCCATGAGAAGCCTGCTGAAACTTAAGTTCCTGCAGCTGCGCAACGCGCTGCGGCGGAGTGAGAGAAAGAAATACGCGCTCTTTCTCCTGCTGGGACTTTTTTTCGTCCTGGTTCTCGGCTTTTTTTTCAACAAGATCTTCGGCTACCTGGCCGGGGTCGAGGAATTCCCCGAGGTCTTCCGCCTGTTCCTGGCCGAAAAGCTGCTGATGATGATCTTCATGACCCTCTTTTCCATGCTGCTGCTTTCGGCGCTGCTGACCTCGCTCGACGTCTTCTTCATCTCGCGCGACCTGCACTTCCTCTTCAGCACCCCCATGCCGCTGCGCAGCGCTTTCGCCTGGAAAATGCTCGAGACGGGGGTTTACAGCTCGGCCATGGTCGTTTTCTTCTCCCTGCCGGTGCTGTTCTTCTACTGCCGCTGGTTCGCCCCCGGCGCCGGCCAGGCATTGCAGGTGCTGCTGGCCTTTCTGCTGTTCATCGCCTCCGGCGTGCTGGCCGGCATCGCGCTGGGGATGCTCATCCCGGCGTTCTTCTCGGTCCGCCGGCTGCAGCCCGTGCTGTCGGTGTTTTCCATCATCCTCATCTCCTCCATCGTGGTCTTCCTGCGCCTGCTGCGGCCCGAGCGCTTCCTGGAGCCGGGCGAGATCGACAATGTCCTGCGCTACATGGGCTCACTGGACGTCAAGGCGCTCCATTATTTTCCCTTCTCCTGGCTGGCCAAGTCGCTGAGCCTGGCCGCCGGCGGCCAGGCTTCCGCCTACTGGCGGACCATCGGCCTGTTCGCGTTCCTGGTCGCCGCCCTGCTGGCCCTGGTTTCGCTGCTGCGCCGCACGCTGTACCTGCAGCTGTTCGACAAGCTGAACCGCGGCGGTCGTGGCTATTTCAAGTCAAGCTGGCCCCGCTGGAACCTGGGGAACGACACGTGCATGCTGCGGCGCAAGGAGGTCAAGACCTTCCTGCGCACGCCGGCGCAGTGGTCGCAGCTGCTCATCGTCGGCGCCCTGGTGGCGGTCTTCGTCATCAACATGAAGATGATCCCGCTGCCGCACCCGTCGGTGAAAATGTTTGTCTCCTATTTGAACCTGGTCATGGCCGTCTTCATCGTGGCCGGCCTGAACTCGCGCTTCACCTTCACTTCGGTCCCCAACGAGGGGCCGGGCCAGGCGCACCTGTTCAGCGCCCCTTTTCCCAAGCAGGCGTTTTTCCGCTTCAAGTTCTGGTTCCACCTGCTGCCGCAGCTTTTCATCGGCTTCGCCCTCTATGTCCTGGGCGACCTGGCGCTGCACTTCGACGCCTTCACCCGGGTCATCGCCCTGGTTTTCCTGACGCCGGCCATCGTCTTCCTGACCGTGCTGGCCCTGACCCTGGGCATCGAGACCAACGAGACCAACCCCCTGTCGCCGGAACACGTGATCGTTTCCAAACAGGGGATCTCCTATATGCTGTGGAGCCTGATCTACGTGGTCGCCGGCCTGCTGTTCCTGGTGCGGCCCGTCGGCGTCTATTATTGGCATCTGTTCACGCGCCGGGCGACTCCCTGGCTGGAGATCGTCGCCTGGTTCGCCGGTTTCCTGGCGGTCAACGGCGTCCTGATCGCCTATTATTACCGTCGCGGCCGGAGAGCTTGGCTGGCGCGGGAGCTTTAGGTTGGCGCACTTTCGCGAAGCGCAACGCCCGCCGCCTGAAATCCATCTCCAATCCCAAGAAACACCCGCGTTCCGCGATTCCGGACCTGGGCTCAGCCGGTCACCCATGCTGCCGGCGAATGCCCGTTCATGCGCCTCGATTTGCTTTTTTATGTTCCCGGGCATATCATTGGCATGGTGAGGGGAAAATGAAAAAAGCCTGCATATGGATTGTTTGCGCCGTACTGGCGGCGGGGTTATTCGCGGCGCTCACCCGCTGCGACCGGGAGGCGGAGATGGACGTTTTCACGATGTCGGAAAAGGAAGAGACCTGCATTCAGGTCGTGCCGGGCCGCTTGTTCGCCCTCCGTTTCCAGGGGCGCCCGGGAACGGGCTATACCTGGGCATTTTCCGGCGAACCCGACGGCAACCTGCTGCAGTTCCTCGGCGAGACGGTCGAAGAGCGCCCCGATCGCGACATCGTGGGCGGCAGCGAATTTTTTCGCTGGAACTTCAAGGCCCTGGCCGCCGGTGAAGCCGAGATCAAGATGCAGTATGCACGGCCCTGGGAAAACGGCGTGCCGCCCCACAAGGTTCATGTTTTCAAGGTGAAGATCCAGGCGCCGGCGGAGAAGTAAGCCGATGGGCCGGTACGATGAATTCACCCGCGCCAGACTGCAACTGAACGAAAAGATCCTGCGCCGCGGCAACCTGGGCATCAAGCGCTTTTTCGCCCTGGACGAGCAGGCCTATCAGCCCGGGGCCCTGGACGGCAAGACCAAGGAGCTGCTCGGCCTGACCGCTTCCCTGGTGCTGCGCTGCGACGATTGCGTCTCCTACCACCTGATCCAGGCCAGGGAAAAAGGAGCGGGCAGCGAAGAGATCCTCGAGGCGCTCCATGTCGCCCTGGTCGTGGGCGGTTCGATCGTCATCCCGCATTTGCGCCGGGCCGTCGATTTCCTGGAAGAGCTGGAAAGCCGGAAATAATCGGCGGAACATAACAGCAAGGCCTGACGCGAAGGGTACAGGGTTCCACGTTCCAGGTTCCATGTTCCAGGTTGGCAATAGTGATGAGTGATAAGTGATGCGTGATGAGAAAGAACATCGTTGCAATTCCCCAAGGCTGTTTTTCATTCTGTAAGGGCGACCGGCCGGTCGCCCCTACGCGGGCATGCCTTCGTTTAGGTCATTAATTGCTCCGATCTTCGACTACCACTATCACTACCACTACCACTAATGCCCGAAAGGCCTCTTGCTGACACTGTCACTGACACTGACACTCGCCTAAGGCGATCTTTCTATGATTGGACCAGCGCCTGGTAAGCCTCTTTCTGGTAGTTCAGCAACTGCACCCCCATGCCGCCCGGGAAGAGCAGCCAGGGCTTGCCCAGGTTTTCCTTGCTCCAGATGATGAAGCCGGCCATGGTGATCCTTTCTCCCCGGCACTCGAACTCAATGTTGATCCCTTTTCTGGCGGGGCAGGGGTGGGGCGTCTGGATGAAAATGCCCCGGCGCGAAATGTCGCCGGTGAAGGAAAGAAACCCGTTGCCGTTAAAATAAAAGCGCACCGGCAGTTTTTTTTGGATCCGCTTGTCCTTTCTCTTGTCCATGACATCTCTTCGGAAAAGATCCGCTGGATAAAGTATGTCCTCGAACGAGGCGCTTGTCAATCGGGATTTTCGCGCTTCTCAGGACGGGCCCCGGCCGCGGCAGGCGGCGCGGAGCTCGCAATGGCGGCAGAATGGGGTTTCGTTGGCCGGGAAGAGGCCGGCGCCGATGCGCTGCACCACCTCTTCGATCATGACCAACAGAGTTTCCCTGGCGTCCGCCTCGGGGACAACGGGCAGGGTCTGGTGGCGGACGTTGCCCGCGTTCCTGCCGTAGAAGACCTCATATTTCAGGCTGGCCGGCAGCGGGCCGAAACTGCGCTCGAAAAGGTACTTGTAGATGATCATCTGCGGGGAATTCCGCGCCCGGCTGCCGCTCCAGCGGCCGGTCGTGGTCTTGAAGTCGGTGATGCTGTAGTCTTCTTCGACCAGGTCAATGACCCCTTTCAGCAGCACCCCGCTGCCGGGGAGTTCGGCGCCCAACTCCTTTTCCACCATCAAAGGCCGAGCAGTCGGGGCGAAATGCTGCAGGAAATGCCTCAGGAAGGCCAGCCCGCGCTGCCGGGTTTCGTCGCGGGGCGATCGCCAGGAGATATCGCGCCTGATGGCTTCGGCGTCGAACCGCGAGCGGAAGCAATCCTCCATCTCCTCGTTTGCCGGCATGAGGCCGTCCAGGCGCTGCAGGAAATAGTGCTCGATGACGGAGTGGAAGATCTCGCCGAGAAATACTTTTTCGTTGCCGGGCGGCTGGATGCCCGCGACATAGGCCAGCCAGTATTTTCTCGGGCACTCTTTGTAGGCGCGAATTTGGCTATGGGAAATATAGCCGCGGGGCAGGGCCATCCAGGAAGACTACTTTTCGTTCTTGTTGACCAGGTGCAGCAGCCGTGATTTGTAGCGCGAGCCGGTGTTCTTGTGGATCGTCCCCTTGCGCACGGTCATGTCGATGATGGAAATGGTCTTGGGGAGCATCTTGGCGGCCTCGTCCTTCTGGCCGGCCTCGACCTTCTTCCTCAGGGCCTTGATTTTATTCTTCATCTTGGAACGGTTGCTGCGGTTGACCATCCTCTTCTTTTCGTCCTGCCGATGCTTCTTCACAGCCGAGTCATGATTTGCCATTGATATTCCTCCAGAATCACGCCCATCATACACAAATTTCCCTTTCCTGTCAACAAGAGAGAAGAAGACGTTAGATGACAGACGCCAGACGTTAGCAAGAAAAGCGACCAGGGCTGATGGCTACGATTATGCGTTTTCTTTTTCTGGCTGGCGTCTAACGTCTAACATCTTCTTTTTTATCCCACGGCCCGCTCTGCAGGCCTCCCAGGTCGAGGGTGACGAAGCGCAGGCCGCGCGCCCGGCAGAAGGCCAGGAGCTTCTTCTTCAAGGCCAGCACGGCCTGGAAATGGTCGGCGCCGGCCTCGATGCGCACGCCGTCGGGGATGTGGCGCACGCGCAGGGGGAAGACGCCCCGTCGGGCCAGGTAATGCTCCACCTGGCCGATCGCCCGCAATTGCCGCTCATCCAGGGGGTGATCGTAGGGGAAACGGGTGGCCAGGCAGGTCGAGGAGGTGAGATAGAATCGTTCGATGCCCTCGCCGGCCAGTTCGCCGGCGATCTCGCCGGAAGTGATGCCGGCGTCGCCGAGCGGCGAGATCACGTCCAATTCATCCAGGGCGCGGCGCCCGGGGCGATGCTCGGTCGCGTCGGAGCGGGTCGAGCCGTCCAGCAGCGCCGCGATGCCCAGCCGGGCGGCCTCGCGCTTCAGAACGCGGAACATGAGACGCTTGCAGACGTAACAGCGGTCGCGCCGGTTGCGGAGCAGGCCGGAGCCGGGCGGCGGTTCGAGGCGCAGCCCGCGGACCGGACTGGGCAGCCGGGCGCGAAAGTACTTCAGGCGCGCCCGCGTTCCCTGGCCGCTGAAAGGCGTTGCCACCGTGCAAACGACGACGCGGTCCCTGCCGAGCGCCGCCACGGCTTCACGCGCCAGGAAAAATGAATCCTTGCCTCCGGAGAATGCCACCAGGACCCGGCCGCAACGCCTGAGGGCCGCATGCAGCCTGGCTTTCTTGCGCGCGGGGACGCCGGTGGGCGGCTTCATTCCGTGGGGGCGCCTTTCCGGCCGTAGCGCCGGAGCAGGACGGAAAAGACCCGCTCCAAACCGGGGTTGCCGTCGATGAACGCCAGGTTGGGCCCGCGCAGGGCCAGGTAGTTGGCCCTGACCTTGAGCAGGAAATCCCTTTTCTCGAACAGCCTGGCGACCTCCGTCCGCGCGCGGCCGATGCGCTCCAGGGCCCGGTCGACATCGACGTCGATGATGAAGACCAGGTCGGGTTCGGGCGCGAACTCGCGGTTGGCGCGCAGGATGGCTTCCATGTCCAGCCCGCGGGCCCCCTGGTAGCAGGCGTTGGAATAATAATAGCGGTCCATGACCACGCTCGTTCCCGAGCGTAGCGCCGGCAGGATGTTGTTCGTCACGTCCCAGCGCCGGTCGGCGAGGAAGAGCTCCAGTTCGTCCTGGATGGAGATGGCGTCGTTCTCGCGGGCGGTGCGGCGGATCCTGTCCCCCAGCGGCGAATCGCTGGGCTCGCGCAGCCAGGCGGCGGCGATGCCGTCGGCGAGCAGCCGAGCGTGGAACATCCGCGACAGGGAGGTCTTGCCCGAGCCGTCGATGCCCTCGAAGACGATCAGTTCGGCCACCTACACCCCGAAGCAGGTGCCCACGGCCTTGGCAACCCTGACCAGGTCGTTGTCTTCGCGGACGCGGCGCGGCACGGCCACGGCGTCCTTGATCGGCGTCGTCCGGATGTCCTGGCCGCGCAGCCCGACCAGCTGGCCGAACTTGCGCTCGACGGCGGCCTGGACGGCGTGATAGCCGAAGCGGCTGGCCAGGATGCGGTCGAAGGGCGAGGGGCTGCCGCCGCGCTGCACGTGGCCCAGGATGGTGAAGCGGCTCTCGATGCCGGTCACGTCCTCGACTTGGTTGGCGACCAGGGCGGCGATGCCGCCGAGGCGGATGGGGTCGCTGGCGTCGTTCACCTGGCGGGCGATTACCCGCTCGCCCCCCTCGGGGCGGGCCCCCTCGGCGACCACGACCAGCGAGAAGCGCTTGCCGCCATCGCTGCGCCGGCGGATCTTCTCGCAGACCTTGTCGACGCGGTAGGGCAGCTCGGGGATGAGGATGACGTCGCCGCCGCCGGCCAGTCCCGCTTCCAGTGCGATCCAGCCGGCGTAACGGCCCATGACCTCGATGACCATGATGCGGTGGTGGGCCTCGGCGGTCGAATGCAGCTTGTCGACGGCGGTGGTGGCGATGGTCAGCGCCGTGTCAAAGCCAAAGGTGACGTCGGTGCCGTCGAGGTCGTTGTCGATGGTCTTGGGCACGCCGATGACCGGCAGGCCGTGCTTTTCAAAGAAGGTGTTGGCGATGATCTGCGTGCCGTCGCCGCCGACGGCGATCAGGACGTCGATCTCGTTGTACTCGATGGTCTTGAGCGCCTGCGCCGAGACGTCGCGGTGCTCCTTCTTCGTCCCCGGGCCGGGGTCGGTGTAATGGAAGGGGTTGTCGCGGTTGGAGGTGCCCAGGATGGTGCCGCCACGCGGCAGGATGCCCGACACGTCGGCCGGGGCGAGCGGGCGGACGTTCTTGTGGATCAGCCCGGCGTAGCCGTCCAGGATGCCGCAGACCTCGAGGCCGTGGTCGCGGCAGGCCGTGTGCACCACGGCGCGGATGACGGCGTTCAGCCCCGGGCAATCGCCGCCGCCGGTCAATATCCCGATCTTCCTGATTTTTTTCATCGCCCCTCCTGTGCCAGGCGCCATCATAGCAAAAAAGCGCCAAGGCGCCAAATTCAGCGGACGTTCGCTAGGCGGGATCGGTGCCGGCCCTTTCCTGCAGGGCGTCCAGGCTTGCCGAGAGCAGGTCCGTTTCCCGCTCCCATTCGGCGGAGGAGAGTTCGGGTTGGATGCGCAGTGGCGTTCCATAGACGAAGCGGATGCGCCCGAAGGGCAACGGCACCAGGAAGCGGTCCCAGCTCTTTTCCAGCACCTTGACGCGCGTCGCCGACCAGCTGATGGGCACGACCCAGGCGCCGGTCTTCGCCGCCAGCTGCACGGCCCCCTCCTTGACCCGACGCGCCGGCCCCTTGGGGCCGTCGGCGGTGATCAGCACCCGGGCGTTCTCCTCGCGGATGGAGCGCGCCATTTCCAAAAAAGCGCGCGCCCCGCCCCGGGAGGAGGAGCCGCGGATCGGTTTCATGCCGTACTCGGCGGCGACGGCGGCCACCAGGTCGCCGTCGCTGGAAAGGGAGATCAGCGGCCGGGCGCCGCAGTTCTTGAAACGGTGGATGACGAAGAGAATGTGGCGGTGCCAGAAGATGTAGATCAGCGGCGTCGTTCCCTGATCCAGGCCGCGCAGCCCGTCACCGCCTTCGATCGTCACCCGGTTGCAGGCGACGACGCCCTCGATCAGCAGCCAGGCCAGCATGCCCAGGATCCGCCGCCTAATCCGTTTCAGCCAGGCCATATTCCTTGATCTTGTCCAGCAGGGTCTTGTAGCTGACCTGCAGGATCTCCGCCGCTCGCGTGCGGTTGAAACCGGTTTCGCCGAGAACCTGGGCGATCTTCTGCTTCTCGGCGAGCGCCCGCGCCCGCGCCCCGACCTCCTTCAGCGCGCCGTTGAGGTTCATGCACTCGGGAACGGGAAAGGGGCGGCCGGGCAGGATGATCTCTTCGGGGCGGATGACGGGGCCGGCGCCGATGATCACCGCCCGCTCGATGGTGTTCTGCAGCTCGCGGACGTTCCCCGGCCAGGGATAGGCCGATAATTTCTCGCGCGCCGCCGGCGCCAGGCTGAACTCGCGCTTGCGGACCTCCAGCGAGAGCTTGCGCGCGAAATGATCGGCCAGGAGCAGGATGTCGTCGCGGCGCTCGCGCAGCGGCGGCAGCTCGATGGGAAAGCTGGTGATGCGGTAGTACAGGTCCTGGCGGAAGCGCTTTTCGGCCACCGCCTTTTCCAGGTCCTGGTTGGTGGCGAAAATGAAGCGGATGTCGAGGGCGATGGCCCGGGCGCCTCCCAGGCGGGTGATCGATTTTTCCTCCAGCACGCGCAGGATCTTGCCCTGCAGCTGCAGGGGGAAATCGCCTATCTCGTCGAAGAAGAAGGTGCCGCCCTGGGCCAGCTCCAGCTTGCCCACCTGGCGCATGTGCGCCCCGGTGTAGGAGCCCTTCTCGTGGCCGAACAGTTCGTTCTCCAGCAGGTTGTCGGGGATGGAGGCCGAGTTGATGGTGATGAAGGGGCGGTCGCGGCGCGAACTCAGGGCATGGACGGCGCGGGCGAACAGCTCCTTGCCGGTGCCGCTCTCGCCGCGCAGCAGCACCGTGGCCGGGGTCTGCGCCACCTGGCGCACCTTGTCGGCCTCATGCAGCAGCTCGCGGCTGCTGCCGATGATGACGGTCCGGCCCGTTTCCGAGCGCAGCACTTCGCGCAGGACCAGGTTCTCGCGGGCGATGTGGGTCGCCGCCAGCGCCTTCTCGATCATCAGCAGCAGGTAGTCGGGGTCGACGGGCTTGGCGATGAAATCGTAAGCTCCCTCCTTGATGGCCTCGACGGCCTTCTCGATCGAGCCGTAGGCGGTGAGAATGATGAAGGGCAGCTGCAAATCGCGCGTTTTCTTCAGGAAGCCCAGTCCGTCCATGTCGGGGAGCTGCAGGTCGGAGACGATCAAGGCGTAGTCGTTCTTTTTCAGCAGCGCCAGGCCGGAAGCGACGTCGGCGGCGGCGTCGACCGCGAAGCCCTTCTCGGCGATGATGCTGGCGAGCATCTCGCGCATGGCGGCGTTGTCCTCGACCAGCAGGATCTTGATCATGCGACTATTATCGGCCGGGGGGAACAGGCTTGTCAACTGCCGGCCACCGCGTTTCTCAGGGCGGGAAGGCCCGTTTTGCTTGACATCAGAGCGTTTTTAGGATATTTTTAGCCCCACATGGAGAAGAAAATGAAAGAATTCCAGGGACAGCTCATTTCCAGGGGTTTCAAGGTGGCCATCGTCGTCTCGCGCTTCAACAACTTCATCAGCGAGAAGCTGCTGGAAGGGGCCAAGGACGCCCTGATGCGCAGCGGCGCCAAGGAGGGGGAGATCGACGTGGTCCGCGTCCCG
>CAZLSH010000076.1:0-10264 GCA_964562095.1 uncultured Clostridia bacterium | reverse complement strand
CTCGACCTGATCAACGAGGGCAACAAGGGATTGATCGAGGCCCTGAGAAAATTCGACCTGCAGCGCGAGAACCGCTTCTTCACCTACGCCCTGTGGTGGGTGCGCAGCGAGATCCGCCGCTACCTCTCCAAGAACCAGAACCTCATCTCGCTCCCCGACATCTTCTACAACGACTACCTGAACTTCAAGAAGGCCTATTTCAAGCTGAGCAAGAAGCTGAAGCGCCACCCCAGCGAGAAAGAGCTGGCCGAGGCCCTGCAGATCCCCGAGAAAAAAGTCAAGGTGATGCTGGCCGTCCCCG
This sequence comes from uncultured Clostridia bacterium, assembly GCA_964562095.1. Taxonomy (GTDB): domain Bacteria; phylum Acidobacteriota; class Aminicenantia; order UBA2199; family UBA2199; genus UBA2199. Next base: position 9,963 of record CAZLSH010000076.1, on the reverse strand, counting down.
ACGAGATCATCTCGCTGGACAAGGGCATCAGCGACGACAACTCGTCGAGCCTGACCACGTTCCTGCCCGACGACTCGGTCGTCGACCCCCAGGACATCCTCATCGGCAGCGCTGTCCGCGACCTGGTGCGCGAGGACATCGAGAAGCTCACCGCCCGCGAGGCCGAGATCATCCGCCTGCGCTTCGGCTTCCAGGACGAGGAGCCGCAGAAGCTGCGCGAGATCGCCAAGCAGCTGAAGATGAGCCCGGAGGGCATCCGGCGCATCGAGATCAAGGCCCTGGCCAAGCTGAAGAACCAGCTGAAGAAGCAGGGCATCTACGGAGCGTTGAACTGATGGAACCCCATTGCCCGATCTGCAACGACAGCGGCTGGGTGCTGGTCACCGTTGACGGCCGCGAGATCGCCCGCGCCTGCTCCTGCCGCCGCGAGGGGACGCAGGCGCTGCGCGCCGGCAGCGCCAACATCCCGCCGCGCTTCCTGGGCACGGAGTTGAGCAGCTATTTCCCCGACAAATCCAGCCCTTCCCAGGCCAAGGCGCGCAAGGCGGCGGAGAAGTTCGTCGCCGACTACCCCGCCGTCGACAGCGGCCTGCTCTTCCAGGGCGCCACCGGCGTGGGCAAGACCCGCCTGCTGTGCAGCATCGGCAACCAGCTGATCCAGGAGAAGAGCGCCGAAGTGGCCTACATCGACTGGAACGACCTGACGCGCGAGATGCGCTCGGGCGAGGATTCCGCCAGCCGCGACTTCGACACCATCTCGCAGCTGATCCAGCGCCTGGCCCGGGTCGAACTGCTGCTGTTCGACGAGCTCGGCTCCTCGCGCCCCAGCCCCTGGGTGGAGGACAACATCTATTTCCTGATCAACCGCCGCTACAACGGCAACCGCGTCACCCTGTTCGCCAGCAACTTCTTCGACAAGAAGGTCGGCAGCGAGGAGACCCTGAGCGAGCGCATCGGCAACCGCATCCGCAGCCGCCTGTACGAGATGGCGCGCAGCATCGAGATCATGGGCGCCGACTACCGCCAGAAACACTATTAGGAGGACGGCATGGCCCAGGACCTGGCATTCATCAACGAGAAGATCAAGGAGGAGAGCGCGGCGATCGAGCAGACCCTGGCCGAAATGGCCAAGGTCATCGTCGGCCAGAAGGAGCTGCTGGAGCGCATGATGATCGCGCTGCTGGCCTCGGGGCACGTCCTGCTCGAAGGGGTGCCCGGCCTGGCCAAGACCCTGGCCGTCAAGACCCTGGCGCGGGTGACCGACCTGGATTTCAAGCGCATCCAGTTCACCCCCGACCTGCTGCCGGCCGACCTCACCGGCACCATGGTCTTCAACCCCAAGACCTCGGAGTTCACCACCCGCAAGGGCCCGATCTTCACCCACCTGCTGCTGGCCGACGAGATCAACCGCGCCCCGGCCAAGGTGCAGAGCGCGCTGCTCGAGGCCATGCAGGAGCTGCAGGTGACCATCGGCGAGGAGAGCCACCCCATCGCCCGGCCATTCATGGTCATGGCCACCCAGAACCCCATCGAGCAGGAGGGGACCTACCCCCTGCCCGAGGCCCAGGTCGACCGCTTCCTGCTGAAGGTCAGGATCACCTATCCGCAGAAAAGCGAGGAAAAGGAGATCGTCGAGCGCATGGCCGGCGGCGGCGACATCTCCCTGAAAGCCGTCCTCGGCCGCGCCGCCCTGGCCCGGCTGCAGAAGGCCTATCAGCTGGTCTACATCGACGAGCGCATCAAGGACTACATCATCGACCTGGTCCACGCCACCCGCTTCCCCCAGGAGGCGGGCATCGCCAGGCTGAAGAACCTCATCCAGTTCGGCGCCTCGCCCCGCGCCTCCATTTACCTCACCGAGACCGCCAAGGCCCTGGCTTTCATCCGCCGCCGCGGCTACGTCACCCCCGAGGACGTCAAGACCGTCGGCCGCGACGTGCTGCGCCACCGCATCATCCTGAGCTACGAGGCCGAAGCCGAGGGCCTGACCAGCGACGACATCATCAGCGACGTGTTCAACAACGTCGTGGTGCCCTGAGCCGGAGCGCCAGCCCCATGATCAGGAGCAAGATCCGCCGGCTCCATGCCCGCCGGTCCAACAAATTGATCTGGGTCGTCGCCGGCGGCGTGGCGCTCGTGCTGCTGGTCTTCTTCACCCTGGTCATCATCGGCGGCGGTGCGGGCCGGGGCGACTCGATGGCCAAGACCCTGAGCTACCTGAAGAACACCGAGGGACTGGTGGAGATCAAGGCGCTGGACGCCGAGAAGCGGGTGATCATCGTTTTCAACAGCGACTCCAAGAACGCCGCCAACTTCGAAAAGATCGCCTATTATGCCGCCCTGCGCCTGGCGCCGCACTGGCCCGACTGCGACGTGCTGCTGGCCCGCAACAGCGCCGAACAGGTCGTCTACCATGTCCGCGTGCGCTTCAGCGAGATCATCGCCAACGAACCCGTTGAATCGGACGGGCGCCCCTGATTCCCGTTAGCCCTTGACCACCAGCAGCGGCCGCAGCCGCGCCACCTTGGCCGAGATCCCTGCCAGGACGGTGGTCGCCACCACGTCGTCGATATCCTTGTAGGCCTCGGGGATCTCCTCCTTCAACCCCTGGTTCGAGAGGCTGAACACCGAAATGCCCCGGCCGCGCAGGCGTTCGCGCACATCCTCCTGCGCCGCGAGCCGGATCGCCTGGTGGCGGCTGAGGCGGCGGCCGGCACCGTGGGCGGAAGAAAAGAAGGTGCCCGCAGCGGACGCTGTTCCTGCAGCCGTGCCGCGCAAAACGTAGGAGCTGCTGCCCATGCTGCCGGGGATGATCACGGGCTGTCCGCTGTCCCGATAGCGCTCCGGGATGTCGGGGTGTCCGGCCGGAAAAGCCCGCGTCGCCCCCTTGCGGTGGACCAGCAGGTCCACCCCGCTGCCGCCGACTTCATGGCGCTCGAACTTGGCGATGTTGTGCGCCTGGTCGTAGACCAGCTTCAGCCCGAGCTGCCGGCGGCCCATGGCCAGCGCCTCCTCCAGGACGGCGACGACCTCCTCCTGGATGAGCTGGCGGTTGGCCCAGGCGAAGTTGCTGGCGGCGTTGAGCGCCTGCAGGTAGTTGCGCCCCTCGCTGGAAGCGATGGCGGCATGGATCAGCTGCGGGTCGCGCAGTTTCAGGCGGGCCAGGTTGCGCTTGCGGAAGGTTTCGATGTAGTCGCTGGCGACCTGGTGGCCGAAGCCGCGAGAACCGGTGTGGATCATGACGGCGACTCGGCCGGGCTCCAGGCCGAACACGCGCGCCGCCGCCGGGTCGAAGATCTCCTCCACCGCCTGGACCTCGATGAAATGGTTGCCGGAGCCCAGCGAGCCCAGCTGGGCGGCGCCGCGCTCGCAGGCCCGGGGGCCGAGGGCGCCGGGGGTGTCGAAGGGCAGGCAGCCGCCCGATTCAATGAGCTCCATGTCGGCGGGGTCGCTGCCGAAGCGGCGCGCGACCTCGCCCACGCCGCCGGCGACAATGCGCTGGAACTCCTTCTTGTTCAGCTGGCGCAGTCCACGCGCGTTCAGGCCGCTGGGGATGCGCGCCAGCAGGGCATGGCCGACGGCGTCGGCGACGGCGGTGAACTCGCCCTCGGGGATGGAGCTGGCCAGCAGGCGCACGCCGCAGTTGATGTCGTAGCCCACGCCGCCGGGGAGCACGATGCCGCCGTCGGCGGGAAAGGCGGCCACGCCGCCGATGCAGAAGCCGTAGCCGGAGTGGATGTCGGGCATGGCCAGCGAGCTTCCGGCCAGGCCCGGCAGGCAGGCCACGTTGACCACCTGCTCGATAGCGCCGTCATCCAGCGCCTGGCGCAGGATCGCGCGCGTGGCAAAGACCTCGGCGTCGGCGGTCATGGCCCGGTCGGCGGCCTTGGCCAGGCGCCAGCGGCAGGGGGCGACCTCCGTGAACTGCTCGATCGGGCGGCTCATACGTCCAGGACCACCTCGGCCCGCAGCACGCCGTTCTTCTCCCGCACGCGCAGGTTGTGGTAGGTGACCGCCTTGACCCCGATTATGGGGCGGCGCGGGCAGGGGGCGATGGCCAGCCGCGCATCCAGCCGGCACCCGTCGGCGTGACGGATATCCGCGGCCGTAACCTGCTTTCCCTCCTGTTCGGCCAGCGCCACGGCCGCGGCCAGCAGATTGACCAGGACGTTCTCCGGGCCGTCGCCGCGGAAGCGAAAAGGGACGGCGGCTCCCTTTTTCTCTGACCAACGGGGGTTGCGGCCGAAAAGAACCAGGTTCAGGCCGCGCAGGGCATTGGCGTACAACTCGGCGTGGCTGCGCCCCCGGAAACGGATCCCCGCATCGGCCGTGGTGGAGAAGGCCTCATAATTTCTCATCGCGGACCAGGCCGCGCAGCAGGCGGCGGGTGAAGTCCCGCGTGTCCTCGCGCTGCAGCGCCACGTGCACCAGCGTCTCGATGTAGCCCAGCATCGTCCCGGCATCGAAGCGCCGCCCCTCGAAAAAATAGCCCAGCACCTGGCGCCGCTTCATCAGCTCGACCACGGCATCGGTGAGCTGGATCTCGGCGCCGGCCCCCTTCCGGCCGCGCTGGAGCAGCGGGAAGATGTCGGGAGTGAGGATGTAGCGGCCGATGACGGCGTCGTTGGAGGGTGCGGCGTCCAGCGCCGGCTTCTCCACCAGCTGTTCGATGCGGAAGACGCGCTCCTCCAGCAGCGGGCCGGAGGCAATGCCGTAGCGCGGCACTTCCTGCCGCGGCACTTTCATGAAGGCGATCACGGGCGAGCGGTATTTTTCATACACGGCAAGCATCTGGGCCATGACCGGTCGCTCGGAGAGGATGAGGTCGTCGGGGAGCGAGATGGCGAAGGGCTCGCCGCCGACCGCCGCCTCGGCCAGCGAGACGGCGTGGCCGAATCCCAGCGCCTGCTCCTGGCGGATGTAGGAGAAGTTCATGCGGTAGTACTGCTGCAGCCCTTCCAGCAGCTGCGTCTTGCGGTGGCGCTCCAGGAAGGCGTCGAGCTCGGGGTTGGGGGAGAAATGGCGCTCCAGCGCCTCCTTGCCCGGGGCGGTGATGAAGATGAAGTCGGTAAGCCCGCTGGCGGCCGCCTCCTCGACGGCGTACTGGATCAGGGGCTTGTCGAGAACCGGCAGGATCTCCTTGGGCACTTCTTTGCTGGCCGGCAGGAAGCGCGTGCCGACGCCGGCGACGGGGAAGACGATCTTCATGGCCATGTTTTCATTTTACCCGCTTTCGCCGCCCCTGGCAACCCGGCCCAAAACACAAAGACAGGGGAATGGCAATCTCAGGGAGGAGAAAGGGAAGAGAGAGGGAGGAAGGAGGGAAGAGAGAGTGGAAAAAGCCCTTTCAGGATCTCTTTCCCACTGTGTCTTCTCTCTGTCTTTCCCTTTGTCTTCCCTCTGTCTTCCCTGGAGGCTGCGGAGCGTTGCCCGCCCGCCGCCGCTAAAAGCGGCTTCAAGCTTCATGCCGCCGGCAACAGGCTGTTTCCCTTGACTTTCGCAATGAAATGGGGTATACAAGGATCTCACCGGTCATTATTTTCAAAAAAAGGAGTGTGATCGCAAGTGGCATTTGTAGAGCTTTCCCAGGGCGAGTCTTTCGAAAGCGCCCTGCGCCGGTTCAAGAGAAAAGTGCAGATGGAAGCCATCATCAAAGAGATCAAGAAGCACAGCGTCTACTTGAAACCCGGCGAGCGCAAGCGCCTCAAGGCCGCCCAGGCCAAGAAACGCATGCGCAAGCGGATGCGGAGAGACATTTCCGAGCTGTAGAAACCCTGTCCAGCGGGGCGTAGCGCAGCCTGGTCAGCGCGCCTGCCTTGGGAGCAGGAGGTCGGTAGTTCAAATCTACTCGCCCCGATTCGCAAGCGCAGGCACCCGTAGCTCAAAGGATAGAGCAGTTGACTTCTAATCAACAGGCTGAAGGTTCGAGTCCTTCCGGGTGCGTTCTTCACCCTGATCACCGTCCTTGATCAAGCCGGGTGCGCTCCAACCCAGTCAAGATCATTCCATCCTGAACAGGCGCTTATTGCATACCCGGTGCGTTTGTGGTAGCTTTCTGACAGTTACTCCAGGAGGTACACCTTGAAAAAAATCAAACTGAGCTGGCAGAGCGTGGCCGTGGGCATGATCCTGTGCGCCGTGCTCGTCGTTTTCATCGGCAGCAAGGCGGCGGAGCCCCAGGTGATCAACCGGGCGGACGGGACGCGGATCGCCAATGTGGTCGATGTCTATGAAAAGACCGTCACCCTGGAAGCAAAGACCGCCGCCATGGACGAACGCCTCGTCCGCATGGACGAGCGCCTGATCAGCATGAACGAACGCCTCATCCGCTGCGAAAAAAAGATCGACGCCCTGACCCAGGACATGGAAGTGGTCCTGCGCGTCCTGAAAAGACTCGATCCCCTGAAGAACAAGTAGTCTTTTCGCTAGGCAACGCCGGTTTTTTCAGTTCTTGGGCTCCTGGCCCATGTAGACCCGGTACGCTTCCTCGACCGGCTTGCCGTAGACGGTGATGGCCGTGATGGCGTCGGTCAGGCGCACGGCCTCGTCCAGGGGCTTCTGGTGGATGTTGCGGCCGGTGGCGTTGCCCATGGCTCCGGAGATGAAGATCGGGTCGTGCAGCGGCTGCAGGAAAGCCTTGGGCTCCATGCTCGAGCCGCCGGCGTCGACGAAAGAGCGGCGGCCAGGGATCCCAGGCTGGCATCCCTGGACGATCGCCACAGGCGCAGCGAGCAAAAATCGACAAGATGGGCCGCGACCTGCAGCAAGAGCTGCGGTCGCTGAAAAAGATCAACCCCGAGCTGGAATAAGGCCTTGCGGCTTCTCCTTCCAGGCCTGGCCTAGTTGCACGGCTCCCCTTTCGCCGCCAGTGAGTACACCTTCCGGGCGGCGGAGGAAAGCCGCTGCTGTTCCCGGCCAGCAAAAGCTCCGCACGGATATATCCAGCAAAAAAAAGAAAACTGGAAAATACTATTGAATTGTTAAGTTGACAACCATACAATTTTGCTTCCGAAACAAAAAGTTGTCAGGAGGAGAGATCGCAATGGCAAAGACTAGAAAAATTCTTCCCTCGAGCGTGGTCTTGAGCATGACCGTGTTGTGTGCCTGGCTGCTGCTGTCCGGAGCGCCCGCTCCAGCCGAACGGCTGACGCTTCAAGCGGCGGAAGCTCCCGGGGCGAATCTTTCCTCCATTGCAGTGTCTCCGCAGCGGGTCGGCCTGCCCCTCTATTTCATCAAAAACCAGGGCCAGGTCGACCGCCAAGCGCGGTTCTACTCCCAGACCCGCCGCTACACCTTGTGGTTCACCCAAACCGGGCTGGTGTTTGACGGGCGGATCGCAGCGGCGGGGAAACAGCCGGGAACGATGCGCCGCGATGTCAGCCGGCTGGAGTTCGTGGGCGCCAATCCGAGTCCCGCATTGTTCGGATCGGACGAACAGCCCTATCGCGTGAACTATTTCATGGGCAGCGATCGCTCGCAATGGCGGTCGGGGATCCAGTCCTTCGCCGCGGTCGCCTATGGCGACATCTATGAGAACATCGATCTCAGGGTATACGGCGTGGAGAGCCGCATCGAGTACGATTGGGAGGTGCGGCCCGGCGGCGATCCGCAGGCGATCCGTTTCGCCTACCGTGGGGCCAGGAGAACGGCCATCACCCGGCAGGGCGACCTCCGGGTAGAGACCGCGTTCGGCGAATTGATTCACAAACGGCCGGTCGCCTATCAAGAAGTCGACGGCGCCCGGGTGCAGGTGAAGGCGGCATTCAAGAAAATCGCCGGCGGCTTATATGGCTTCGCGGTTGGCACCTATGACCGGGCGCTCACGCTGACCATTGACCCGCTGGTCTTTTGCACCTACCTGGGCGGGAGCGGCGAGGACGCGGATACGGGGATACGCATCGTTGCCGACAGCGTCGGCAACGTGTACATTGCGGGCGAAACTCCGAACAGCGATTTCCCGACCACGGCCGGAGCGTTCGCCACCAGCTATGACGATGACCCCGGTAATTACCGTGACGTTTTTGTCACCAAAATGAATTCCTCCGGGAGCGCGTTGGTCTATTCCACATTCCTGGGAGGCGAATCGGGCGATTCCCTGACCGGATTGCGCCTGGGCAGCGGCGGTTATGTCTACCTGACGGGCTACACCATGTCCAACGATTTCCCCACCACCGCCGGGGCCTACCAGGAATCGAAAGCAGGCGTAACAGACGGATTCATCACCGGGCTCGACCCAGCCGGAGAGGCCCTGTATTATTCCACCTACCTGGGCGGCGCCGGCGAGGACAAGTGCCTGGGCCTGGTCATGGACGGCGCCGATGCCGCCTACGTGGTAGGCACGACCGCATCCACCGCCTTCCCGACCACGGCCGGAGCCTTTGACACCAGCCACAACGGCGACCTCGACACCTTTGTTCTCAAGTTCGATTTCACCGCGACGCCGTTGGTCTATTCCACGTTCGTGGGCGGAGCGGGAGAAGACGCCGGCCAAGCCATCAGCGTCGACGGCGACGGCATGGCGGCGGTCGCGGGCGGCACGAAGAGCAACGATTTCCCGACCACCCCCGGGGCGTTCGCCACGATGGGGCATGGCCCCCAGGATGCCTTCGTCACCAAGCTCGATTCCACGGGGACGGGGCTTGTCTATTCCACCTTTCTCGGAGGAGCCGGTACCGATGCCGCCGTGGGCATCGTCCAGGACGCGGACAAGAACGCCTACGTCGGCGGGTCGACCGACTCCAGCGATTTTCCCACCACCGCCGGGGCGTTTGACACGAGCTACGAAACCTCCGGCGCGTTCGTCACCAAGCTCAATCCCACGGGGAAGGGACTGGTCTATTCCACGTTCCTTGATGGAAGTTCCACGGACACGCTCAAGGGCATCACGCTGAACAGCAGCCGGCAAGCAATCGTGACCGGGTACACGATGTCCTCCGATTTCCCGACCACGCCCGGAGCGGCCGACGTGAGCTTTGGCGGCGGGAACGGCGATGCCTTCATCACCGCTTTCAGCGCCGACGGAGCCAGCCTGGTCTATTCCACCTTCCTGGGAGGGAGCGGCTTCGATATAAGCCATGCCATCGCCATCGAAAGCACCTCCGCCTGCTATGTCACCGGGCAAACCAGCTCGGACTCCGCCACGTTCCCGGTGACCGCCGGCGCTTTCTCCACGACGCTGAACGGCACTGCCGACGCCTTCGTCGCCAAGCTGTCCATCGCCCCCGTCCTGACCGCCACCGCGCCCAACGGCGGCGAACACTGGACGCTGGGCTCGACTAAGGCCATCACCTGGAACGCCGAGAACTACGCCGGCACCGTGCGCCTGGTGCTGTTCAAGGGCGGCTCGCGCTTCGGCAACATCGCCACCGGCCTGCCGGCCGCAAGCGGATCATACTCCTGGACCGTCGGCCAGACCTATGACCACGGCGCCGCCCCTGCGGGCTCCGACTACCACTTCTACCTGCGCAGCGCGGACAACACGCTCGTCGACCGCAGCGACTTCCGCTTTTCGTTGATCAGCCCTTCGCAGCTGCAGTTGACCTCGCCAAACGGCGGCGAAAACTGGAGCAAAGGCTCCTCGCATGCCATCACCTGGAAGGCGCAAAGCGGCGTCACCGGCACGGTGCGGCTGGTGCTGTTCAAGAACAATACCAAGATCGGTCAGATCACGACCGGGATAGACGTGGCGGTCAAAAGTTACACCTGGGTGGTTGGCCAGCACGCCGGCGGCACGGCCCCGGCCGGCGAACTGTACTCCATCCGCATTCTGACCACGGACGGCACGGAATCGGATTTCAGTGACGGCCCATTTACCATCAGCGAGCACTGACTCTCTCGCCCGCGGCCGCCGCCGGCTTTGCGGGCCCTTGCTTCCAGGCCCGGGCGCCGGCGCCCCGCCTCAGTTCCGAGGCTCCTGGCCCATGTAGACCCGGTACGCTTCCTCGACCGGCTTGCCGTAGACGG
>CAZLSH010000075.1:9875-10374 GCA_964562095.1 uncultured Clostridia bacterium | reverse complement strand
CGCAGGATGATGATCGCCGCCACCCAGGTCTCCACTTCCTGCAGGTAGACCAGGGCGATGAGCGCCGCCGCCACCAGCAGCTTGTCGGCCAGGGGGTCGAGGAACTTGCCCAGGTCGCTGACCTGGTCGTACTTGCGGGCGACATAGCCGTCGATGGAATCGGTCACCGCGGCGATGACGAACACGACGAAGGCGATGATCTCCTTGTTCTCCATCTCGGTCAGCAGGATGACCAGCACGAAGGGGACCATGATGATGCGGACGATGGTGATGATGTTGGCCTTTGTCATATGCACCCCGGGCTATTGTACCGCGCGCCCGGGCGAAATGCAAACCGGGCGCGCCCGCCGCCTACAGGCCGAAGGGCTCGACGGCACCGGCGCCGGCGCGCAGCAGCACGGGCTCCGGCCCGCTCAGGTCGATGATCGTGGACGGCACGTTGGCCAGCACTCCGGCGTCCAGGATCAGGTCGATGTCGTGGCGGAAGGTGGCGGCGATC
>CAZLSH010000075.1:0-9865 GCA_964562095.1 uncultured Clostridia bacterium | reverse complement strand
GTCGGTGAAGTAGTCGTCCGATCCCTGGGGCACCGAGGTGGAGAGCAGCGGCCGGCCCAGCTCGCGCGCCAGGCCCAGGGCCACCGCCGAGTCGGGGATGCGCACGCCGACCGTCGGCCGCTTCTGCAGCAGGATCTTGGGCACCTGCTTGCTGGCGCGCAGGACGAAGGTATACTTGCCGGGCGTGACCCGGCGCAGGATGCGGTAGGAGCTGGTGGGCAGGTAGGCCCAGTCGGCCACGGCGGCCAGGTCGGGGCAGATGAAGCTGAGCAGCTTCCGACCGGAGGCCTGTTTCAGCTTGAAGATGCGCGCCATGGCCCCCTTGTTGAACAGGTCGGCGCCCAGCCCGTAAATGGTGTCGGTCGGATAGACGACCAGCCCGCCGCCCTCCAGTACGCGGGCGGCGTGCTGCAGCAGCCGGCGGTTCGGATGGTCCAGGTCGATGTGCTGGATGTCGACGGCCATGGCGTCAAATTCCCATGCGCGGCGGCCCTATTTCATCTCGCTCAGTTTCTTGTAGTAGTCGTGCTTGCCCTTCTTGAATGCCTCGGCCTGCTCGTACAGCCGGTCGGCCACTTTCGGGAACTGCAGCTTGAGGGTGGCGAAGCGGATCTCCTTGGCCAGGAAATCCTGCATGCCGAGGCTGGGGTCCTTGCTTTCGTAAATGAAAGGATTTTTCCCTTCCGCGGCCAGCGCCGGGTTGTAGCGGTAGAGCGGCCAGTAACCGGCCTGTACGGCCTTCTTGGCCTCGGCGCTGGAAAGCCCCATGTCGATGCCGTGCATGATGCAGGGGGAATAGGCGATGATGATCGAGGGCCCGGGAAAGGCCTCGGCCTCGAGGAAGGCCTTGACCAGCTGGTTCATGTTGGCGCCGTGGGCCACCGAGGCGACGTAGACGTAGCCGTAGCTCATGAACATCAGCCCCAGGTCCTTCTTGCCGGTGCGCTTGCCGGCCGAGGCGAACTGCGCCACCGCCGAAAGCATCGTCGCCTTGGAAGCCTGGCCGCCGGTGTTGGAGTACACTTCGGTGTCCAGCACCAGCACGTTGACGTTCTTGCCGGTGGCCAGCACGTGGTCCAGGCCGCCGTAGCCGATGTCGTAGGCCCAGCCGTCGCCGCCGATGCACCAGACGGACTTGTCGACCAGGTAGTCCTGCAGCTCGCTGACCTTGCGCAGATCGGCCTGCTTTCCCGCCGGCGCCGCCTGCAGGGCGGCGGGCAGGAGCGCGCGGACGGCCTGCGCCGCAGCCTGGGCGTCGTCACCCGTGGCGCTCCAGAGCTCGAGGCTCTTCTTCAGCGCCGCCTCCAGCTTCTTTTCAGCTCCGGAGGCCAGTACGCGGTCGATGGCGGCGCGCAGCAGCTTGCGGTTGGCGTCCACGGCCAGGCGCATGCCCAGGCCGTACTCGGCGTTGTCCTCGAACAGCGAATTGGCCCAGGCCGGGCCGCGGCCGTCCTTGCCCACGCAGTAGGGGGTGGTGGGGAAAGTGCCGCTATAGATGGAGGAGCAGCCGGTGGCGTTGGCGATGAGCATGCGCTCGCCGAAAAGCTGCGACGCCAGCTTGACATAGGGGGTCTCGCCGCAGCCGGCGCAGGCGCCCGAGAACTCGAACAGCGGCTTGCGGAACTGCACGCCTTTGAACTGGGCGAGGGTGGTGCCGTCCATGATGTTGTCGGGCAGGTTTTCGAAGAACTCGGTGTTGGCGTTCTCGCCGGCCCGGCGCTCCTCATCGATGGCGCGGAACTCCAGGGCCTTGGTCTTGGCCGGGCAGACGTGGACGCAGTTGCCGCAGCCGGTGCAGTCCTCGATGTAGACCTGGACCTTGTATTCCAGATTCCGTTCGTTCTTGGTGCTGGACTTGACCGTCTGGAAGGAAGCGGGCTTGGCGGCCAGCTGCGCCGAGATGCGCGCGGATGGCGGCGTGCGGGCAGACCAGTGAGCACTGGTTGCACTGGATGCAGTTGGCGCTGAGCCAATGCGGCACCTGCGGGGCGATGCCGCGCTTCTCCAGCCGGGCGGTGGCGGTGGGCGCCTTGCCGTCCAGGGGCATCCAGGAAACCGGGATGGAGTCGCCCTGCAGGTGCATCATCTTGTCGACGACGGTGCGGGCGAATTCGGAAGCGTCGTCGGGGATCAGCTTGGGCACCGGGGCTGACTTGCGGATGTCCTTGGCCGCGGCGGGGACCATGATCTGCTGCAGGGCGGCGCTGGTGCGGTCGACCGCTTCCCAGTTCATCTGGACGATCTTCTCGCCCTTCTTCTCGTAGGTCTTCTGGATCGAGCTCTTGATCAGGCGGATGGCCTCGTCGCCGGGCAGCACGCCGGAGATCTTGAAGAAGGCCACCTGCATCACGGTATTGATGCGCTTGCCCAGGCCGACGGCGTCGGAGATTTTCAGGGCGTCGATGTTGTAGAATTTGATCTGTTTGGCAATGATGGTCTCCTGCATGTCGCGGGTCAGGTGGTCGAAAACCTCGTCGTTGCTCCAATCGGAGTTGAGCAGGAAGGTGCCGCCGGGCTTGATTCCCTTGAGCACGTCATAGCGGCCGATGTAGGCCGGGTTGTGCAGGGCGACGAAGTCGGCCGAGGTCGACAGGTAGGGGGCGCGGATGGGGCTCTTGCCGAAGCGCAGGTAGGAGATGGTGATGCCGCCCGACTTCTTGGAATCGTAGGAGAAGTACCCTTGCGCGTACATGTCGGTATGGTCGCCGATGATCTTGATCGAGTTCTTGTTGGCGCCGACGGTGCCGTCGGAGCCCAGGCCCCAGAAGATGCAGGAAATGGTGTCGCTCTTCTCGATGGAGAAATCGGCGTCGAAGGGCAGCGAGCGCTTGGAGACGTCGTCGTGGATGCCCACGGTGAAGTCGTGGAAGCAGGCGCCGTCGAGGTGGTCGTAGACCGCCCTGGCCATGCCGGGAGTGAACTCCTTGGAGCTGAGGCCGTAGCGGCCGCCGACGATGGTCAGCCCGCGGTTGGCCAGGGCGGTGGCCACGTCCATGTACAGCGGCTCGCCCAGGGCGCCGGGCTCCTTGGTGCGGTCGAGGACGGCGATCTTCTTCACCGACTTGGGCAGGGCCTTGACCAGCGCTTCCAGGGAGAAGGGCCGGTAGAGGCGGACCTTGATCAGGCCGAGCTTGGCCCCTTTCTTGTTCAGGTATGCCACGGTCTCCTCGATGGTCTCGCAGGCCGAGCCCATGGCGACGACGATCCTGTCCGCCTCGGGATGGCCGACGTAGTCAAAGAGGCGGTAGGCGCGGCCGGTTTTCTTGGCCACCAGGTCCATGTACTTCTGCACCAGGACCGGGAGCTTTTCGTAGTACCGGTTGACGGTCTCGCGGCCCTGGAAATAGACGTCGGGGGTCTGCTGACCCACCTTGAGCACCGGGCGGTCGGGAGTGAGGGCGCGGGAGCGGAAATCCTCCACGTACTTCATGTCCAGCAGCGAGGCCATGGTTTCGTAGTCGATCATCTCCACTTTTTGGATCTCGTGCGAGGTGCGGAAGCCGTCGAAAAAGTTGAGGAAGGGCACCTTGCTCTCCAGGGTGGCCAGGTGCGAGGCCACGGCCAGGTCCATGGTTTCCTGCACCGAGGCGGCGGCGACCAGGGCGAAGCCGGTGTTGCGCACCGACATGACGTCGGAGTGGTCGCCGAAGATGGAGAGCGACTGGCAGGCCAGCGAGCGGGCCGAGACGTGGAACACGGTGGGCAGCATCTCGCCGGCGATCTTGTGCATGTTGGGGATCATGAGCAGCAGCCCCTGCGAGGCGGTGAAGGTCGTGGTCAGCGAGCCGGCGGTCAGCGCCCCGTGCACGGCGCCGGAGGCGCCGCCCTCGGACTGCAGCTCGATGACCTCCACCTCCTCGCCGAAAATGTTCTTGCGGCCGGCCGCCGCCCAGGAGTCGGCCAGCTCGCCCATGTTGGACGAGGGGGTGATGGGGTAGATGGCCGCCACGTCGCTGAAGGCGTAGGCCACGTGGGCCGCGGCGGTATTGCCGTCGATGGTCGCTTTCTGGTTGTTCATGATGGTTGTTCTCCTTTGTTATTCGGGAAAAGCCCAGGGAGCGAAAGCCATGGAACCCTAGCGGCCTTTACCGGGATAAATTAAAAAAAATGGTAACATATTATTGCGAAGGCTGTCAAATGGCCTTGCCGGCGCTGCGAACGATCCGGCGGCCGGGGCAGCCTGTGGCCCGCGAATGCCGCTTATGCCCGGGCTTTATCCTTTTTCCCCTCGAACAGCGAGTAGATGACGGGGATGACGACCAGGGTGATCAGGGCCGAGCTCAGCAGGCCGCCGACCACGGCGCGGGCCATGGGCGCCTGGGCCTCGCTGCCCTCCGAGATGCCGATGGCCAGGGGCAGCATGGCCAGGATGGTGGTCAAGGCGGTCATCAGAATGGGGCGCAGGCGCCGCCGCCCCGCCTCCTCGATGGCCTCGCGCACCCCCAGCTTGTCGCGCCGGCGCAGCAGGTTGGTATGGTCCACCAGCAGGATGGCGTTGTTGACCACGATGCCGCCCAGCATGATGCAGCCGATGTACGACTGCATGTTGAAGGTGGTGCCGGTTATGAGCAGCATCCAGACGACACCGATGACGGCCAGCGGCACCGAGAACATGACGATGAACGGGTCGCGCACCGACTCAAACTGCATGGCCATGATCATGTAGACCAGCATCAGGGCCAGGAGGATGCTGACCAGCAGCTCGCGAAAGGCCTTCTGCTGCTCCTCGTAGTCGCCGGTGAAGGTGACGGCGAATTCGCGGGGCACGGGGACGCGGCGCAGGCCGGAGCGGATGTCGGCCAGCACGGAACCGAGGTCGCGCCCTTCGATTTCGCCGGAGATGGTCAGCACGCGCTCGCGGTCGCGGCGCTCGATGCGCTGCGGGCCGCTGCGCGCCTTGACGCTGACGACGTTGCGCAGGCTGACCGGCTGGCCGTCGCCGTTGGTCAGCGTCAGGTCGAGGATGTCGTCCATGGTCATCTGCTCGGCGTCCTTGACCTTGACCAGGATGCGGTACTCCTTGCCGCTCTCGCGGAATGTGCTGGCCTGGGTTCCCGAGAGCACGGTCTCGAGGGTGCCGCCGATCCGGCTCACCGAGAGCTTCATGTCGGCCGCCTTCTGGCGGTCGATGACCAGCAGCTCCTCGGGCTTGCCCAGGTCGCGGCTGAGGCGGACGTCCGAGACGCCGCGCACGCTTTCGACGACCTTTTTCACCTGCTGGCCCAGGGCGTCGCTCTTCTCCAGGTCGAAGCCGCGCACCTCGACCTGCACCCGCTCCTGCTGGCCGCCGCCGCCCATGAAAAAGAAGCCGCCGCCGGCGCGGGCGCGGACGACGGTGCCCGGAATGCCCTGCAGCTTGCGGCGCAGGCCCATGGCGACCTCCTCGCTCGAGCGCGAACGCTGCCCGCGCGGGGCCAGCTTGATGGTGAAATCGCCGGTATGCGAGCCCGAACGCCAGCCGCCGCCGCCGAAGCTCTCCTCCAGGCTGACCATCTCCGGCACCTCGCGGCGCACGATGGCGGCGATCTCCAGGAACTTTTCGTCGAGAACCGCCAGGCGCGTGCCGACCTCCATCTCGACGCTGAGGCGCACTTCGCCCTCGTCGGTGGCCGGCATGAACTCGCTGCCCACCAGGCCGACCAGGGCGATGCTGCCCAGCAGCAGCAGGGCCACCGCTCCCAGCACCCGCGGCCGGTGGTCCAGCGCCCAGTGCAGCAGCCGCTGGTAGCCGCCCTCCAGCCGGGTGAGAAAGACCTGGATGGAGGCGACCGTCCGCACTTTCCACTTTTCCAGCTTCGAGCGCGGCGGCTGCGGCGGGCCCAGGAACCGGCTGGAGAGCATGGGCACCAGGGTGAGGGCGACGACCAGCGAACAGATCAGGGAGAAGCTGACCACGAAAGCCAGCTGCTTGAACATGATGCCGGCGATGCCGCGCACGAAGACCATGGGCATGAACACCGCCAGCGTGGTCAGCGTGCTGGCGATGACCGCGGCGCCGACTTCGTGGGCCCCGTCCAGCGCCGCCTGGACGGGCTTGGCCCCGCCGTCCTTAAGGCGCACGATGTTCTCCAGCACGACGATCGAGTTGTCGACCAGCATGCCGATGCCCAGCGCCAGCCCGCCCAGGGTCATGATGTTCAGGGTAAAGCCGTTGAAGTAGATCAGGGCGAAGGTGGCGATGATCGATACCGGGATGGCGGTGGCGATGACCAGGGTGCTGCGGATGCTGCCCAGGAAAACCAGCAGGACGAGAACGGCCAGCAGGCCGCCGTAGAGGGCGGTGGAGCTGACGTTGCCCATGGCCCGCTTGATGTACTCCGAGCTGTCGCGCACCGGGATGAGCTGGATCTGCGGCCGGTCCTCGCGGATCCTTTCGATCTCCTTGAGCACGCCGGCGGCCACCTGGACGGTGTTTTTCCCCGACTGCTTGTAGATGGCCAGGCGGGTGCCGGGAATGCCGTTGACGCGGACGACGCGGGTGATCTTGCGGTGGGTGTCGGAGATCTCGGCGATCTCCTTCAGGCGCACGGGCACGCCGCCGCGCACGGCCACGACCGTGTCGCGGATCTCGTCCACGCGGGCGAATACGCCGGGGATGCGCACCAGGATCTCGTAGTTGCCGCGCTCGATGACCCCGGCGGGCAGGTCGACGTTGCCCTCGCGGATGCCGCTGATGATCAGGTCCAGCGGCAGCCCCAGCGCCTTGATCTTGTCCACGTCGAGGTTGACCTGGATCTCGCGCTCGTGGCCGCCCCAGACGTCCACCGAAGCCACGCCGGGGACGCGCTCGAGGCGGTAGAGGATCTGCTCGTCGATGATGCGCCGCGTCTGGATGGGATCCAGGTTGCTGAGGGCGCCGACCTGCAGGATGGGCATCATGGCCGGGTCGAACTTGCGCAGCATGGGCCGGTCGACGTCGTCGGGCAGGCGGCCGATGACGCGGTCGAGGCGCTCGCGCACGTCGTCGGCGGCGGCGTCCAGGTCGACGCCCCAGTCGAACATGACGCGCACGCTGCTGCTGCCCTCCGAGGAGACCGAATACACCTCCTCGACGCCGGGCACGGCGCTCATGGCCTCCTCGATCGGCCGGGTGATGATCTGCTCGATCTCCTCCGGGCCGGTGTTCTCGTAGGATGTCATGATGCTCAGCGTCGGGAACGTGATCTCCGGCATCAGGTCGATGGGCAGGCGCATGACCGCCACCAGGCCGATGGCCACGATGGCCAGGGTGAGCATGACGGTGAAAACCGGCCGGCGAATGGAAAACCCGGAAATGTTCATTTGCCGCCTCCGGCCTTTTTGCCCGCCGCGGCGGGCGGCTTGCCGTTGCCGGCCTCCGGCAGGATGATCCGGCCCTCGGTCTCGAGCAGGTAATGGCCCAGGACGACCACGCGCCCGGAGATGTCCCCGGGCTCCAGGACTTCCACCCGGCCCGCTTCCACGATGCCGGTGCGCACGGGCAGAAAGCGCGCCATCTGGCCGTCGGCACCGACCATGAAGACGCCCTGCTGCCCGCCGCGCTTGGCCAGGGCATTGTAGGGGACGACCGTGACGCCGCTGCGGCGGGCGAACTCGATCTCGACCGTGATGAACATGCCGGGCTTGAGCAGGCGCTCGGGGTTGTCGACCTCGATCTCCACCCGCGCCTGGCGCGATGCCTCCTGCAGCAGCGGGGCGATGCGCACGATGCGCCCGGAGAACGTCTTGCCGGGGAAGGCGCTGCCGCTGACCGACGCCGGCTGCCCAACCTTAAGGCGGAAGTACTCGCGGTCGGTGACGTGGATGACGGCCGTGATCGGCTGCAGCTCGATGACCGAGAGGATGGGCGTGTTGGCCGCCAGCAGCGCCCCCTCGTCGGCGAAGCGCTCGCCGACGTAGCGCACCGGCCGGCCGCGATCCCAGCTGGCGGCGATGCGGGTGTAGGAAAGGCGCACCCGGGCGCTCTCCAGCGCCGCCTCGCGGTTGGCCACCTGGGCCTCGGCCACGTGGAAGCGCGCCTTCTGCGACTCGTAGGCCGAGGTAACCTGGTCCAGCTGGGCGTCGCTCTGGATGCCGCTCTGGTGCAGGGCGCGCGCCCGCTCCAGGTTCCGCTCCTGCATGGTCAGGGTGCTGCGCGCCTCCTCCAGGTTGGCCTTGGCCACGCGCAGGTCGGCTTCGGCCTGAAGCGCCTGCTGGCGGTACTCATCGTCATCCAGCACGGCCAGCAGCTGGCCGCTGCGCACCGGGTCGCCGATGTCGACCAGCAGGCGGTTCAGCCGGCCGGCGATCTTGGGGGAGACGGTGACGTTGGTCTTGGCCGTCATCGTGCCGGTGTAGCTTCCCAGGTCGCGCAGGGCTCCCCGGGTGATGGGGGCGACCTCGACGGCCACGGCGACGCCGCCGAAGCCCGGCCCTCCCGCGCCGCTTCTTGCCTTCTGGTAGATCTTCCAGCCCAGGAAGGCCGCGACCAGCGCGGCCGCGATGATCCATTTCGTGTTCTTGCGCGAAAATATTTTTTTCATGCTGATTTCCCTGCCTGTCCGCTACCGGCCGGAACGGCCTGCCGGGTCGCCCGGTGCGGCACGCTTTGCGTGATTCCTGTTTACGGAAAATAAACCAAAAAGGTTATGCCGTCAACCGCCGGCGATTGACAAAACGGGCGGCAAAGCCGACAATGGCGGAAAATACCAGCGAGGTGCGCGCCATGTTTCAGACCGAGATGCATATCGCCCTGCAATCGCTCTCCTCCGACCTGCTGACCTGGCTGATGCTCCAGGTGACGGCCAGCGGGTACTATTTTTTCGTCATCGCCATGGTCATCGCCGTCATGTTCGGTTTCAGCCTGCGCAAGGGATTCCTGCTGATCCACATCATTGCCTGGACGGCCGTGGCCAGCGAGATCGCCAAGGAGGTTTTCGGCCTGCCGCGCCCCTTTTTCACCGACGGCCGCGTCGCCTGCCTCGATCCGCACTGGGAACGGGTCGTCCCGCTTCACGACATGGGCGGCAGGGATTTCTTCGACCTGCCGCAGCAGACGGCCATTGAGGCTTTCCGGCAGCAGGGCCTGTCGTTCGGCTTTCCCTCGGGCCACACGACCGGGGCCATGGCCATGTGGGGCGGCCTGGCCGTCGTTTTCCGCAAGCGGGCGCTGGCCTGGTTCGCCCCGTTCATGGTGGCGCTGATCGCCTTCACCCGCCTCTACCTGGGCGTCCATTTCCTGGCCGACATCCTCGGCGGCATCGCGCTGGGCGGGCTGATGCTCTTTTTCGCCTGGCACCTGATCGGCAAAGAAGCCAACCGCGAGCGCTTTTTCGCGGCCGTGCTCTCCGGCCTGCGCCGCACCCTGCCGTCCGCCTTGGTGGCGCTGTTCCTTTTCATCCTGCCGCTGCTGCTGGCGGCATTCTCCCTGCTCACCCCCGCCATCGCCGGCTTCTATGTCGGTCTGAACGCGGCCTTCATCCTGCTGCTGCGCTCCGGGCTTCCTGCCGACGACGGCGGTTTTTGGGTGCGCCTGGCCCGCGTCCTGCTCAGCGGCCTCCTGTTCTGGCTGCTCAGCCTGCTGCTGCGCCAGGGGGCATCCCTGCTGCCGATCATCGGCGGTTCGCCCTGGAGGCGCTTCCTGGCGGCCGGCCTGGGCTCGTTCCTGACCCTGTGGGGCGGGCTGCGGCTGTTCCAGCGCCTCGGGCTGTACCGCCGGCCGGCGCCCCCCGTGGCCTGACCGCTTGGCGGCGGTGAGAAAAACATGGCCGTCTTCCCGGAAGTCCCCGGCTATGAGTTAAAGAAGTTCTTAGGCAGCGGCGGCGCCGCCGACGTCTTCCTGGCCCTGGACCGCAGGCACGGGCGGCTGGTGGCGGTGAAGGTCCTGGCCCGCCGGCGCTTCGGCGAG
>CAZLSH010000074.1:2178-10424 GCA_964562095.1 uncultured Clostridia bacterium | reverse complement strand
TTGGTAGCGGGGGTAGGATGAGCGGTCCGACTCCGTCGTCCCGCATGTCTCGGCGTCCGCTTCGCGTCCACCTCGGCTTGAACCTGCGACCGACCCGAGGAGGGGAGGGAGTCCCGCCTCAGCGGGGCGACCTTTGGGTAGAATGAAGAATACATTATTCAGAGTCTATGGGATGAAAGCATGCAGAAATTGGGTGGGCTTTTGTTTTTTCGCGTTACGCGTCACTTGTCACGCGTCACGATAGTTCAGTAAGGAGTTGGTAGCGGGGGTAGGATGAGCGGTCCGACTCCGTCGTCCCGCAGGTCTCGGTGTCCGCTTCGCGTCCACCTCGGCTTGAACCTACGACCTTTGGGTTAAGAAAAAGGGTTGATTTGTGAATATATTATTGGGGAAAGAAATTTGGTAGCGGGGGTAGGATTTGAACCTACGACCTTTGGGTTATGAGCCCAATGAGCTACCTGGCTGCTCCACCCCGCGATCCAAGAAGGCATTATAACCGCGGCGGACGGGAAAGTCAAGCGCAGATTTCAGGTAGACAAGAGCCGGATGAATTCATTTTTTTGAAACTGTCCTAAAATGGGTACATTTTTGGTGATTTTTCCCGGCAAACGATTTGCTTGCAATTTGTCGGGTATCCGGAATGCCATGAACAGAGCGCGCAGATTAATCGAGAATACGCGCATCGGCGCCTCCTGCCGGGCAGCGAAGCGCTTCCGGAGAAAAATAAATTGAAAAAATGCTGAAACTGTTGCATTATGTTATCCATCAATTGTCGCGTGCAAGCTAGACATGCAAGAAGCAACAACGTGTCGTGTTTTAAGTGTCTGGGCGTTTCGTGGGCCCCGCTTCCGCCTGGCCCGGGGAGGTTGAGTTGAAAAAAATCATTTTTCTGGCCATCGCCGTCGCCGTGCTGGCCGGTTGCGCCACGCACAGCTACCGCTCCGATTTCGCGTTCGCCAACAAGCTGGCCCGGGAGGGGCTGTGGCAGGAGGCCCATTTCCGCCTGCAAAAGGCGCGGGCCGCCGGCAACGACTCCGCCGCCCTGCACAACAACCTGGCCATTGTATTGGAGGGCCTCGAACGCTATGACGAGGCGCGCAGCGAGTACGAACTCGCCCTGAAAAAAGACCCCGGCAACGAGAAGATCCAGAGCAACCTCGACCGCTTGACAAAGAACCGGGAGAAAGCCAGTCATGAAAAAAAGTAAACTGTTCCTGCTGCTGCCGGCCTTGCTGGCCATGGCCTGTTCCGAGTCATTCGTTCCGGTGACGGTTCCCCATACCCCCCGCAACGTCGCCGACTTCACGGCGTACCCCGACCTCTTTTTCATCGATTTCGTCTGTGATGTCCCCGACCTGGGGGTCGATGCCGGCGCCGAGGTGCGGCGGATCTTCCTCGAGGAGATCCCCTTCGCCACCGGCAAGGACATCGTCCGGCTCGAGCCCGAGCACTGGGCCGCCATCCTGGGCATCCTGCAGCGCTACCGCCTGGCCGTGGACATCCACTACGATGACAGCGTTTTCTTCCAGCGGGTTTTTCAGGCCAACCCCAAGGCGCTCTTTTTTACCGGCAAGCTGAAGCTGGGCACCAAGAAGATGGGGGTGATCAAGGAGGTCCGCGACGAGCTGGGCAATAAGAAGAACGCCTATGAAACGGTGGAAATGTGGGAGATGGAGATGCAGGTGGCGCTGATCGACGGCGACGGATCGCGGATCCTCTGGCAGGACACGTTCGCCGAAAAAGGCGAGCCCGTCCCCGGCGCCACGGCGCATTTCCGCTTCAACCACATGCTCGCCAAGCTGGCCGCCAAGCTGACCACCGCGCTGCAGCCCCGCAAGGTGCTGCAGGAACGGTTCATTCTGAGCAAATAGGACGGTCCCCATGAAAAAAAGAATCCTGGCCCTGGTCCTGATGCTGTGGGCCGCGGCGCTGCCCGCCCAGTATTCCACGTTTTACGGCAAGAACAAGATCGTGCGCCAGGCCTTCCCCTGGAAGTACGCCGACACCAAGAATTTCCGCATCTATCACTACATGGGCGATGAGGAACTGCTGAAGCGCGTCGCGGTCGAGGCCGAGAAGGCCTACGAGAAACTCTCCTCGCTGCTGAACATGACCATCGAGGAGAGGACCCCGATCATCTTCTACAACAAGCAGACCGACCTGGAGCAGACCAACCTCTACCCGGGGATCATCTCCCCCGGCAGCTTCGAGGGCTTTACCGAGCCGGTCGGCCACCGCGTGGTCATTTACGGCAACCGCACCGCCGAGGACCTGGGCCGGCTGATCATCCACGAGCTGTCCCATTCGTTCCAGCATGAGATCCTGTACAAGAACCGCCCGGCGGGCATGTTCGACTACAACCGCCCGCCGCTCTGGGTGCTGGAGGGGCATGCCGAGTTCATGACCGGCCACTGGGAAAGCTTCAACCTCCTGACCGTCATCGATGCCGTGCTCAGCGACCGCATGCCCGAGGTGCAGGAGGACGGCGACCTCTACGCCCCCTACGGCACCAACCGCACGGCCTATGATTTCGGCCACCTGATGTACGAGTTCTTCTATGAAAAATTCGGCAAGAAGGGCATCCGCGACCTGCTGCAAAGCCAGCGGCGCCCGGCCCTGGTCAGCAAGCGCCGCTCCTTCCTGGACCATTTCAACTTCACCCCCAAGACCTTCAACTACGAGTTCAAGAAATATGCCCGCGAGCGCTTCAAGGCCTTCATCGGCCGCGAAAACCCGGAGGATTACAGCTTCATCATCGGCCCCGATTTCCCCTTCGCCTACTCGTTCTCCCACCAGGTCTCCCCCGGCGGCGAGCTGCTGGCCATCGTCACGGTGAACTACCGCAGCTACAAGATCGACATCATCCTGCTGTCGCTGAAGGACGGCAAGGTGATCAAGAACGTCACGCCGGGCTTCAAGTCCACCTATGACGGCATCGACTTCAAGTTCATCCCCTCCGACGGCCGCGCCTTCAGCTGGGACCGCCATGGCGAGAACATCGCCTTTTTCGCGCGCAAGGAACTCGACACCTATCTGGTCGTGCTCAACGCCCTCGACAACCGGGTGGTCAAGGAATTCCTCATCCCCGAAGTCCAGAAGCCCAGCTCGCCGGTTTTCCATCCCCGCCAGGACCGGCTGCTCTTCACCGCCATCGAGGGCATCCGCTCCTTCCTCTATTCCCTGGACCTGGCGAGCGGCCAGCTGCGCAAGCTGACCGACGGCCGCACCTACGTCAAGGCCGTCGACATCTCAGCCGACGGCGAGAAGGTCGTTTACTCGGCCACGGCCGGCGGCTTCGACCGCCTGTTCCTGGCCCCCTGCGAAAACCCCGACCAGGCCATGCAGCTGACCCGGGGCGAATTCAACGACATCGCCCCGGCCTTTTCCCTGGACGGCAAGACGGTCTATTACAGCTCCGACGAGCTCGGAGCCTACAACATCTGCTCGCTGGACCTCGAGAGCCGGACCTTCCGCCGCCACAGCGACGTGCGCACCGGCAACTTTTTCCCGGTGGAGATCCCCGGCGAGAAGGGCAAACTGGTCATCTCCTCGTACCACAAGGGCAGCTTCCTGCTGTTCAAGAAGGATGTCGAGCCCGCCCTGGCCCGGCAGGAGGTGGAGTTCAGCGCGCCGCAGTACGCCAGCGCAGCCGCGCCCGTGGCTAGCGGCGACGCCGCCGCCGCCCTGCCCCTCACGCTGGAAGTCAAGAAATACAAGCCCTTTGAGAAGCTGGTCGTCAGTTCGCTGCCGCCGGTCAACCTGGGCATCGACAGCGGCGGAGGATTCTACGGTTCCTCCTACCTGAACGTCACCGACATGCTGGGCGACCACAGCTTCATCTTCTACCTGGCGTCCTATTACGGCTACCGCTCCTATCACCTGGCCTATCTCAACCAGCGCCGCCGCCTGCAGTTCTACAGCCACCTGTTCTCCGAGAGCGACGCCTACTACTACCCCTATGCCAGCGACCTCTACCTCTCGCTGCGCAGCCGCATCGGCGGAGACTTTTCGCTGATCTATCCCCTTTCCCGTTCCACCCGCGCCGAACTGACCCTGTCGGCCTACCATCAGGAGGAGGACTCGGATCTCTTCTATTACGGTTTCGAGCTGCCCTACGGCCAGTACTTCAACGGCTTTGCCCTGCCGCTGCAGGCATCGCTGGTCTCCGAGACCACGCGTTTCTCGCAATACGGGCCCAACAGCGGCCACACCTTCCGCCTCAGCGCCGCCAAATACTTCAAGCTGTTCTCCAAATCGCTGGACGCCTACGCGCTGGAAGGCGATGCCCGCAAGTACCTGCGCCTGGACAACAACACCCTGCTGGCTTTCCGCCTGAGCGGATTCTACTCGGGCGGCGACAACCCCCTGCTGTTCTGGACCGGGGGCAACAACACGCTGCGCGCCTCCGATTTTCGCGGCATGATCGGCAACAAGGGATTCTTCTTCAACGCCGAGTTCCGCTTCCCGCTGATCCACGCCGCCCTGACCCCCATCGGCGTCATCGGCCCGCTGCGCGGCGTGTTCTTCTTCGACCTGGGCGGGTTGTGGTTCCACAACGAGCCGTACCGCGTTTTCGAGAAGGGGAGATTCAAGGTCCAGGACGCGCTCTCCGCCTACGGCTACGGCGTCGAGTTCTTCTTCTTCGGCTATCCCTTCCACGTCGAGTGGGTCTGGCGCACCGATTTCACGCAAAAGAAATATGTCGGCGTGAACTTCTGGATCGGCTTCGATTTCTAGAAGAAGAGGTAGAGAAGGATATAGAAAGATAAGGGATAAAGGGATAAAGTAAGAAGCTCCCCCGGGGCGTTCCCCCAACGCTGCTTCTTTACTTATTTACCACTTTACCACTCTACCCCTTTACCCTTTCACCTCTCTACCCCTTTTCTTTCTTCCCCGTCCCCCGTCCGGGCGTTGACTTTGCCCGGGGAAAATGAGAAAATGCCCGGGGAAAAGAAAGAGATGCTGATCAACCATACGTCGAAGCAGGTGACCGCCAAGATCGTTTATTACGGCACCGGCCTGGGCGGCAAGACCACCAACCTGCAATATATCTATTCGGTGACCAATCCGCGCACGCGCGGCGAACTCATCTCCATGGAAACCGAGATCGAGCGCACCCTCTTCTTCGACCTGCTGCCGATCAACGTCGGCCTGGTCAAGGGCTACGAGACGCGCTTTCAATTGTACACCGTCCCCGGGCAGGTCTTCTATGATTCGACGCGCAAGCTGGTCCTGAAAGGCGCCGACGGCATCGTGTTCGTAGCCGACTCGCAGGAGCTCATGGAACAGGCCAACCGCGAGAGTTTCGACAACCTGAAGGAGAACCTGGGATTCTACTCGCATCGCATCGAGGATATGCCCATGGTTTTCCAGTACAACAAGCGCGATTTGAAGAGCATCTCGCCGGTGGACAGAATGAACGGCGCCCTGAACCAGTTCCACCGCCCGCACTTCGAGGCCGTGGCCCGCAACGGCCGCGGCGTCATCGAGACCCTGCGCGAGATATCGTCCCTGACGCTGGTGCGCATCAAGGAGGCGCTGGACCAGTCCGCCCGCACCCCCAAGAACGTCGCCGTCCAATTTGACGTCAACCAAAGCCAGCAGATGGTCCGGATGGAGGACCTGCCGGTGAAAAAAGTGAGCGTCGAGCAGCTGCAGAACCGCGAGGCCGGCCAGGAAGTGCTCACCGCGGCGCCGCCCCCCGCGCCTGCCGGGGAAAGGGCCGCGGCCCAGCCTGCCGCCGAGCCGCCCCGCCCCGCCCCGGCCAGCCGCTCGCTGGGCGATCTGCTGTCAGGGCTGGAGGATCCCAGCCGCATCACGCGCATCGAAAAAATATCCGCGCTCAACGGCCGCCTGGGCGTGGAGATCCGAGACGGCGACGGCCGCTCCCTGCGTACGCTCGACATCACCCTGCGTCCGGAGACCAGAAAGGTCACGATCATCCTTGATGTCAAGAACTAGGCTGCTCCTGCCGCTCGCCGTTCTCATGCTGGCGGCCGCCTGCGCCCCGGCCCGCACCTCCGTCGCCTCGCCGCGCACCGCCCCCGCCGCTCAGGCGGCAGCGGACCCGGCGGCCAGGGCCGAGGCGATTTTCCAGAGCGGCAAGGACCGCCTGGAGAAGGGGGACATGCCGGGGGCCAAGGAATATTTCGACCTGGCGCTGGACGTGATGCTCGCCGCCGAACCGGCCGGGGACGGCCACCGCGCGGCGCTGAACGGCCTGGTGCGCAAGATCGCCGACATCGAGCTGATCGACCTGAAGGACAAGAACAGCCCCGAGAACGGCGAGCACGAAGCCTTTCTCGACCAGGTCATCGCCACGCCGCTGTTCCTGCCCTCGGAAAAGGACGTCCAGGAGCTGCAGCAAAAGGTCGGCGAGGCGGCCATCGTCTCCTACAGCCTGCCGGTGATCGTCAATCCGCAGGTGGTCTCCTTCCTGAAGGCCTTCCAGACCATCCGCCACGACGGCATTCAGCGCGCCCTGGACCGCATGGGCGAGTTCATCGGCCCCTTCCAGGAGATCTTCCGCCGCCACGGGATTCCCGAGGACCTGGCCTACCTGCCGATCATCGAGAGCGGCTTCCGGGTGGATGCCACGTCCCGCGCCCGCGCCCGCGGCGCTTGGCAGTTCATGGCCGCGACGGCACGCCTGTTCGGGCTGCGCGTCGACTGGCAGGTCGATGAGCGCCTTGACCCCTTCAAAGCCGCCGATGCGGCGGCGCGCTTCCTCAAGCACCTGTACGAGGAGTACAACGACTGGTACATCGCCCTGGCCTGCTACAACGGCGGCCCGCGCCGGGTCGAGAAGGCCATGCGCGCTTTGCAGACGGCCGATTTCTTCACCATCAACCGCAGCCGCCACATCCGCCGCGAGACCAAGAACTACGTGCCCGCTTTCCTGGCCTCGCTGATCATCGCCCGCTCGCCCCACGACTACGGCTTCACCCTCGGCAGCGGCCAGCCCCTGCTGGCCGGCAGCAAGACGGTCGAAGTGCCCTCGCCGGTGTCGCTGCCGCAGGTGGCCGAGAAACTGCAGATGCCGCTGGCCGAGCTGAAGAAACTGAATCCCGAGCTGTTGCGCGATTTCACCCCCAGCAACCTCCCGGCGTATGCCCTGCGCGTGCCGGCGGCCGCCGACGAGTCGGCGCTGGCCGGGCTGGAGCGCATCCCGGCCGGCAAGATCCCGCGCTACCGGTCCTACCGCGTCCGCTCCGGCGACACGCTGTCCACCATCGCCCGCCGTCACGGCACGTCGGTGCGGCGCATCCAGTCGGCCAACAACCTGCGCTCCACCCTGATCCGTCCGGGCATGAACCTGATCATTCCCGGGGGAGATTGATGGTCAGCCGCATCCACTCGGCCGTCCTCAACGGCCTGGAGGTCGTGGCCACCGAGGTCGAAGTCGGCTTCTCGCGCGGCATCCCCGGCATCGTCATCGTCGGCCTGCCGGACAACGCCGTCAAGGAGAGCCGCGAGCGCCTGAAGCTGGCGATCGGCCACCAGAATTTCGAATACCCCCAGGCCACCAAGATCGTGGTCAACCTCTCCCCGGCCGACCTGCGCAAGGAGGGCTCGGCCCTCGACCTGCCCATGGCCGTGGGCATCGTCAAGAACCGCAACCGCCTGTCCGGGGCGGCCTTTTCCGAGCTGCTGTTCTACGGTGAATTGAGCCTCGAAGGCGAGCTGAACCCGGTCAAGGGGGTGCTGAACATCGCCCTGTTCGCCCGCCAGCACGGCTGGCGCGGCATCGTCGTCCCCTATGAGAACCGGACCGAGGCCCAGTTCGTCAGCGGCATCGAGGTCTACGCCCTGAAGAACCTGGCCGAGGTGATGGAAATGGCCGAGCATCCGGAGCGCTTCACGCCCGATCGCGGCGCCGGCGCCCGTCCCCCCGCCGAACCCGCGGACAACGATTTTTCCGAGATCAGGGGACAGTACCTGGCCAAGCGGGCCATGGAGATCGCCGCCGCCGGCTCGCACAATGTCCTGATGATCGGCGCCCCGGGCTCGGGCAAATCGATGATCGCCAGGGCGCTGCCTTCCATCCTGCCGGAGATGAGCGATGACGAGGTCCTGGAAACCTCCCTGATCTACAGCGCCGCCGGCCTGCTGGGCGCCAGCGGCGGCCTGATGCGCCGCCGGCCGTTCCGCGCGCCGCATCACACCATCTCCGACGTGGGAATCAGCGGCGGCGGCAAGTACCCGGTGCCCGGCGAGATCTCCCTGGCGCACAACGGCGTCCTTTT
>CAZLSH010000074.1:0-2168 GCA_964562095.1 uncultured Clostridia bacterium | reverse complement strand
GAGATCCCCTATTTCAAGCGCTCGGCCCTGGAAGTGCTGCGCCAGCCGCTCGAGGACGGCCAGATCACCGTCTCGCGCTCGCTGACCTCCGCCACTTTCCCGGCGCGCTTCATGCTGGTGGCGGCCATGAATCCCAGCCAGGACGCCGCCGGCTTCGCTGCCGGCGGCTGCGGCGCCGCTTCTTCCCAGGGGCGCCGTTATTATTCCAAGCTGTCCCGGCCGCTGCTCGACCGCATCGACCTGCAGCTCGAGGTCAAGAAGGTCAAGCTGGAGGAGATCACGTCTCCGGCGCTGGCCGAAAGCTCCGGCGCCATCCGCGCGCGGGTCTCGCGAGCGCGCAACGCGCAGGCGCTGCGCTTCGGCGCCCTGAAGCGCAAGCTGTTCGCCAACGGCCAGATGCGCAACGCCGAGATCCGCCGCTTCTGCCCGCTGGACGGGGAGGGCGAGCGCCTGCTGCGCCGGGCGGTGGAAAAATTCGACCTGAGCGCCCGCGGCTATTTCCGGGTGCTGAAAGTGGCGCGCACCGTCGCCGACCTGCAGGGCGAGGAGCGGATCGCGCCGGCGCACGTGCAGGAGGCGCTGCAGTACCGCTCGCTGGACATGAGCCGCTTCTGAGGAGCGAACGGCGGAATGGCATTTCACAGAAAGCACCTGGCGCAGATGCTGGTCCTGATCGCCGCGGCCGCGGCCGCGGGCCTGGGCGTCAATTGTTTCTCCGGTGAACCGCTGCCGCTGCTGCGGCCGCTGCCCAGGCCGGCTTCCTCCATGCCGACCGTCGGCGAGGTGGACGCCGATTTCGTCGACCAGGTGCGCGGGGCCCCCGGCACCCTGCTGGTGGACGCCCGCGCCGCCGCCGCCTACCGCCTGGGGCATGTTCCCGGCGCGCTCAGCCTGCCGCTGGGAGAATTCGCCGGGGCCTTCCCCCGCCTGGAACCGGAATTGCGCCAGGCCGGCCTGCTGATTCTGTACTGTAGCGACCCGACCTGCAGCGACTCACCCGAGCTGGCCCGCCGCCTGTGGGACAAGGGGCTGAGGAACTTCCTCCTTTTCAAGGGCGGGATGGAGGAATGGACCGGGAGGGGCCATGCCCTTGAAAAGTAGCCTGCGCGCGCTGCCGGCCTCGGCATGGCTGCAGGGAATTTGCCGCCTGGCGCTGGGCGGGATCTTCATCTATTCCAGCCTGGACAAGATCGCCCACCCGGAAGAGTTCGCCCGGATCATCGCCAACTACGGCATATTGCCCGACGCGCTGGTGACCCTGCCGGCCCTGGTCCTGCCCTGGCTGGAGCTCTTCGCCGGGCTGCTGCTGGTCGCCGGCATCTGGACGCGCAGCGCGGCCGCGCTGCTCTCGCTGCTGCTGCTGGCCTTCATCCTGGCCCTGGGCGTCAACGCCGTGCGCGGCATCGATGTCAGCTGCGGCTGCTTCTCCACCTCGGCCGAAATCAAGGAGAACGCCTGGGGCCTCATTCTCCGCGACCTGCTGATCCTCATTCCCGGGCTGCTGATCGTGTTCTTCGGCAGGGAAAAGGGGGATTGAGACTGGCCCGATAACGTGATGCGTGAATGAACTTTCCGAACTACGTGATAAGTGATGAGAAAGAGTGAGCCATAAGTAGTCTAAGTGATGCGTGGGAGAACTTTCGGAATTCCGTGAACAGTGAAGAGAAAGAGGAAGACCCTCTTTTTTTCTTTCACATCACGCATCACGCATTACGCATCACGAAGGTTCATTCTTCCGCCATGCCACATCACGCGTCACGCAGGTCCCTGCGCGGCAATGATCATTCCTCGATGGTCATGTCGCGCTCCAGCTGCTCGGCCTGTTCGGCGGCCAGCATGGCCTCGTCCATGGAGATCTTGCGCGCCTTGACCAGTTCGATCAGGTGCTGGTCGAAGGTCTGCATGCCCAGGTCGCGGTTCTTGGCGATATGGGTCAGGATCTCCATGGTCTTTTCGGGATTTTTCAGGCACATTTCAATGGTCTTGTTGGCCAGCATGATCTCGCAGGCGGGGAACATGCCGCTCTTGTCCAAGCTGGGCAGCAGCTGCTGGGAGATGATGGCCACCAGGTTCTCCGACAGGCGCTGGCGCACGGACGGGTGCTCCTCGGCAGGGAAATACCCCAGCAGGCGGTTCAGGGTGCGCATGACATCCGGGGTGTGGATCGA
>CAZLSH010000073.1:0-11506 GCA_964562095.1 uncultured Clostridia bacterium | reverse complement strand
CTACCTTACGCCTGAACCTTACGCCGATTTCCCTTCTTTCTCATCACGCATCACGAGAACTTTTTGACTCTCTTGCTGACGTCTAACGTCTGACGTCTGTCGCCTGTCGTCTAACGTCTAACGTCTGTCGTCTGACGTCTGTCGTCTGTCGTCTGACGTCTAGCGTCCAAGTACTTGAATTGGTTTTCTCAGAGGTTATAATCATTTTCTGATGAGGTGAGAAATGAAAAAATCACTTATTCTGATCCTGTGCGGCCTGGTGCTTGGCGCTGCCGCGGCCTGGGCCGTAATGCATTTCGCCGTCCCGCTCTGGAAGCGGTCGGCCGTTGACAACACCTACTGGCCGGTGATGTCCCGGCTGGACCCGGGAGGGGAGGCGCTCGCCTATATCCATGCCGAGGAGATCGGCAAGGCCGCCCAAGCGCTGCTGGCCGGACTGATCCGCAACGTGGCGGCTCTGCCCGCGGAGCGGCGCGCCCAGGCCATGCAGGGTCTGGACATGCTGGACCTGATGTTCAAGGAATACGGACTCGCCGAAATCAGCGGCCTCGGTTTCAGCTCGTTCGCCGTCAAGCCGGGGCTGCATCGCGTCCGGGCGCTCCTGCACCACCGCCCGGGCCGGGACAAGGGTCTGCTGTGGGCCATGACCGGTCCATCGCCGCGCCCCCTGGACGAGATGGGGCTGCTTCCTGCCGGAACGGCGCTGGCCTTCGCCTCCGATTATGACCTCTTCAAGCTCATCGAGTGGACGAGCCGGATCGCCCCGAAGATGGTCGCCCAGGGCGCCGGCAACGCGGCGGGCCCTACGCCCGACCAGGCCATGGCCATGATGAAAGCCGGCATGCAGACGGCCGGCATCGATTATGACCGCCTGCGCAAGTCGTACGGCGGCCGCCTGGGATTCCTGCTCGTCCTGGACCCGGAAAAACGGGTGCTGCTGCCGGCGAAAGAGAAGCCGTTGTCGATACCCGAGCCGTCGTTCGCCCTGCTCATGCGTGTCAACGACAGCTACCTTTTCGATGCGCTCAAGGGCAGGCTGACCGCCACCGGCCATAACCGGTTCAGCGAAGCCGGGGGGATGAAGAAGATCGCCTTCCCGCGCCTGCCGGTCCCCCTGCCGCTGGAGCCGGTCATCGTCCAGAAGGGCGAGTGGCTGATCGCCGCCTCGCGGGCCGCCCTGGCGGAAAAGATCCTCGACAAGAGCTCTCCGCGCCTGGCCGGCGGACCCGCTTTCAGGGAGATCGCCTACAAGGCGCCGCGCCGCGGCAACGGCTTCGGGTATGTCGACCCGCTGCTGCCGCGCCTGGTCGCCCAGGCCATGCGCGAGAATACGGCCAAAACCCGGCCGCAGGCCGCCCTGGAGAAGATCACCGGTTTTCTCGAAAACTGCAAGGGGTTCTATTGGGTTGTGGAGAACTCCGAACAGGGTCTCGTCTATACCTTGAACCACGGCATGGAGATCTCCGCCCTCCCGGGCCTGATCGAGGCCTTCATCCAGATCGCCGCTGAAAAGTCGAAGGAAAAGGCGGCAATGGAAATGCCCTCGGGAGAGTCGCGGGCAATGGATTGAGGTGCCGATGAGAAAGCTGCTCGCCTTTTCGCTGATCATGATGTCGTCGTGGCTGGCGGCTCAGGAGGAGCCTGCCGCCCCGCTGCCCAAGCCCAAGGACAGCGGCGCGTTCTTCTTCGAGGCCTCAAGCCAGTACCTCTCCTTCACCGCCGGCGCCCTGGACGGGAAGCTGGTGATCGGCAATGCCGACCAGGTATTCTTCGTTCCCAAAATCAAGCCCAGCCTGGGCTTTGGCGTCGGCTTCGGCCGCCGTTTCCGCTCGGGGCTCTGGGCCGTTTCCTACCTCGTTTCCGGGCACGACGCCTCGTTCCAGGGCCGGGACAGCACGGCCGTTTCGCGCCAGGTCCAGGTCAATGCGCGCACGTTCCTGTTCAAGATCCCGCCCCTGCGCCTGTTCCTGCAGCTGGGCCTCAATTTTCCCTGGCTGAGGGTGCGCGACAATGCCGCCGATCGGGAGGGAAAAATCCACGATGCCACCTATGCCGGGGTGGGCGCCAACGCCGGCGCCGGCATCCTGGCCCCAATCTCCTCGCGCATGTTCTTCAGCGCCGGCCTGGTCTACCGCTTCATGGGCTATCTCTATGCCTATGGCCCGGTGAAAGGCATTGACGTAACCGATCTCTTCGACAACGTGACCGGGCCGCGGCACAGCGGTTTTCTCAAGGCGCCGGTCGTCGCGCTCGAACTCAGCCTGGGATACGAGCTATGAACGCGCATTAGACGTTAGACGTCAGACGTTAGACGTCAGACGTTAGACGTTAGACGTCAGATGACAGACGTCAGACGACAGAGGTCAGACGTTAGCAAGATAAGGAAAGAACCACATAAAAGCCATGATTCAGAAAAATCGATCTTGCTGACTACTAGCGTCTAACGTCTAACGTCTCAAGCTTTATTTGCTTTTTCCCATGCTGATATGTACAATTCCCCCCAAAGGAAAGGCATTATGGCCAATTGCAAAAATTGCGGCGCCGTGCTGACCGGCACGCTGCTGGTTTGTGAATACTGCCATACCCGCCAGGACGTGGACCTGTCGGCGGTCCACCGCTACACGGTCGAGGAACCGGGATCCAAGCGCATTTGCCCGCGCTGCCATATCCCGCTGCAGACAGTCGACCTGCATCTGCAGGGAAGGTTCCTGGTCGAGCGCTGTCCGCGCTGCCTGGGTCTTTTTTTTGATCCCGGGGAGCTGGAGGCGCTGCTGGAGAAGGCCGTGACCAACGTTCATGCCGTGGATCCCCAGCGCCTCAACGAGGTGCAGCGCGTCAAGCGCCGCGACGAGTACCCGGTCATGTACATCGACTGCCCCGTCTGCCGACGGCTGATGAACCGGGTGAATTTCGGCACGCGCAGCGGCGTCATTGCCGACCAGTGCCGCGAACACGGCATGTGGCTCGACGGCGGCGAACTGCGCCAGATCCTGGAATGGACGAAGGCCGGCGGCAACCTGGTGCGCAAGGAGAGCGAATTGGAACTGGCCAGGCTGGAGCTGGAGCAGGAGAAAAAAAGGCTGCAGTTCGCCCGCATCGACAGGGCGTTCTTCCCGGCGCGCCCCGAGCCCGCGCGCAGCGATCTCGAGCTGGATTTGCTGCCCATGATCGGCAGGCTGCTGAAGAAAATATTCGGCTGAAAGAAGCATGGTGGAGGTGAAATCATGAAGAAAATTGCTTTTATCGCGTTCCTGGCCCTGTTTCTCGGCTCAGGGACGATCCAGGGGCAGGATCAGAAGGCGGCGGTGAACCTGCTGTCGCTGCATCACGGGACGGTGCCCGTGATCGAACCCGAGCACTATGGCGGCTGGCCGGCGGTGAACCTGCTGGATGACAGCCCGGAATCGGGCTGGGCCTGCGAAACCGGGAAAACAAAAAACAATGTTTTCGTCTTCGAGATGATTTCCGCCACCGTCATCGATCGCTTCGAATTCGACAACGCCCATGTCGACGACGATGGGGCCAGCGCCAGGGATGTCACGGTGGACGTCTCGGCCGCCTCCGCCAAGGATGGGTTCGAAACCGTCCTGAAGGCAACGCTGGTCAACAAGGCCGACAACCAGCGCTTTCCGGCGGTCAAGGCGGTCAAGGGCCGCTGGGTGCGCTTGACGGTCCACGCCAACCATGGCAGCGAGTCGTGGACCGAGCTCTTTTCCTTCCGCGGCTACGGAGTGAAACCCGCCGTCGGCACCCCCATTGAAAACATATCCGGAACCTACGATTCCAGCTATTCCAAGTTTCATGTACGCCAGCAGGGGACGGCGCTGGCCGGCTGCTACGAATTCGATCAGGGGCTTCTGAGCGGCGCCATCGAGGGGAGGCTGATGAAGATCAATTGGCAGGAAGGCGGCGGCGATGACGATCGCGGTCCGGCGATCATGATCTTTGCTGAAGACGGCAAAAGCTTCCGCGGCTACTTCTGGAACGTCGGCAATGAGAAGAAGGCGCCGGGCGGCGAATGGGAAGGGAAAAAGTTGAGCGCCGAAGTGGGCGGCTGCCCCCACTGGACGGGATCGCTTGGCGGCGAAGTCAAGAAAAAACTGCTGGGGGAGGGGCGCGCCCGCGTCTACGGCATCCTTTTCGACCTCGATTCGGCGACGATCCGCCCGGAATCCAAGCCGGTTCTCGACGAAGTCCTCGGGGTGCTGAAGGGGGAGCCGGGATGGAAGGTGACCATCGAAGGGCATACCGACTCGACCGGTTCGGACAGCCACAACCTGGACCTGTCGAAGCGCCGCGCCGACTCGGTCAAGGCCCACCTGATCGCCGGGGGCATCGACGCCAGCCGGCTGCAGACCCGGGGTTTGGGCGAAAGCAAGCCCGTGGCCGATAACGCCACCGAGCTGGGGCGGGCCCAGAACCGCAGGGTGGAGCTGGTGCGGGAGTAGACGGATCGCTGTGGACGGTGAGGAGGGCAGCTCAAGGGAAGACAGAGGGAAGAGCGAGGGAAGAAGGAGGGAAGAGAGAGTGGGAAAAACCCAGTCAGTATCTCTTTCCCACTCTGTCTTTTCTTTGTCTTTCCCTCTGTTTTCCCTTTCTCTTCCCTCTGGTTTCTCTTGATGCGCTTGGCTTGCCGCGGCGCTTGCCAAACGATGGCCCCTTTTCGCGTGGAGGAATTCCCATGACCCGCCCCATCCTGAATGTCATTGACCTGACCCATGCCATCGACCCGGCCATGCCCGTTTTTCCCGGCAGCGAGCCGCCCCGCCTCGACGAGGCGTTCACCATCGGGCGCGACGGCTTCGCCGAGAAGATGCTCCACCTCGACTCGCACACCGGCACCCATATCGACGCGCCAGGGCATGTTCTCCCCGGTGCCGTCCGACTCGACGCCATGGATGTGGAACGCTTCCTGGGCTCCGGGCTGGTCATGGACGTCTCCGCGGTCCGCGGGCGGCAAGTGGAGGCCAATGATCTTGCCATGGCGGCTTCGCGCTTGCGCGATGTCGAATTTGCCCTGCTGCACACCGGCTGGGCGCGGCATTGGGGCGAGGATGAATACTTTGGTCCCTACCCGGTCCTTTCAGCAAGCGCCGCCCATTGGCTGGCCGAGTTCGGCCTCAAGGGTTTCGGCGTGGACACGATCTCGGTCGACGAGATCGATTCGACCCAACTGCCGGTTCACCGCGCCATCTTTGCCCGCAACATGGTGATCGTCGAGAACCTGGGCGACCTCTCCCCCCTGGTCGGCAGGGAGTTCCTGTTCTCCTGCCTGCCGCTGAAGATCGTCGACGCCGAAGGATCGCCCATCCGGGCGGTCGCGATTGTCTCACGTGACGCGTAACGCGTGACGCGTGACGCGGATTACGTTATGCGTGATGCGTGATGCGTGATGAGAAAGAAGGGAAATCGGCGTAAGGTTCAGGGCGTAAGGGAGAAAAAAGTTATTAATAGGACTTAAATTCCAAATCTCAAGCACCAAATTCCAAATAAATTCCAAATTCCAATGACCAAAACAAAGAAAATGCCATGCAACGAGCTTTCGTTTTGGAAATTGGAAATTGAAATTTGGGATGTGGAATTTAAGTCTTCGTATTACAGTTTTCTGACCGTCAGCCGTAAACCGTCTTCCGTAAATCGATTACTTTAATTTCTTGCTGACACTGACACTGTCACTGACACTGTTATTTCATCAGTGCCCTGCTAACACGAACACTATCACTAACACTGGGAGATCGTTGAATTTGTCACCTGCATCCCCGAGAATTCGTCCTCGGCCAGCCAGGACCAGGCCAGGGCGCCGCAATAGCCGTTTTTTTTGGCCAGGTCAATGAT
The DNA here is from genome assembly GCA_964562095.1 of uncultured Clostridia bacterium. Taxonomy (GTDB): domain Bacteria; phylum Acidobacteriota; class Aminicenantia; order UBA2199; family UBA2199; genus UBA2199. The sequence continues at coordinate 5,671 of CAZLSH010000073.1, read as the reverse complement.
CGCCTGCGGCGGGAGCGAGGCGTTCCGGGTCGGAAACTCGCCCAGCAGCAGCGGCCGTTCGACGTCCATCAAGGCGACCGGCCGCTCCAGGGGGGCTACGCCTTGCCAGCGGTCATACCAGTGGACCTGGTAGAAATCAAGGCCGCAGCCGCGCACCAGGGGCAGGCCCGATGCGTTGCCCAGGCCGACCGTAACCCACTGTCCGGTATGCCGGTGAACCAGGCGGGCGACCCGCTTGACGAAACGGCGCATTTTCAGATGCGGGACCGATGGGCCGATGATGCCGCCGCCCCAGCCGCGGGTGGCCCATTCGGGTTCATTGATCACGTCCCAGGCCAAGACCTCGGGCGAGTGGCCGTAGCGCTCGAACAGCGGCCGCAGCACCCGGCGGCGAAAATGCCGCTGCCGGTAGGCGCCGTTGACGACCCGCGTCCGGCCCCCGGTCTGCACGCCGTTGACCGTCTTGGCTTTGTCGAACCACAGGAAATCGAGGAGGACGAAAACGACCATCAGCCCGGCCGCCGCCAGTTCTTCCAGGGCGGCGTCGATGTCGGCGAACAGGCGCTCGTCGGGCCCCAGCGGCGTGCCGGTGCGGGTGCAGCGGATGCCGGCGCGTCCGTCGCAGAAGAGAAACCAGCGGACCACCTCGATCCCGCGCTTCTTCAGTTCCCGGAGATGGCGCCCGAGCTCTTCCCTGCGCTCTGCCACGGCCACGCCGCCCCCGGGATTCCAGGCGTTGGCGCCGAAGTCACCCCCATAGCGCAGCCAGGGGAGGTTGACCCCGTCGAGGAAGGGAAGGGCGGCGTCGCCTAGCCGCAGTCGCGAGGGCGGGGCGGGAGGCGGCGGCAGGCGCAAGAGCCTTCTTGAGACCCGCAGCAGGCGCCGGCGCAGCAGAAAAAATATCTTCAGCAGCACTCTCATTCAGGCATTGTAGACCAGGATCCGCCGGATCTCAAGGAAGGAGCCGATCCTCCCCTTGAATTCGCTTGGCTCTCCCTGCGCTTTGGGATAAAATGAAGCCCTGAGATCCGGTTTCCATTCCCTGCCGTGAACTTCGGGTTGCGGAAATCCGTTAGGCAAGCGAGTGAGGAGGCACCATGTCCGGAAGCCATGACAATCGGTCGCGGGCGGCGGCGCTGGCCGGCGGCATCGTTTTGGCCGCCCTGGGAGTCCTGTTCCTGTTCAACAATTTTTATCGATTTCTCGACGCCGGCAGGGTCTGGCCCCTGTTCCTGCTCATTCCGGTCATCCCCCTGGGGCTCCGCTGGCTGGAGAAGGGACGGGAAGAGGCCGGCCTGGTGGTCCCCATCACCATGCTGATCTTTTATTGCGCCCACTTCCTGTGGCTTACCCATACCCATTGGCGCGGGGCCGGAACCACCTGGCCGAACTTCCTCCTCGGTCCCGGGTTGGGTTTTCTTTTTCTATATTTCGCCGAGCGCCGTCCCGGGCTCCTGGCCCCGGCTTTTGTCCTGCTCGGCCTGGCCGCGGCCTTCTACAGCGGTATTTACGGCAGTTCGCTGCCGTTGGGAGGGTTCCTGGTCGTCGCCGGAGCGATCCTGGTGCTGGGAAGCAGGAAAAGTAGCCAGTAGATAGAAGACAGACGCTAGACGTCAGACGTTAGACGTTAGCAAGACAAAGATCGATATTATTGAACTCATTTCTTGCTGACTACTGACGTCTGACGCCTGTCGTCTTCTTGAAACGTCTAACGTCTAATGTCTTTTTCCTATGGACAAATGCATTTTTTTATACTATACATGAAACGAGTTCTTTGACAGGGATGACTGAGTCATGAGGAAAGGTTGAGAGCCCGGCTCGACGGATCCGTGCCAACTGTTCCCCCGGACCATTCGCGGGAGCGCTGGTTGGCTGCGCCATTGACCAGGAGGTGGAGCCATGACGGAAGTTACCTTTTTCGAGGACTATCACTGCTTCGAGTACCATACGCCCGGGGGGGCGATGCCCAGATTCCGATATTTTCTGTATGCCCCCGTCTATGAGCGCATTCCGCTTCTCTGGCGTTTTACGACGCAGCGGCCGCTGCCATGCGAACCGGCGGTCTATTCCAGCGATTTCCTGCCTTTGTCCCTGTCCAAGATCTTCAAGCAATAGGTCGTACGGGCTGGAACAGAAGACGTCAGACGTTAGACGTTAGACGTTACCAAGGCAATCAAGTAGCTCATTTATTCTCTTGCTGACACTGACACTGTCACTGACACTTGCCTTTGAATGGCTCCTGCTGACACTGACACTGTCACTGACACTGGCAGGTCATTGAGTTCTATTCGTCAAGCACTCTCCTGACCGTCTGCAGCATTTGCGGCATGGTGTAGGGCTTGGCCAGGAACTCGCGGACGCCGCTGGCCAGGATGGATTCCTTCAGCGCCGTCTCGACGAAGCCCGAGATCAGGATAATGCGGGCTCTTGGGTTGGAGCTGAGGATCGACCGGCTGACCGCAAAGCCGTTGAGCTTGGGAAGGTCCATGTCGGTGATGACCAGCCGGATATCCTGGCGGTGGCGGCGGTAGCGTTCCAGGGCTTCCATGCCGTCCCGGGCCACGAGGATGCCGTAGCCGAAATCGTGCAGCACCGAGCTCAGCAGCTCACGCAGGTCCTCCTCGTCCTCGACCAGCAGGATGGTCTCGCTGCCCCTGACGTTGGCCATGGATTCGGCCGTTTCCGCCGCGTCCGGGCGCACTGCCAGGCGCTCCGAAGCCGGGAAATAGAGCGAAAAGGAAGCGCCCCGGCCCGGTTCGCTGTCGACCTCGATGAAGCCCTTGTGGGCCCGCACCACGCCGTATACCACGGCCAGCCCCAGGCCGGTGCCCTTGCCCCGGCCCTTGGTGGAGAAAAACGGCTCGAAGATCCGGGCGCGGGTCTCTTCGTCCATGCCGCTGCCGGTATCCTGCACCTGGATGCGGACCAGGCGCTTGCCCGCGGCGGCGGGGAAGCGCGGGGCGATCGCCTCACCCTCGATCATGCCGGCACGGATCTGCAGCTTGCCGACCCCGGCCATGGCGTCACGGGCATTGATGCACAGGTTGAGCAGCGCCTGGTGCAGCTGGCTCGGGTCGATCCAGACCTCGGGCAGGTCGGCGGGGCAGGAATAGCCGATCTCCATGGTACGGGGAAAGGTGACGCGCAGCATCCTGACCAGCTCGGCGATCATTTCCTGGATGCGCAGGGCGCGGAATTCGGCTTCCGATTTGCGGGCGAAGGTCAGGATCTGCCGGACCATGGCGCTGCCGCGCTCGGCGGCCTCGCTGATGGTGTGCAGCGCGGCCTGGGCCTTCGGGTTGGCTTTCAGCTTGTCCGCCAGGAGGCTGGCATGGCCGCCGATGATCGAAATGATGTTATTGAAATCGTGGGCGATCCCCCCGGCCAGCGTGCCCAGGCTTTCCAGCTTCTGGTTCTGGCGGATCTCCGCCTCCAGGATGCGCTGTTCTTCCTCGCTGCGCCGCCTCTCCGAGATGTCGATGCAGGTCGTCACCTGCACCGTCCGTCCGCGGTAGGGGATGGATTTGCTCCTGCTTTCGACGGGAAGCAGGCCGCCGTCCAGGCGCCTGAGCTGGTGCTCGAACGGCGTTCCCGACCTGTCGCGCAACTGCTGCAGGATCGCTTCCACCCGGTCCGCTTCCAGGAAATCAACGACCGGGCGGCCGATGATGTCGTCGAGGCTGCCGCCCAGCATCCGCGCCAGGCTGGGATTGGCGTCGATGACGGTCCCGTCCGCCACGACGCACAGACCCTCGAAGGCCGACTCGGCCAGGACGCGAAAGCGTTCCTCGCTCTCGCGCAGCGCTGCTTCGGCCAGCCGGCGATCGGCGGCCTCGCGCTGCAGGTCCTCGTTGCCCTGGCGCAGGGCTTTCTCGTTCTCCCTGATGCGGGAGACGTGGCGGTTGAGGTCTTTGGCCAGCAGGCGAATGGGGACGGCGGCCAGGAGGAAAAAAGCGGTGACCGTCAGCAGGGCGAAAATGCTGGTCCCGCCTGCCTGCGGCGGTCGGATCCAGCCTCCGACCTCCAGCACGATGATGGCCACGGCCGAAAGCCAGGTGAGCAGGACGATGGCCAGGAATTCCTTGGGGCGCAGCAGCAGGCCACCGACGGCGAGGATCACCGGGAAGAGCATGGTTCCCAGGTCGTGGATGCCGCCGCCGATGGCAAGCACGACGGTGATGAGAACGAGAACGAAAAGGAAGGTCAGAAAAATGGCCAGGCGGACGCGGCCCAGGCGCAGGGGGATCTGCAGCAGCAGCAGGATGAAAGCGCTGGCTCCGATGATGACCGGCTTGCCGGGCTCGCCGGCAGCCGCGGCGGCAACCGCCGTCAGGCCGATGGCCAGGAATCCGCACAAAAGGAGGATATTCAGGATGCGGGCCAGGCGGTCCTGTTCCTCGTCTCCGAAGCGCGGCACGGCCAGAGACCGGCCCAGCCGCTTCAACCGACCGAGGCCGGGCTTTTCCTTCGGCTCACCCATGCTCACCCCGCTGTCAATATTCCGCCTCCGATTCTAGACAAGCGAATGACCAATGTCAAATGGCCGGCCGGCGCCGGGATGGCGGTCGGGCAATTTGAAATTTCGCTGCGCCGGAGCTATAATCGCCACGCTGCCCGCACGCATTCTACTTGGGAGGAAAAGATGAAAAATATCCTTGCCGTAGGGTTCCTGGTTCTCCTTCTCTTCACCCTGTCCTGCGCCCCGGGGCCCAACCAGCTGGCCAAGACCGCGGACGGCGAGGGCCGGGTGGCGGGATTCTGGCTGGGCGCTTGGCACGGCCTGATCGCACCCATCACGTTCATCGTTTCCATTTTCAGCTCCAAGGTCTCGCTGTATGAAGTGCACAACAGCGGCGGCTGGTACAACTTCGGTTTCGTGCTGGGCGCCGGACTCTTCCTGAGCGGCGGCATCCTGGGGCACAAAAAAAAGAAGTGACCCGTGACGGGGGCCGCAACGGACGGACTATCCGTGTCAGTGACAATAGCCATGTCCGCAAGAAACCGAAGTAATCGGTTTACGGTAGATGGTCAGCTAACTGCAATACGAAGACTTAATCTCCAAATCCCAAATTCCAAATAACAAACAATATCCAAATCCCAAATTCCAATTTCCAAAACGAGAGATCCTTGCATGGTATTTTCTTTGTTTTGGTTATTGGGTCATTGGAATTTGGAATTTATTTGGAATTTGGTGTTTGAAATTTGGAATTTAAGTCCTATTATTAACTTTATTCTACCTTACGCTCTGAACCTGACGCCGATTTCCCTTCTTTCTCATCACGCATCACGCATCACGCATGACGTAATCCGCATCACGCGTCATGAAAACTTGCTGATTGCCTTGCTAACGTCTGACGTCTGGCGTCTCGTGGCCACTTCCATTCCGCTGCGAATCACGAATTATGAATCACGAGTTACGCTAGATCGATTTGTTGTCGCTGCTTGTCACTCGTTACGTGTCACTTGTTTCGTTCTTGGCAGCAATTCCTTGACGCGCTGCAAGTCCCGGCGCGTCACCACCCGCAGGGCGAAGAGCAGGGCAATGAAACCCGCCAGCAGGACGAAGCGGTGCCAAAGCTCGATGCCGCCGCGGAAGTAGATCCAGTAATAAGCCGAGGCGGTGACGACGACCGTTCCCAGGATGCGGGCCAGTTTGCCGTACTCGTAGGGG
>CAZLSH010000072.1:0-11627 GCA_964562095.1 uncultured Clostridia bacterium | reverse complement strand
TAGTCGAAGATCGAAACAATTCTTGTTCTTTCTCATCACGCATCACGCATCACGCATTACGAGAATACAGATGGAATCGGTAGACGATTCACGGTGGACGGTCAGATAAAGCAATACGAAGACTTAAATCCCAAATCACAAATTCCAAATTCCAAATAAATTCCAAATTCAAATGACCAAAACAAAGATATTCCCATGCAAGGAGCTTTCGTTTTGGAAATTGGAATTTGGAATTTGGGATTTGTTTGGGATTTGGTGCTTGAGATTTGGAATTTAAGTCTTACAAATACTTTTCTGCCGCCTTATGCCTTGCACCCTGAACCTGGCGCCGATTTCCGTTCTTCCGCGTCACGCGTTACGCGTCACGCGTCACGCGTCACGATGGGTAGTGGTTTTCTTCAACGTCGAACATCGAACCTGCCTCAATTTTCAGGCTTTTCTCTTAGATCAGCCAGGATCTGCCGGCAGATGATCTCGGCCGGCCGCTCGTCCTGGCGCAGGCTCTCGGCGATGCGCCGGAACTCGCCGCGCATGGTTGCGCGCAGCTGCGGGTCGCCCAGGATCCTCGCCGTTTCCTCGGCGATGCGCCCGGCCCGGCACTCGCCCTGGATCAGTTCGGGCGCCACCTGGCGGCCGGCCAGGATGTTGACGATGGAATAGAGGCGGATGCGCATGAAGCGCCGGCCCAGGAGATAGGTCAGGCGGTTGATCCGGTAGACGGCGACGAAGGGGACGCCCAGCAGGGCCGCCTCCAGGTTGGAGGTGCCGCAGGTGGTGATGACCGCGTCGGCGGCGTTGAGCAGGTCATAGCCCTGCTCCTGGCCGACAATGCGGATCGCCGGGTCGGCGGCGGCGGCAACGAGCAGCCCGGGGGGGATGTTCTGCGCCCGCTGCAGGAAGACCTGCAGGGCATGGCCCCGGCGCAGCCGTTGCACGGCGGCGAGGATCTCCGGCAGCAGCCGCCGCACCTCCGATTCGCGGCTGCCGGGCAGCAGCGCCAGCACGGTGTCGCCCGCGCCCACGCCGTGGCGGCGGCGGAAATCGTTCCGCTCCCCGCTCACGCGCACCTCGCTCAGCAGCGGGTGGCCGGTATAGGTGAAGGTCACCCCTTCCCTTTCGTAAATGGCTTTCTCGAAGGGGAAGATGATGAACAGGCGCTTCACCCAGCGGCGGATCTGCTCCACCCGGCCGTAGCGCCAGGCCCAGACCGTGGGGCTGACGTAGTAATAAACCGGGATGCCGGCGCGGTGCAGCCGCCGGGCCAGCCGCAGATTGAAATCAGGAAAATCGATGAGCAGCGCGGCGTCGGCCCGGCGCGCCAGCGCCTGGCGCAGGATGCGCTTCATGATGCCGCGGATGCGCCAGAGATGGGCGACCACCTCGATAATGCCCACCACCGCCAGCGAGCGGTTGTGCACCACATTCTCGAAGCCAACGGCCTCCAGGCGGTCGCCGCCGATGCCCCAGAAGCGGACATCGGCTCTGCGGGCGGCGAATTCCTTCACCACCTGCACGGCATAGGTCTCCGCCGAGTTCTCGGCCGCCACCAGCAGGATGTGGGTCACGGCTGCACGCCTTCGTAGCTCAGCTCGGGCATCTTCTCGGTCTCCTTCTCGCCGACGTAGAAAGCCCACTCGTTGTACTTCTCCATCCCGCGATATTCGCGGAAACCCGTCTTGGTGGACGTGGAGCATACGCCGACCAGCAGCGCCCGGCTGAAATAGGCCTTGGCCATGTGCGCGGGAACGACCAGATACTTGGCCTCGGCGCCGCTGGCGTCCTGGAAAACCATGTCCCATACGCCGTTTTCGCTCATGGGATCGGGGTAGAGCTGGCGCAGGAATTTCTCCAGGTGCAGGATCTCGAAGTTCTGCGGGAAGAGGTTGTTGTGGCTCCTGACATAGAGCTCGATGGCGGTGACGTACTGGCGGCCGCGGAAGATCAGTTCCTCCTCGGCTTCGCGCTGCGCCGCGGTCCGCCAGAGCGGCACGGCCATGAGCATCAGCACCGACAGCACCGCCACCGCGATCATCAGCAGGATCATCACGTAGCCCCGGCTGCGCGGGGGGGCGGGCGGCGCGGGCTTACCAGTCGGCATAGGCGGTGCCGTCCAGGGCGACGGCCTGGGAAAGGCTTTTGACGTCGACGACGCCCTGGGCCAGGTCGGGATCGAAATCCTCGCCCTCGAGGGGCTCGGCCATGACCAGCTGCCACTCACTTTTTTTCAGGACCGGGTCGAAAGGGACCTCGCGCAGGTAGCGGGAAGAAACCAGGTCATCGAGGCTGGCGGGATATTTTTTCTTGTCGAAATAGTACTTGTTGATGGCATCGCGCATCTGGAAGAGATTTTCCTTCAGGACCGCCTCGCGGGCGCGGATCACCGAATACTTGTACTGCGGCACCATGATGGCCACCAGGATGCCGATCAGGGTGACCACGATGAGGATCTCGATCAATGTGAAGCCTTTCTTTGCCATGTTTCAATTATAGCAGAAATTGCCGGCGGGGCCTATTCACCGCCGATGAGCGATGCCCTCAGGGCTTCCCGTTTTGCTTGCCAAGGTTTTTCCCGGCCGCGTCGCCCTTCATTTGTTTCTGCCGGTAGGCTTCGAACAGGATGATCGCTGCCGCTGCCGACACGTTGAGCGACTCCACCGCCGGCGCATGGGGCACGGCCAGCAGCCCGTCGGCGTTCTTCTTCAGCAGGGGCGAAACGCCCTTGCCCTCGTTGCCCAGGATCACCGCCGTCGGCCCCTTGAAGTCAAAATCGTAGAAATTGCTGCCGGCGCGCTGGTCGGCGGCCACGACCCAGAAGCCGCCGGCCTTCATTTTTTCGAGGTCGCGGGCCAGGTTGCGCGACTGCACCAGGGGCACCTTGCCCAGGGCCCCGGCCGATGTCTTCCAAACGGTGTCGTTGACCGGCGCCGAGCCGCGCACCGACAGCACGATGCCGTCGACCTCCACCGCCGCCGCCGTGCGCACGATCGCCCCCAGGTTGCCCGTGTCCTCGATGCCGTCCAGCACCACGACCAACCCGGTCCGCGCCGCGGCCAGCATCTCCCCGATGGGGCGGAATTGCACCGGGGAGACCTCGGCCCACACCCCCTGGTTCCTGGCGCCGGCCTTGCGGTCAAGCGCCTCAGCCGGGACGAACTGGAAGACCACCCCGCGCCGGCGGCACAGTTCGATGACCGTCGCGATGCGCGCGTCGCGGCGCGAGCGGTTGAGCAGGACCTTGTTGACCGGCAGCCCGTCGCGCAGGGCCTCGACCAGGGCGTTGAACGAGGTAAGGGCCGCCATCAGTCGTCCATGGCCACGAGGAAACGCAGATACTTGCCGATCTTGTTCATATGGGAATGCCCCGCCAGGATTCTAGAGCATGGCCGCGGATATTGCAAGCCGCCCGCCGCCGGGCAGGTATTGATTTTTCCCCGCGGATGATCTATAACCCGGGGGGACATCATGCGACCCGACGATATGATCTGCCATGCCAGGGGGGGCGGCCATGCAAAGCACCTATGACCCGCAACTGATCTACGACGTGTTCGACCGTTACGGCTTCGCCGTGCTGCGCATCGACCAGTTCGACCGCGGCAACTATGCCAAGATCAGGGCCGAGCTGAAATACGAGCAGCTCACCACGGACCACCTTCTGGAGATCACCACCAAGCTCAAGTCGCTGGAGAAGAACGAGAACGTCGAGGTGACCATCGTCAACATCGACATGATCCACAAGTCCATGCGGCTGAACATCGCCACCAAGGAAGAAGAGAACACCGTTACCCTGACCGAGCTCCCATGAGCCTGCGCCCGGGTCCGCAGCCGGCGCCAACTGCCGCAACGGCACGGGAAGACGCGTTGCGGCTCCTGCTGGACGAGGTCAACGAAGGGATCTACTTCACCGACCGCCAGCGGCGCATCACCTACTGGAACCAGGCCGCCGAAAGGATCAGCGGTTATTCCCGCGCCGAGGTCCTGGGCCAAAGCTGCTCGGCCAATATCCTGATCCACGTCGACGCCCGCGGACGGCAACTGTGCCTGGGCGCCTGCCCCCTGGCCCATGCGCTGCGGGACGGCAAGCCGCGCCGGGGGAATGTGTTCCTGCACCATCGCGACGGGCACCGCATCCCGGTGCGCGTGCGCGTCTTCCCGCTGCTGGATGCGGCGGGAAACATCGCCGGCGCCGCCGAGCTGTTCAGCGACATTTCCGAAAAGCCCGGACTTGAGGCGCGCCTGTGGCAGATGGAGAAGATGGCCATGAACGACCGGCTGACCGGCCTGGCCAACCGCCGCTATTGCGAAACCTTCTTGCGGGCGCGGCTGGAGGAGTTCCGGCGCTTTTCCTGGCCGCTGGGGGTGATCTTTTTCGACATCGACGACTTCAAGAAGCTGAACGACCGGTTTTCGCACCGTATCGGCGACATGGCCCTGCGCACCGTGGCCCGCACCCTGCAGCACAATATCCGCTCCATCGACCAGGCCGGGCGCTGGGGCGGAGAGGAATTCATCGTCATCCTGCGCAACATCGATCCGCGCCACCTGCGGCGCATCGCCGAGAAGCTCCGCCTGCTGGTCGAGCGCTCGGTCTTCTGGGTGAACGGCGAGGCGGTGAGCGTCACCCTGTCGGCAGGGGCGACGCTGGCGCGCCGGGGCGACACGCGCGCCGCCCTGATCGAGCGCGCCGATCTGCTGATGTACCGCAGCAAGAAAAAAGGCAAGAACCGGGTCAGCTTTTCCTGATCCGCGCCTCCGCGTTGCCGCGGGGTGCGCGTGTTCCCCCGGCGGCCGGCCCTACAGCTTCAGGATCAGCCCCAGGGAGGGGGTGATCAGCAGCAGCGATGGATCGCGGAAAATGTAGGCGCCCTGGAGATCCAGCGCCACCCCCAGCGAATCGGTGAACAGGTAGTGCAAGCCGGCGGCCAGGGCGATCAGCGGCGAAAAGGGCTTCTCGGGCGAGCTGAGGATGACCCGGCTTCCCAGGCTGGAGACGATTTCCTGGTCGCCGCCCATGCGGTATTCGCCGCCCGCGCCCAGGGAAACGAGCAGCTGCATTTGCCGGGAAATATCGAAGGCCTTGGCGGCGCTGAGCACGGCGAGGAGGCTCTTCGGGGGGTCAACCTGGATGGTCTCGCCGTCGGAAGGATCGCGCAGGTCGACCTGGGCGGAGAGGCCGTAGCTGACATTCACCCCGAAGGCCAGCGACTTGGAGCCGGGAAAGACCAGGCCGATGCCCAGCGCCGGCGCCTGGTAGGACGGCGTGACCGGGAAATCGTTCGCGCCGGCGACGTAGTCGCCATCGCTGCCGCTGGATTGGAACATGTTCAAGCCCGCGCGCAGGATCAGCTGCTTTTTCCTGGCGGTTTTGCCGGCCTTGTCCGTTTTTGCGGCCTTGGCGGCCTTGTCCGTTTTTGAGGTCTTGGCGGCCGCCAGGTTGCCGGCGGCCAGCAGCAGGACGACGATGACTGCGAAAGCGACATGTTTTTTCATTTTCATTTTCGATTCTCCTTGCCGATCCGCGTCACCACGTCTTGTACTTGACGTTGGTCACGGTAATGCTCGCGGTCCTGTACACCGTGTTGACGCCGTCGCTGACCCCGAAGCGGATGCTGTAAGCCCCCGACTGGGTGAAACCGGGGGTCCAGGCGAAGCTGCCGGTCACGGCATCCAGGGCGGCGCCCTCCGGCAGGTTCTTGGCGCTGAAGGTCAGCGTGTCATAGTCGCTGTCGCTGGCCGAGAGGGAGAAAGCCAGCAATTTGCCCTCTTCGCCGGACTGGGCGGGGATGGCCTGCAGGACCGGCGGCTGGTTGTTCATGAGCGGACCGCTCAGGCTGGTGCAGTAACCGGCGATCTTGCAGTTGCCCATGCGGATGCGGAAGAAGCCTTTCTCGCCCCAGCTCGTCCCCCAGGAATTCTTGCAGATCCAGTAGCCCTCCGTGTGATTGTAGCCGATGATGACGATCGCGTGGCCGCCCTCGTAGGTGGAGCCGGAAGTGCGCTCATAGATGCCGCTGCGGTATTTGTAGAAATCGGAGTAGACGTCCATGGAGGCGGTGATCGGCGCGCTCAGCAGCGCGTTCTCCAGGGTTGTTTTGCTGGCGTTGGAATAGCCTTTCCACGATGTAACCTTCACCGTCTTGCTCATCCAGCCGGGGCAGGGATGGCAGGCACCGTCGGTGGCCGAATACGGATAGCATTCCTCGCGGGGAATGCCGGTGTCACGCACGAAAATCGCCGCCTTGTTCTGGTAACCGCCGTCGCAATCGCCGGCATCGCTGCACGAGACCAGGGTCTGCTCCGAAAGGTCGAGGTCGGTCTTGATATTTTTCACGATCTTCACCAGCGACTCCAGGACGCCGGTGGTGGAGAAAGCCCAGCAACTGCCGCAGTTGCCCTGGTCGCGGATGGGTGTCACCCAATTGCCGTTGCGGTTGCGCCAGTCCAGGGTGGCGGGCAGGGCGCCCACCTCCAGGGCCGGCTCCGGTTCGGCCGCGAGTTCTTCCGTGGGCTCGATCAGCGCGCCGAGCCGGCGCCGCCGTTCCTCCCCGCTCAGCCTCGACATCGAGGTTTCCCCCGCCTGCCAGCACAGGCCTTCCGCGGCGATGGCTTTCTGCAGGGCCGCGATGCGGCGCTCGGCGTCCGTGTCGCTGAAGCTGCCGCGCTCCGCCCACAAGCCGACGACGACCCCCAGCCCCGCCGCCGCCAGCAGTACGATGCGCCATGTATTTCGTTTCATGATGCCTCCTTGGCAACGCAATATTATCGCCGCTTTTTTCTCTTTGTCAAGGTGCCGGCGGGAGGCGCGGGGACATCGGCGTCGCGGTTCCCTGAGGCCCGGAACTGGTCCAGGATGGATCGGACCTGACGCAACAGCGTCCCCGGATTGAGCGGTTTCGTCAGCAGCCGGGCTCCGGAATCGGCCAGCCCCTTCTGGGCGATGATATCCGATGCATAGCCGCTGATAAAGATCGCGGGAATGCCGGCCTTCATCCTGCGCAGGGCGGCCAGGGTTTCGCGGCCGTTGAGCCTGGGCATGAGCAGGTCGCAGACCACCAGGTCGATCCGCCGGGCATGCTCGCGGAAGACGTACTGGGCGGAGACGCCGTCGGCCGCCTCCAGGACCGTGTAGCCGAACTCCTCCAGCATGGAGCGCGTCACCTGGCGGACGGCGGGGTCATCCTCGATCAGCAGGATCGTTTCACTGCCCATGGGAATCGCCTCCGGCTTGCGGCGCCGGTGGCTGTTTTTGGCCGCCGACTTCAGCGGCAGGTAGATGGTGAAGGTGGAGCCTCCCTCGGGGGCGCTCTCCACGCGGATATGCCCCTTGTGCTTCTTGACGATGCCGTAGACGATCGCCAGCCCGAGCCCGGTCCCCTTGCCCACCTCCTTGGTCGTAAAGAACGGCTCGAAGATGTGGGAACGGATCTCATTCCCGATGCCCGTCCCCGAGTCGGATACGGCGATGACGGCGTATGGGCCGGCGGGGATCTCGCCGGAGCCGGAATCCAGGACGACGGCGGCCGTGGAGATCGTCAGCCGGCCGCCGCGCGGCATGGCGTCGCGGCTGTTGGTGACCAGGTTCATCAGCACTTGCTCGAACTGGCGGGCATCGGCGTCGATCACCAGGCTCTCGCTGGCGAGATTCAGGCTGAAATCGATGTCCTCGCCGATCAACCGCGCCAGGATCTTGTGGAAGCCGTAGATGGCGTCGTTGATGTCGATGGGCAGCAGCTCGGCCTCCTGCTTGCGGCTGAAAGCCAGCAGGCTGCTGGTCAGGTTCGCCGCCCGCTCGCCGGCCGCGAGGATGCGCTCCACGTAGTCGCTCAAGGGACCGCCGCGCTCCATTTTCATCTGCAGCAGCGAGCCGTAGCCGACGATGGCCGACAGGATGTTGTTGAAATCGTGGGCCACGCCGCCGGCCAGGATGCCGATGGCCTCCATCTTCTGCGCCTGCAGCAGCTGCTCCTCCAGTTTCTTGCGCTCGGAAACGTCGCGCACCATGGCCAGTAGATAGACGTCGGCGGCCAGGTCGATGCGCGTCAGGCTGACCTCGGCGATGAAGGGAGAGCCGTCTTCCCGCAGGTGGACCCATTCGAAGAACTGGGGCTGCCCGGCATAGGCGGCGCGGATCTTTTCCCGCGACTTTTCCTGCGAGCTCATGCCGTCGGGCTGCAGCGGCGGCGAGAACCGGTCGGGCGGCATGCCGATGATCCGCTCGCGGCCGCAGCCGAACATCTGCAGCGTCTGGGAGTTGCAGTCAAAGAACAGCTCGCCCTTCATCACGAAGATGGCGTCGCTGGCCGCCTCGAACAGCGTGCGGTAGCGTCGTTCGCTCTCCAGCAGCGCTTCGGCGGCCTGTTTGCGCTCGAGGGCGTTGGCGATGATGTCCGCGACCATGCGCACCAGGGCCAGGGCGTCGGCCGACCAGCGCCGGGGCCTGCGGACCGAATCGAATCCCAGGTAGCCGATGAGCATGCTTTTGGAGCGGATGGGAACGACCAGCAGCGAGCGGATCCCCTGGGCCTGGAGGATCCCGCTTTCCGCGGCGGCCTCGGGCGGCAGGTCGGAGAGCCTTTCGATGGCGATCTCGGCGTTGCCCTGCAACCTGGACATCCACCAGGGGAACGAGGCCACCGGCAGGTTCTGCAAGTTCTCCTTCTGGCTTTCCACGCCGTCGGCGCACCATTCATGGGTATTGCTCATGAATTCGCCGCCGCGGGCGAAGCGGAAGACATAGCTCCGGTCCACCCCGGTAAAGACGCCGATCTGGCGGATGGCGAGATCGATCTCCCCGTCGATGTCGCCCGTTCTCACCCCGACGAAGCGCGCCGAGGTCGATGTCAGCAGCCGCTCAAACTCAATGTGCTGCCGCAGCGCTTTCTCGTCGCGCTTCTGCCGGCTGACGTCGCGGAAACTCCACACCCTGCCCACCGGCCGGCCATCGATCATCTGCGGCCGGGAATAGCGTTCGAAGAACCTGCCGTCCTTGAACTCCAGCAGGTCGAAGCTCTCCAGTTCCGGGTTCTCGTACAACTCATTGACCTTGGCCATGAATGCGCCGGGATCGACCAACTGACGCATGACGAAGTCCAGCGCCTGGTTGTCGTCGCAGGCTGCCAGCAACTCCTCGGGGATGCGCCACATGCCGACGAAACGCTGGTTGTAGTTGGCGATCTTTCCCGAGCTATTGATCTCCAGGATGCCGTCGGCCGTAGATTCCAGCGTGGCCTGGAGCAGGGAAATCACGTGCTCCCGCTCCTTTTCGGCGCGCTTGCGGGCGCTGATGTCCTCGACCATGGCCAACAGGTGCAGGAAGCGGCCGCCCGCGTCGCGGATGACGCTGACGGTCGTCGACGCCCAGACGACGCCCCCGTCCTTCCTCAGGTAGCGCTTTTCCGTCCGGTAAAACGGGGCTTCAGCGCGCAGCAGTTCCTGCACCGCCCGGCGGTCAGCGGCGGCATGCTCGGGATGGGTGACATTCTGGAAGTGCATGCCGCGCAGCTCATCCTCGCTGTAGCCCAGCATGGCGCAGAAAGCCCGGTTGGCCAGGGTGATGCGCATCCCCTCGTCGGCGGCGACGATGCCGATCGGCCCCGACTCGAAGAGGACGCGGAAGCGCTCCTCGCTCTTGCGCAGCTCGATTTCGGCCAGCTGCCGGCCGTGCAGCTCGCTGCGCGCCCGGGCCAGCGACTCGCGGATGAAGCGGCCGGCCAGGTTCTGCAGCAGCAGCACGACCACCAGGTACAGGGTATTGACCAGCCAGAAGCGATAGGGATCCATGGAACGGATGGGCCCCTGCAGGGCGATCAGCAGGGTCGACGCGCTGCAGATGGCGGCGGTGCCGATCCCCTGCCACTTGCCCAGCACCATGCCGGCGATAAAGACGACGATGAAGTAGCCGTAGGCGGCCCGCGTTCCCAATCCAACCCGTGTCCAGGAGAATATGCCGATCAGCAGCCACAAGCTCACGACCAGCAGCCAGGCGGCGGCGAGGACGCGCCCGCGGCGGTTCAGCCAGAGCAAAATGCCGGAGACTGTCACCGTGGCCAGCAGCAGCACGCCCCAGCGCAGGGTGATCCTCGGGTCCATGGCGATCAGCATCAGCTGCAGGATGACCGCTGAGACGACGAAGGCGCGGACGATCAGAAAAATCTGCCGGGAGAGCAGCGTCTGTTCCGGATCGGTAAACTCAGGCGCCCGGGTCAACATCATGAGGGCGGGAGTTTCCTTCAGGGCCATGGGACGATTATAAGCGTTTGGCGGCCGTCAAGCAAACGATTCTCCACGCCGGTCCGCTGGACCCGGAATGGACCCGGGCAGCCGCGACCCGGCCTGTTCCAGCACCGGCTTCAGGCCGACTCCTGCCGGCGAAGGCTCCAGGCGGCGGCACGGCGGCGCAGCAGCACGTAGAGAAAGGCGAAAAGGATGCCGATGGCCAGGTCGACCATGGGCGGGCCGCCCCTCGGCTTGAGCCCCACCAGCCAGCGCAGCGTCCCCAGCGCCAGCATGAGGGAAAAGGCGGGGAAAAGCAGCGAGGTTTCATGCTTGACTTTCTCATACAGCAGCAGCAGGACCCAGCAGGCATAGAAAAGGTACAACGTCGTGAATAGGAGGTACAGGGAATAGTGGGGAAAGAAATCGACGCTGACGAAATAACGCAGCACGAAGTAATGAAGGTAGAGGAACATCAGCGCGTTGCGCCCCGGCAGGGCGAAGAACCCGGCCAGGCCCCGGGAAAAAGCGCGGCCCGCGCCCGCAGCGATCCGGCGCGCCAGGACAAAGGCCAGGGACACCGCAAGCAAAGCCAGGAAAATGAAGGACGGCGACATCCAGAATTTTCTCGGCGCGCCGCTTTCCAGACCCAGGGCCAGGCCAGCGCCCGCCCCCAGCAGCAGCGTCAATGGCAGAAACCGCCCGCGCTGCAAGCGCAGGATGAACACCCCGAAAAGAAAAAAGCCGAGCCAGGGGAAAAGGACGAAGCCGCTGCCGACGAGGAAGGCCAGGGGCGTGCCAGGCGATGATTTCAGGAACGAAAGGGGCAGCAGCTGCTGGACGAGAAAAGGCAGGGGAAAGAGATGGCCGACCTTCATTGGCTCCCTGAAGGCCCGGCTGAGAAGAAAAAGCGCGAGGACCGCCAGGGCGATGCATTGCAGGAATCCCGGAGCGATGCGCAGGCGGCCGCCCAGGGCAATGACGGTCTGCGTGCTGCCGCCGAAAAAAAGGAGCACCGGGAAAATTACGTGAAAAAGGTCATAGCGCCTGTTGCCCCTGGTTCTCGCGATCAGCAGGATCGTGTTCATCCCCGAGCAGGCGAAAAAGAGCGGCGCGGCGAAGGTGCCGAAAGGCAGCAGCCCGGCGGAGATGAAATGCGCGGCGATCATCAGCAGGCAGGCCATGCCCTTGGCGATGTCAATTTCCACGATGCGGCCCGGCCGGTCGGGAGCGAAGGAAAAGGAAGTGGGTGAAAGAGACGCGGGAACAGGCCCGGGCCGATCTCCAGGGGGAAATGGCTTCTCATTGTTTTTTCTGATCATACTCTTTCACTCTCTTCGGTCTGCTTCATTCTTTTCCGTCTCATAATAAACTCCCGCTCATGGTCATCACCTATGCCCGATCGTATCAGTTGGGCG
>CAZLSH010000071.1:6423-11869 GCA_964562095.1 uncultured Clostridia bacterium | reverse complement strand
CGTCTAACGTCTAGCGTCTAACGTCTAACGTCTAGCGTCTAGCGTCTAACGTCTAGCGTCTAGCGTCTAACGTCTGAGAGCGAAACATATTGAGGCAACTCTTCGTTTAATGGATAATGGAATCCCGGGAGGTGCGCCGATGACGAAGATCCTCATGCTTTTCCTGCTGGTTTTCCCGCTGTTGGGCATGACCCAGGCGCTTCCGCAGGCGGCACCCGCCCCGGCAATTGCCGGCGAACCGATGCCGCTGCGCTACGAGATCTGGGTCACGCTCGACCCCGCGCAGAAGATGCTGCACGGCAGGGAGACGATCCGCTGGACCAACACCACCCGGGACACGGTCCCCGACATCTGGTTCCACCTCTACTGGAACGCCTTCAAGAACGAAAACAGCGCCTTCATGCGCGAGGTGCGGCAGGAGAGCTTCGCCGGCGACAGCCACGGCGAAACCGACGTCAAGGACGGCGACTGGGGCTGGATCAGCGTGGAATCGCTGCGCAGCGGCGGCGCGGACCTGCTGCCGGCGCTGGAATTCATGGTCCCCGACGAGCCGCGCCACCCCGAAGACCAAACGGTCGTTCGCCTCAAGCTGCCCCGCCCCCTGGCTCCGGGAGAGGCCATCGACCTGGACCTGGCCTTCAAGGCGAAGATCCCCCGGACCATCCGCCGGGCGGGCTACCGCCACAACGGCTTCTTCATCGGCCAGTGGTTCCCCAAACCCGGCGTCTACCAGGAGGGCCGGGGCTGGAACTGCCACCAGTACCACCTGAACAGCGAGTTTTTCGCCGATTTCGCCGATTTTCGGGTGCATATCACCGTGCCCGCTGAATTGGTCGTGGGCGCCGCCGGCCGGGAGGTCGCCGCCGTCCGCGACGCCAAGGCCGGGACCAAGACCCTGACCTTCGTGCAGGAGCGCATTCACGACTTCGCCTGGACCGCCGACCGCGACTTTATCCGCATCGAACGCGACTTCGTCGCCCGGGAGGAGGTGAGCGAGGCCGAGTACCGCGAGGTCGCCGGCGCCCTGCGCCTGCCCGTCGCCGCGGTCCGCCTGCCCGACGTGCGCATGATCCTGCTGATCAACCCCGAGCACCGCGCCCAGGCGGAGCGCCACTTCAGGGCCCTGCGCGCGGCCATCAAGTACTACGGCCTGTGGTACGGCCCCTATCCTTACCCAACGGTCACCATGGTCGATCCCCCGTTCCGCAGCGGCAGCGGCGGCATGGAATACCAAACCCTGTTCACCGCCGGCACCCAGGTCCTGCCCACGCCCCAGGCGAACAATCCCGAAATGGTGATCGTCCATGAGTTCGGCCACGGTTACTGGTACGGCCTGGCGGCCAGCAACGAGTTCGAGGAGGCCTGGCTCGACGAGGGGATCAACACCTACTCCACCGGCAAGGTGCTGGCCAAGGCCTACGGCCCCGGCTCCGTGCCCCTGAGCCTGGCCGGCATCCCGCTGACGCGCTACTGCGGCGCATTCAAATATTCCGACCTGGAGATGGACCGCATGGCCGCCGTCCACGCCGCGCCGCTCGACCCGGTGCTGACCGCCTCCTGGCGCTTCTCCAGTTCCATCAGCTACGCCATGAACGTCTACATGCGGGCGGCGACCCACCTGCGCACGCTGGAGAATCTGATCGGCAAGGAGGCCATGCTGCGCGTCATGCGGACCTTTCAGACCCGCTTCCGCTTCCGCCATCCGACGAGCCGCGACTTCGTCGCCACGGCCAACGAGGTCAGCGGCCGCGACCTGACCTGGTTCTTCGACCTGATGCTGCGCGGGACCAGCGACTGGGACTACGCGCTGGACGGGGCCGTTTCCAGCGAACGGCGCAGCGCCCGGGGCGTTTTCGAGCGCCAGGGCAGGGAGGTCGAAGTCAGCGCCCGGAAAGCCCGCCAGCAGGACCGGAAGGAGAAAAAGAAGACCTATGTCACCCGAGTCCGTGTCCGCCGCCTGGGCGAAGCGCGGCCCGGCGGCGACGTCGCGCTCAAGGTCCTGACGGTCTTCGAGAACGGCGCCCGCCGGATCGAAAACTGGGACGGCCGGGGACGCTGGATCGAGTTCGTCTATGAGGGGCCGGATAAGGTCCGGTACGCCCAGGTGGATCCCGAAACGATATTTCTCATCGACCGCGACCTGAGCAACAACAGTTATGTCGCCAGGGGCCGGAGCGCCGGTGCCCTGCGCGGGTCGGGCAAGCTGCTGTTCTGGATGCAGAACCTGCTGCAGTATGCCGCGGCGCTGATCTGAGGAGGGACCATGTCGATCTTCACGCTGTTCATCAGGGGCCTGCGGCTGGCTTTCGGCAAACGCCGCCTGGCCCTGGGGCTCTGGACCGTCCATTTCGTCTTTTCACTCCTGGTCATCGCCCCGCTGGCGTTCGCCATCCACGGCCAGCTGGCCCATTCCCTCAGCGGGGCCGCCGTCCTGAAAAAATTGGAGGTGCACTGGCTGACCGATTTCAGCACCCGCTACCTGCAGGCCGCGCCGCTGTTCCTGGGGTTGATCCTGGCCGCGATGCTCGTCTTTGCGGTCTTGACGGTCTTTCTCAACGGCGGGATCATCGGCTGCCTGGGCCGCTCCGGCGCCCGGACAACCCTGGCCGATTTCTTTCATGACTGCGGCCTCTATTTCTGGCGCTATTTCCGCCTCTTCCTCCTTTCCCTGCCGGTCTACCTGGTCATCATCGGTTTGTTGTACCGGCCGCTGGCGGGGCTGCTGAACTCACTGTCCAACCGGGCCGCGACCGAGTGGCCGGCCCTTTTCGCCGGCAGCCTGCGCCTGCTGGCGCTGGTGCTGCTGCTCGGCCTGGTCTCGATGTTCTTTGATTACGTCAAGATCCGCCTGGCGAACCGCGGCGGCAGGCAAGTCCTGAAGGAGACCTGGCGGACGCTGAAATTCGTCAGCAAACGCTTTTTCAAGGCCTGGGGGCTCTATCTCCTGTCCGGGCTGGCATTCATGCTGCTGACGCTGCTGTACCTGGAAGTCGCCCGTGTCCTGCCCCAGGGCACGCCGCTGCTCCTGGCGCTCGTTTTTGCCTGGCAGCAGCTGTACATCCTCGGCCGCCAGTTCAGTCGCATCCTTTTCTACGCCACCGAGATGGAATTATACAGGGATCTGGGTGGCGAGGTGAAATGAGACGTTAGATGCTAGACGTTAGACGTTAGATGCTAGACGTTAGACGTTAGATGCTAGACGTTAGACGTTAGACGTTAGATGCTAGACGTTAGACGTTAGACGTTAGACGTTAGATGCTAGACGTTAGATGCTAGACGTTAGACGACAGACGTCAGACGTCAGCAAAAAGAAATACATGTAATATTTTAGAGAAGTTAAGGGAATAGCATTTTTCTTGCTAACCACTGACGTCTAGCGTCTAACGTCTTCTTTCTTGACCTGGAAGCCCGGCCGTGCTACATTCGCCTCGTGGAGGCCGCGGTGAAAAAAACCTGCATTCTGTTCTTTATGGCATCGTTGCTCATCTTTTCCGCGCAGCTGGGAGGCGAAGACATGTTCATCGACAAGGATACCCAGGACGGAGTGCGCGAGTACCTGCTGGGCCGATACGGCGACGACCTGAGGTTTCGCATCGATCGGGGCGTTCTCCAGGCGGCTGCATTCTGGGGCGAGCATGACGGCAGCCCCGAGGAATTCGCCAAGTTCTGCCAGTTGCACTTCATCGCCGACCCCGAGCGGCTGCACGCTCTCTTCCAGCGCCTCGAAACCAATCTGGAGGCGCTGTACGGCCACATGAACCGCATCCGCCTGGAGTTCAACCGGCCACTGCACCTGGACCAGGGAGAGATCCTGCCCATCGACCTGCGTTTCGGCCAGATCGACCCCGCCGCCCACGTCAGCGACGACCTGTTCGCCGGCAAGATCGCCTTCGAGGTCCTGCTCAATTTCCCCAGCTACTCCCTGGCCGAAAAAACCGACCTGGGACCCGGCTGGAACCGGCTGGACTGGGCCTATGCCCGCTGCGGCGACCTGTTCCTTTCCCGCCTGCCGGCCCGCCCCAGCCAGAACGCGGCCGCGGCCCTCAGCGAGGCCGAGACCTACATTTCCCAGTACAACATCCACCTGGGGAACCTGGTCGACAATGAGGGGCGAGCCCTGTTCCCGGCGGGCCTGAAACGGATCAGCCACTGGGGGCTGCGCGACCAGATCAAGGCCCTTTACGCCGACCCGGACGGGCTGGCCGGCCAGGAGCTGATCCACGAAGTGCTCAAGCGCATCATCCAGCAGGATATTCCCAAGTCGATGATCGGCCGCGACCAGCACATTTGGAATCCGCTGAAGAACAAGGTTTTCAAGGACGGCCGCGAGGTCGCCTGGACTCCCGAGCCCAACTCGCGCTACATGCACATGATGAATGTGTTCACGGCCATGCGCGACATGGACGAATTCTTCCCTTCACTGCCCAGCCATATCCGGCGCAAGTTCGAGCTGGAGCGCGAGCTGGAGGAGCCGGTCGTGTCCAGGCTCCTGGAAGACGTTTTGGCCTCGGCCGAGGCCAGGGAGACCGCCGCCCTGATCGCCAAGCGCCTGGGCCGCGAGCTGCGGCCGTTCGATATCTGGTACAACGGCTTCAAGCCCCGGGCAAAGATCAGCGAGGCGGAGCTGGACCGCCGCGTGCGCCAGCGCTACCCCAGCCTCGCCCGCTTCGAAAAAGGGCTGCCCGCCACCCTGCAGCTCCTGGGCTTCTCCCCGGCCGGCGCCGCGGAGATCAGCGAACGCATCGCCGTGGAACCGGCGCGCGGTGCCGGCCATGCCTGGGGAGCGCAGATGCGCGCGGAGCGCTCCCACCTGCGCACCCGCGTTGACGCCAACGGCTTGAACTACCAGGGTTTCAACGTGGCCATGCACGAACTGGGCCACTGCGTCGAGCAGGTGCTCTCGCTGCAGCGCGCCGACTTCTACCTCATGTCCGGCGTGCCCAATACCGCCATTACCGAGGCCTTCGCCTTCATCTTCCAAAAACGCGACCTGCAGCTACTCGGTCTTCCCGAGCCGGCCGCGAACGCCCGCCGGCTGCAGGCGCTGGACACGCTATGGATGACCTATGAGATCGCCGGCGTGGCCCTGGTGGACATGAAAGCATGGGAATGGCTCTACCGCAACCCCGGGGCCAAGCCCGACAGCCTGCGCCGGGCGGTCATGCGCTGCGCCCGCGAGGTATGGAACCAATACTTCGCGCCCGCATTCGGCGTCCGCGACCAGGTCATCCTGGCCGCCTATTCGCACATGATCGACTCCGCCCTCTACCTGCCCGACTACCCGCTGGGGCACCTGATCTCCTTCCAGCTCGAAAGCTACCTGCGGGGAAAGAATCTGGGCCGCGAGATGGAGCGCATGTGCCGCGCCGGCCGCCTCACTCCCCAGCAGTGGATGAAGCACGCCGTGGACGGAGAGATCTCGGCGCAACCGCTGCTCGCCGCGGCC
>CAZLSH010000071.1:0-6323 GCA_964562095.1 uncultured Clostridia bacterium | reverse complement strand
CAGGAAATTGACCAGCAACCGGACCCCGAGCTCTCCCGACTTCTCCGGATGGAACTGCACGCCGTACAGCGGGTGCTCGCGGTGGCGGATGGCTTCCACCAGTCCGGTTTGGCTCTCGGCGACGACCATGAATATCTTTTCCAGGTCGTTGTCGCGGGCGACGATCTCCTCGTGGCTTTCGGCCATCCTGAACCGGTGCGGGAAAGCCGAAAAAAGCGGGTCGGTTTTGTTCAGGAAGATCTCCTCTTCCCCGAGGTGAACCTGGGCGTCTTTTTTCACCAGGGCGCCGAATGAGCGGGCCAGGGCCTGGAAGCCGAAGCAGATGCCCAGCAGCAACCGGCGGTAGCCGCGCAGGAAATCGGCCAGCCCCGGCTCGATCTCGCCGTCCCCGACCATTTTCTGCGAACCGGATACGATCGCCGCGGCGAACTCTTCGCCCGCGGCAGGAAGTTTTCGCTCGTTGACATCCACGACGGCCAGTTCCAGGCCGGCCGCCGCCGCGCCGGCGTTCAGCCATTCATGGTACGCGCGGATCTTCTCCTCGGCCCTGTCCCGGTAGCAGTTGACCAGCAGGATGTTCTTTTTCATGCGCCCTCTCCTCGTACCTTTCATTATACGCAACTAGCATCCGAAAATCCATCGACCCGCCGCCGATCTGTTCAAAAATGGGACAATGGGCATTGTCAGGAAAGCCGTGATCCGGCCGCCTTTTGGACACGCTCCGAGTCGGGATTCCCAATTTGGCACAATGGGCCGGCGGGAAAAACGGCGAAGATCGCCATCCGCTCAAGGTTATGCCGCATGTTGTCCAAAAATGGGACACGGTCATGCGCTGATCCATGCGCGAAGCCGGCGCATTGGCTCCAATGATCCTTTGTTTTCAATGGTTTTATGCGGCCATTCCGACCTGGCATGCTCCATGCTTCTTAGTGAACGAAGAGGAGCGAACATGACCCATCGCAACATCGTGGAAAAGATCTACCGCTACGTGGTCCAGTTGCCCGAAACCCGCCTCGCCGACTTGACCATCAACATGCTGGCCGAGCGCTTCAAGGTCAGCCGCTGCCACATCTCCCGGCGTTTCCACCGCGAACGCGGCATGACCCTGGCCACCTTCATCCAGCGGCGCAAGCTGCAGCTGGCCGAGCGTTTCCTGATGCAGGAGCCCTCGCTGACCGTCAAGGGACTGGCCGCCCGCATGGGCTACACCGATTACCAGTATTTCATCATGCGTTTCCGGGAGCATTGGGGGGCATCGCCCGGACGCTACCGCAAACTGGCCAGTACCGTTTCACTCGACAATATCTGAAGCCGCTTGCAGTTCGTTCCAGCGTTTTTTCCCACTCTCTCTTCCCTCCCTCCTCCCGCTCTCTCCTCTCACTCTTCCCTCGTTCCCATTTTTCCCTTAATATCGAACGCCGAATCTCCTCCGCTACTTGACATTTCTCCCCCTTCCCCTGTACAACTAAGGCAATGGAAATCGGAGAGGATTTTGTCGTCCGCGACTACTGGGCCGCGGATTTTCCCCACGTGGCCGACATCTGGGAGCGAACCGGCATCAGCACCCCGGGCCGCGGCGACACGGCCGAAGTGATCGAGAACACGCTGCGCCGCAACGGACGGCTGCTGGTGCTGGTCGAAAAGGCCGGCGACACCGTGGTCGGCACCTCCTGGATGACCAACGACGGCCGGCGCCTCTACCTGCACCACTTCGCCATCGACCCGAAATTCCAGGGAGCCGGCCTGTCCAAGCCGCTGCTGCGCGAATCGCTGAAGATCGCCAGGTCGATCGGCCTGCAGATCAAGCTCGAGGTGCACCGCGACAACCAGCGCGCGATCCGTTTTTATGAAAAAGCCGGCTTCAAGCGCCTGGGCGACTACGACATCATGATCATCCGCGACCTGTCCGCGATTAAAGACTGAGCCCAGACGCCAGACGTTAGTGGTCAGCAAGAAAAATCCAATCCCCCTGAACTTCTCTCAAGAATTTTACATGCATTCCCTCTTGCTAACGTCTAACATCTAACGTCTTACGTATGGATTTCATGTATAATCTGTGTCCGATGGAAGCCACGCCGCATCTTGAGACGTTCGTTATGCCCGAGGCGGGGGAAGACGCCCCTCCCGCGCGGCGGCTCCTCCGGGTGCTCGAGGAGATGATGGAGACGGCCGGGCGCCACGCGGAGATCATCGGAGTGGGCGTGCAGGACCTCCACGCCAGGGGGCTGACCTGGGTGCTGGCCCGGTTGCACGTTCAGATCGGATCCCTGCCCGCCGCCGGCGCCGAGGCCCGCATCGCCACCTGGCCCTCGGGCCGCCACCGGCTGTTCGCCGTGCGCGAGTTCCAGTTGAAGACCCCCGCCGGCGGCGAGTTCCTGCGCGCCACGTCCGCCTGGGCGCTGATGAACCTGGAAACGCGGCGGCCGGCGCGCCTCGACCCGCACCTGCCGGTTTTCAGCCGCCACCCCGGGCGCATGATCGAGGACGGTTTTTCGCCGCTGCCGCCGCCGCATCCCGGATCGGCGCGGACCTGGCACCGGGCCGAGCCCGGCGACATCGACATCAACGACCATGTCAACAACACCGTTTACCTGGACTGGGCCCTGCGCTCGGCTCCCGAAACCGCCGGCTCCCTGGCGCCATCGTCGCTGGAGGCATCGTTCCTGGCCGAGGCGCGCCTGTACGACCGGGTCGCCTGCCTCACCGAGATCGGCCGTGCCGCCGCGCTGGACGCCGGTCATGCCGCCCCGCGAAGACGGGGCCGCGGCGGGGAGAGCGTCGTCCTGCTGCAAAGCCTGCAGGAGCCCGTTGCGGGCCGCGAGCTGACCCGCCTGCGCACCTGCTGGGAAACCGCATCCAAGCTGAAAAACACCATATAAGGAGGAACTCATGGGCTTCATCAAGGAATTCAAGGCTTTCGCCATGCGCGGCAATGTCATGGACATGGCCGTGGGCATCGTGATCGGCGGCGCCTTCGGCAAGATCGTCACCTCGCTGGTCAACGACGTCATCATGCCGCCCATCGGCATGCTGCTGGGAGGCGTCGATTTCTCCAGCCTGGCCGTCACCCTCAAGCCCGCCGCGGAGAACGCCCCGGCCGTGGCCCTGAAGTACGGCGCTTTCGTCAGCACCATCATTGACTTCCTGATCATCGCCTTCGCCATTTTCCTGGTCATCAGGGGGCTGAACGCCATGAAGCGCAAGCAGGAAGAGGCGCCGGCGGCGCCTCCGGTCCAGGAGATGATCCTGCGCGAGATCCGGGACATCCTGCGCGCCAAGGGAGAAAAGATATTATAAGAAGACGCAAGACGTTAGATGCTAGACGTTAGACGTTAGCAAGAAGAAATACATGTGATTTTTAAGAGAAGTCAAGGGAATAGCATTTTTCTTGCTGACCACTGACGTCTAACGTCTGACGTCTTCTTCGCTCACGAACCGGATCGGCACGGCGATATCGGAATCCCGCCACAGCTCGGGTTGCTCGCGGCCGCCGTCATCGACCCGGTCGGCGCCGATGCTGTAAATCATCTGCCGCGCGCGGCTGAACAGGAAAGGCCGGCCGCTGTAGGGATCGCGTTCATCCGCCCCGGCCAGCAGGCGCAGCAGGCCCGCCTCGTCAAGCCCCTCGCCCCGGGGGGCCTCCAGCCTGGCCCGGGCCAGCACCCGCAGCAGGTCGTAGCGGGCCTTGGTCTCGTGGCCGCGCTGGACGAAATTGCGCACGATCGGCCAGTGGAAAGGAACGGCTGAACGAACCATCATCTTGCCCAGCGGGTTGCGCAGCCACCACAGGGGAGCGGCCGGGCCGGGGCCCCGTCCTCTTTTGGCGGCGGGATTCGCCGCTCCCCCCCATTGCCACGGCGGGACCCGCTCCAGGCGGGCGATGCCATCCCAGTAATCGCGCATCATGGCCGAGGTCTCGTTTTCCTTCAGGAAAAAAGCGGCCAGGGCGTGCGCCGCGGTGAAGATGCGCGGCCCGGAGATGGCCACGAAACGCTCCAGGGCATAGAAGGCCGCCGGCTCGCGAAAAAAATCCTTGAGCAGGAAAGGATCGACGATTCGCTCGTTCTTGATGCGGATGACCGAGGCGCGAAAGCTTCGCCAGTGGAAATCCCGGGCCGCGGCCGTGCCGAAATGAGCGATCGGCCGGTCTGAAATTCTCTCCAGTACGAGCCGCACACAGGCGGGCGGGCACTCGCGGCGGTTCAGCAGCGAGGCCAGGGAGCGCAGCGCCAGCTCGACCAGCGCCCGGCCCAGGGCATTGACCTGGATGGTGCGGCTGCCGGCGATGAGGCGCAGCCCCGCTTCCAGCTCCTGCAGCAGGCCGTTCGCGGCCTCAAGCCAGCGGCCGTCCAGCGCGGCCAGGACCCGGCCGGCGCTGAACAGCTTGGCCGCGTGGTTGGCCAGCTGCAGGCTGCGGGCCGGGCATTCCCGGCCCAAAGGGGTGAAATCCATGATCTCCCCGGCGTCAAGGAGCCGGTGGAAACGCGACTGCAGCGGCGCGAAGCGCCGCTGCTGCTCCGCGAGCAGGTCGCGGCGCGCCGTGAAATGATCGGCGACATCCTCTCCCTGGCGCAGGGGAAAATAAAAAGTCGCTCCCGACCAGTACCGCGCGGCGGCGGCGTTCAGCCGGGCCAGCCACTGGCGGTAGGGGGACCCGGCCAGGTAATTCCCGGCGCGGGAGGCGAACAGTTCTTCCAGCCCACGGCGGTACTCGGCCGCCTGCGGTTCGCTCCCGGGCGGCTCGGTGAAGCCCCAGACAATGAAGAAACCGTTGCCGGGCTGCAGATTTGCGGCCAGGGCTGCGAAATCCTCTTTCACCGCCGCAGCTCCGGGCGCCGGCTTGGAATCGAAGAGATTGAGGCCGAAAAAGAAAAGGACGAGCAGCAGTGCGGCGGCCAAGAGCCAGAACAAAAAACGCTTCATGCCCGGCGCCGCCCTTCAGCTGCGCCCCAGCAGGATGTCCTTCAGCTGCAGCAGGTTCTTCACCGCCGCCCCCCGGTAATGGTTGTTGCCGGATACGAACACGTTCTTGGCCTGCGATTTCAGTCGGGCCACCACCTCGGCCAGGCGGGCGAGCTCGACGGCGGAATAGGAATAGTCGTAGCGGGCATCGCGCCCCTGGCCCGAGAACCAGTTGGCCGCGTTCCGGCCGTGCAGCCGCAGGTAGGCCGTATCGCGGGCCGTGACCAGCGCGGTCAGTCCAAGCGAGCGGGAGACCGGGGGCTGGTCGATGTTGGCCCAGACCAGGCCGCGTTCACGAAAAAACGCCAGCACCCCGTTCTCGTGCCAATCCTGATGGCGGAATTCGACGGCCAGCGGCAGGTCGCGGAAGCCTGCGGCCAGGTCGCCGAGAAAGGCCAGGCTGGCCGGCGTCCGATGAAAGGAATAAGGGAACTGGGCCAGAACGCCCGCCAGTTTGCCGGCATCCTGCAATGGCCGCAGGCAATCGAGGAAGGCGTCGAGCAGCGGTCGTTCCAGCCGCTGTTCATGGGTGAACGACTGGTGAAGCTTCAGCCAGAAACGGAACTCGGGAAAACCGCTCGTCTGGTCGACCCAGCCCTGGCTGAGCCGGATGCCGGGAATCCGGTAAAAGGAGGTGTTGACCTCGACGAAGTCGAAGCGCCCGGCCAGGAAAGCCAGGGCGTTGAAGCCGGGCGGGCGAGGCTGGGGATAGACCGTTCCCCGCCAGTCGGCATAACTCCAGCCGGCCGGGCCGAAAAAAATCCCCTCAGGAGTCGCCATCCAGGACGGCGCGCACCTTGGCCAGCAGGTCTTTCACCTGGTAGGGCTTTTGGATGAACCCCTGCACCCCGAGGGACATGATCTCGTTCACTTTCTCGTTCTGGCTGTAGCCGGTGGAAAAAAGAACCCGCACCCGGGGATCGACGCGCTTCAGCTGCAGGAACGTCTCGCGGCCGCCCTGCCGCGGCATGACCATGTCCAGCAGCACCATGTCGATGCCGCCGCCCTCGCTGCCGTACACGGCGACTCCTTCGGCGCCGTCGCAGGCCATGCGCACGCGGTAGCCGTAGCTTTCCAGGATGTCGGCCGCCACCTGGCGGATGGCCTCCTCGTCGTCGATGACCAGGATCGTTTCATGGCCGCCGGCCATCTCGGTATCCGGGTCGCTCTCCAGCACCTCGGGCTTGCCGCTCAGGGGCAGGTAGACCTTGAACGTCGAGCCCTCGCCGGGCTCGCTGTACACATTGATGAAACCGCCGTGGTTCTTGACCACCCCGTACACCATCGACAGGCCCAGCCCGGTGCCCTTGCCCTTCTCCTTGGTGGTGAAGAAGGGCTCGAATATCCTCCTCTTGACGCCG
>CAZLSH010000070.1:0-11986 GCA_964562095.1 uncultured Clostridia bacterium | reverse complement strand
GTGCGCATGCCCAGGAAGCCGGCCAGGCCGGAAAAGAAACCGCCGGTGACGAAGGCGAAAGGCACCCAGGGATTCTGCGTGTGCAGCACGTAGGCCATGAAGGAGAAGAGAATGAAAATGAGCAGGAACACGAAGGTCACGACCTTGTACTGCCGCTTGAGGTAGACCATCGCCCCCTGCTGCACGTAGCCGGCGATGCGCTGCATGTCGGCGGTGCCCGGATCCTGCTTTTTCATGAAGCGGAAAAAATAGAAGGCGAATACCAGCGCCAGGATGGAGCCCAGGGGCGCCAAAATGAATAAATTCTCTACATTCATGCCAACTCCTTGTGAAATGAATGAATTGTGCGAAACAGGTCAAGAAAGCAATTTATATCCGATTTTTGGCTGAATGTCAACGTTTTTTGGCCGGAAACAGGGGAAAACGAGTCGGGCCGGCTGCCGAGGGGCAACCGGGAAACGATCATTTGGCCTTGATCTTCCTGCAGATGGCCAGCTTGGCCAGGATCTCCTTCTGCCGCGCCAGCTCCGCCTGGAGCTCCTCGGGGGTGATGGCGCCCTTGAACGAGGACTGGATGCGCGCTTCCGTCTCCTGCAGGCGCCGCCGCAGCTCTTCCTCGTCCAGGTCCTCGCCGCGCACGAAGTCGTCGATGATCAGGGCCACCCGGTTGTCGCGCACCTCGAGGAAGCCCTCGCCGCTGTACAGGTAGTGCCGGGCGCCGGAAGCGTCCAGATAGGAGATCTCCCCCGCCTTCAGCAGCGTCAGGTAGGGCAGGTGGTGCGAAAGGACGCCGGCCTCGCCCAGGTACGCCGGGATGTAGAGATCCTGCACATCGGCGCGCAGGGCCACCTCGCGCGAGGTGATGATCTCCAGCTGCAGGGCGCCGGCCATCAGAACCCCATTTTTTTGGCGTTGGCCACCGCATCCTCGATGCTGCCGCACATGTAAAAGGCCTGCTCGGGAAAGGCGTCGTACCTGCCTTCGACCAGCTCCTTGAAGGAGCGGATGGTATCGGCCAGTTCCACGTACTTGCCCTCCAGGCCGGTGAAGGGCGTGGCGACGAAGAACGGCTGCGAAAGGAATTTCTGGATCTTGCGCGCCCGGGCGACGATGACCTTGTCTTCGTCGGACAGCTCCTCGATACCCAGGATGGCGATGATGTCCTGCAGGTCCTTGTAGCGCTGCAGCACCTCCTTGACCTGGCTGGCCACCCGGTAATGCTCCTTGCCGACGATCTTGGCGTCGAGGATGCGCGAGAACGAGGCCAGGGGGTCGACGGCCGGGTAGATGCCCATCTCGGTCAGCGCCCTGGAAAGGTTGGTGTTGGCGTCCAGGTGGGTGAAGGTCGTCGCCGGCGCCGGGTCGGTGTAGTCGTCGGCCGGCACGTAGATGGCCTGGACCGAGGTGATCGACCCCTTCTTGGTTGAGGTGATGCGCTCCTCCATGTCCCCCATTTCCGAGGCCAGGTTGGGCTGGTAGCCGACCGCCGAGGGCATGCGCCCCAGCATGGCCGAAACCTCGGAACCGGCCTGGGTGAAGCGGAAGATGTTGTCGATGAACAGCAGCACGTCCTGCTTTTCCTCGTCGCGGAAATACTCGGCCACGGTCAGCCCCGACAGGGCCACGCGCAGGCGGGCGCCGGGCGGTTCGGTCATCTGGCCGTAGATCAGCGCCGTCTTGTCGATGACCCCCGACTCCTTCATCTCCAGCCACAGGTCGTTGCCCTCGCGCGTGCGTTCGCCTACGCCGGCAAAGACCGAAAAGCCGCCGTGCTTCGTGGCCACGTTGTGGATCAGCTCCTGGATCAGCACGGTCTTGCCCACGCCGGCGCCGCCGAACAAGCCGATCTTGCCCCCTTTCAGGTAGGGCTCGAGCAGGTCGACCACCTTGATGCCGGTCTCGAAAAGCTCCTGGCTCGTGTCCTGCTCCTCGAGCGAGGGCGCCGGGCGATGGATGGGGTAGCGCTTCTTTTCGCTGACCGGCCCTTCCCCGTCCACCGGCTCGCCGATGACGTTGATCACGCGGCCGAGCACTTCGCGGCCCACGGGGACGGTGATGGGGCCGCCCAGGTCGCGCGCCGCCATGCCCCGCACCAGGCCGTCGGTGGGGTGCATGGAGATCGTGCGCACGCGGTTCTCCCCCAGGTGGAACTGCACCTCGCAGATGATGCGGATCGGCTGCGGGCTGTTGAACCCCTTGGAGACGATCTCAATGGCGTTGTAGATCGCCGGCAGTTCCCCCTTGGCGAACTCGACGTCCACCACGGCCCCGATGACCTCGATCACCTTGCCGATCCGTTCATGCTTCTCTTGATCCTGGCTCATGTTCTCTCCTATTTGTTCAGGGCTTCCGTGGCGGTGATGAGCTCCAGCAGCTCGCTGGTGATGGCCGCCTGGCGCATCTTGTTCATCTGCAGGGTCAGCGCCCGGATCATGTCGTTGGCGTTGCGCGTGGCCATTTCCATGGCCACCATGCGCGCGACCTGCTCGGCGGCGATCGACTGCAGCAGGACCTGGTAGACGGCCGCCGCAATGAAGCGCGGCAGCAGGGCGCGGACGATGGCGTCAGCCCCGGGCTCGAAGATGGCCGGCAGGGGCTCGGTTTCCGCCCCGGCGGCGGCCGCGGCCGCGCCGATCTCGACCGGGAAAAGGCGGCGCCGCGAGAACTGCTGCTTCGAGGCCGAAACGTACTCGCTGAAAACGAACTCGACGCTGTTCAAAGCCTCGGATTGGAACAGTTGCTGCAGGTCGGCGGCCAGGCGGGCGGCGTCCGCGAACTGCAGCCGGCCCAGCATGCCGTGGTACGCTTTTTTCACCGCCAGGCCGCGCTTGGCGAAATGACGCTCCGCCTTGCTGCCCACGGTCACCAGCAGGACCTCACGACCCTCGGCGGCCAATTCGCGGTAGCGGGTCTCCGCCTGCTTCAGGACATGTGAATTGAAGGCCCCGCACAAGCCCTTGTCGCCGGCAACGACCACCAGCAGCGCCGCGCCCTGCGCGTTGGCGCTCAGCAGCGACTGCTGGTCGAGCAGGGATTGGCCGGCGCGGCTCCCCGCTTCCCGCAGCATCATGGAGATCCTGTCGCGGTAGGCCTGCGAACGCCTCAACTCGCCGCTGGCGCGGCGCAGCTTGGCGGCGGCGACGGTCTTCATGGCCTTGGTCAGCTTGCGGGTGTTCTTCACCGACTTGATGCGCCGGCGCAGGGCAATCAGGTTGCCGGCCATCAGGAATCGGCGGCCTGCCTGAACTCGGCGGCGAACTTCGCCAGCACGTCCTGGAGTTTCTGCTGCAGCTCGGCGTCGAGGGCCTTCTTCTCAAGGATGGCGCTGAAGATATCGGGCGCGTTCGCGTCCACGAAGCGCAGCATCTCCTCCTCGAACGGGCGCACGCGCTCGACGGGGAATTCATCCAGAAAACCGCGCGTGCCGGCAAAGAGGGCCACGACCTGCCGTTCCACCGGCATGGGGCTTCCCTCGTCCTGCTTGAGCAGCTCGGAAAGGCGCTTGCCGCGCTCCAGCTGGGCCACGGTCGTCTTGTCCAGGTCGGAGCCGAACTGGGTGAAAGCCTCCAGTTCACGGAACTGGGCCAGGTCGAGCTTCAAGGAGCCGGCCACCTGTTTCATGGCCTTGATCTGGGCATTGCCGCCCACGCGCGAGACCGAGATGCCGACATCGATGGCCGGGCGCTGCCCGGCGTTGAACAGGTCCGGCAGCAGGTAGATCTGGCCGTCGGTGATGGAGATGACGTTGGTGGGGATATAGCCCGAAACGTCGGAGGCCTGGGTTTCGATGATCGGCAGCGCCGTCAGCGAGCCGCCGCCCTTCTCATCGTTCAGCTTGGCCGCCCGTTCCAGCAGCCGAGAATGGAGATAAAAGACGTCGCCGGGATAGGCTTCGCGCCCGGGCGGGCGGCGCAGCAGCAGCGAGATCTCGCGGTAGGCGGCGGCGTGCTTGGACAGGTCGTCATAGACCAGCAGCACATGGCGGCCGCGGTCGCGGAAGTACTCGCCCATGGCGCAGCCGGCGTAAGGGGCGATGTACTGCAGGGCGGCCGGGTCGGAAGCCGAGGCCGCCACCACTAGCGAGTACTCCATGGCGCCCGCCTCTACCAGGGTCCGGATCACCTGGGCGACGGTCGACTGCTTCTGGCCGATGGCCACGTAGATGCAGACGACATCATGCCCCTTCTGGTTGATGATGGTGTCGATGGCGATGGCCGTCTTGCCGGTCTGGCGGTCGCCGATGATCAGCTCGCGCTGGCCGCGGCCGATGGGGATCATGGCGTCGATGGCCTTGATGCCCGTCTGCAGCGGCTCCTTGACCGGGCGCCGGTCGACCACGCCGGGAGCCAGCGCCTCGATGGGCATGAACACCTCGGAGCGCACGGGGTCCTTGTCGTCCAGCGGCTCGCCCAGCGGCGAGAGCACGCGGCCGATGACGGCGTCGCCGGCCGGGACCGAGATGATGCGCCCGGTGCGCTTGACGATGTCGCCTTCCTTGATCTTGAGGCTTTCGGCCAGCAGGATGGAGCCGACGTTGTCCTCCTCCAGGTTCAGGGCGATGCCGAAGACGCCGCCGGGAAACTCCAGCAGCTCGTTGTACATGACGTTGTCCAGCCCGTAGATGCGGGCGATGCCGTCGCCGATCGATATCACCACCCCGGTCTCTTCCTTCTTGAAATCGAAGGCGAAACCCTCGATCTTCTGGCGGATCAATTCGCTGATCTCATCGACTTTGATTAGCATTTATCTGTCCCCTGCCAGGGCCCGGCGCAGCTTCTGCAGGCTGCCGGCCAGCGAAAAATCGTAGTGCACCGAGCCGCGGCCCAGGCGCAGCCCGGCGATCAGTTCCGGATCGAGCCGGAACTCCAGTTCCACTTTGCGGGCCAGCGCCTGCTCCAGGTTGCGGCGCAGGCGCTCTTTCTGCCCGGGCGTGAGCTCGACGACCGAGGCCACGTCGATCTTCTCGATGCCGCGCTCCCGGCACCAGGCCGCGGGCAGCTCCCGCGCCATCGACCCCAGGTAGGCCATGCGGTTCTCGGCCGCGACGGTCAGCAGGAACTTCAGGGTCTTGTCGTGGAGCTTCAGGCCGGCGGCGGCGATCTCCAGCGCTTCGGCTTTCTCGGCCGGGGAGACCAGGGAGGTTTCCAGGCCGAGGCGCAGCCGCTCGTCGGCGGCCAGCAGTTCCGAGAAGGATTTCAGGTCTTCCTGCACGAGGCGGAATTCCGGCTCGTCGTCAACGGCCAGCACCAGGGCGCGGGCATAGCGCTTGACCAGGCTACTTTCCTTCATCGAGGTCTCCGCTGGCTTCGATATTGCGCTCGAGGATCTTCTGCTGGGTGGCGGCGTCCAGTCCTTTCTGGAAGTCGCTGCGGAAGCGTTCAATGGCCAGGTCGGCGATGCGCCCCTTGACCGCGCGCACGGCGGCGTCGACCCGCTGGCGGATCTCCTCCTCGCTGAGCGCGACGATGCGCTCGGCCTCCCGGCGCCCGGCTTCCTCCAGGCGGGCCAGCTCGTTCCTGCCGGAGGCTTCGGCCTCGCCCTTGATCTCCTCGACCTCGGCAGCCACTTGGGCGAGGCGCCGGTCGATCTCCCGCAGCTTGGCCTCGGTCGTTGCCAGCGTCTTCTCGCGCTCGGCGAAATCCTGGCGCAGGCCGTCCCCTTTCTGGCTCAGCATGCGGATCAGCGGCTTGCGCAGGGCCAGGATCAGCCCGCCGAAAAGCAGGGTGGAATTGACGACCTTGCCCAGCACGCTGAACCAGTCCACGGCATGGGCGCCCTCCCCTTCGCCGGCGGAGGCGGCCAGGGCGCCGGCCAGGACCAGCAGCAGGGCAAGCAGCAGGCTTTTTTTCATAGATAGGCTTGGCGTATCTTTTCGCTGAACACCGCGACCTGGTCGGCCAGCTCGCGCTCGGCCGCGACGATCTCGTCGTCGAGCTGGGCGAGCTTCCCGGCCACCATCCGCGTCGAATGCTCCCGGGCCTCGGCCACAACCCGGGCGCGGGTTTCCTCGCCGTTCCGCTGCCATTCCTCGCGGATGCGCCGGGCATCCTGGCGCGCCCGGCCCAACTGATCTTCCAGGGAGCGGGTCCGGGACTCGATCTCGCCTAGCAGGCTCTCCTGGCGTCCGGCGTCGGCGGTCGCTTTGGCCTCGCGCTCAGCGATGATGCCGCCGACGGGCTTGAAAAAAAAGCGGTTGAGGGCGAAATACAGGATCCAAAGCAGGAAGAATATCCACAGGAAGGATGAATTGAGCTCTAACATGGAGGAAATGTATCATATCGCCGGAGAAAAATCAACCGGGAGGCGCCGGGCGCCGCGTGCCCCCGGGCCGTCTTGACAGCCCGGTTGGCCTCGGGTAGAATCATGCTTTGATCCGTTCCAGGTCCCGATCCGGTTCATCCCCTTCCCAAGGAGACGTCATGGAATTCATCGGCAAGCTGATCGACTTCGTCCTGCACCTCGACGTGCATCTCAACGCCCTGATCGCCACCTACCAGCTCTGGACCTACCTGATCCTTTTCCTGGTGATCTTCTGCGAAACCGGCCTGGTGGTCACCCCCTTCCTGCCCGGAGACTCGCTGCTGTTCGCCGCCGGCGCCCTGGCCGCGACCCCCGGCAGCCCACTGCGGGTCCACTGGCTGTTCCTGATCCTGACGGCGGCGGCGGTCATCGGCGACACCGTCAATTACTGGATCGGCCATGCGGTGGGGCCGAAGATCTTCAGCCAGAAAAAAGTGCGCTTCCTGAAGAAGGAGCACCTGGAGAAGACTCACGCCTTTTACGAGAAATACGGCGGCATCACCATCATCCTGGCCCGCTTCATCCCCATCATCCGCACCTTCGCGCCGTTCGTGGCCGGCATCGGCCGCATGACCTACTGGCGCTTCATCAGCTACAACGTCATCGGCGGCGTCGCCTGGGTGGCCATCTTTCTCTTCGGCGGCTACTTCTTCGGCAACCTGCCCTTCGTGCGCCGCAACTTCACCGTCGTCATCATCGCCATCATCCTCATCTCGGTGATCCCGGCCGTGGTCGAATACCTGAGGCAGAGGCGCAAAAGCGCGGCAAAATAACCGAAGCAGGCTTTTCGTGATTCGTGACTCGTGAGTCGTAAAACGGCCCCAAAAGCGATCTGGATGAAGAAAAAGCCATTTTAGGTCAAAAAAACGGGAATTGAAATGAGCGTTTTCGGCCTTGGATCGGAAAAGGGAGTATCCGCTGCCGCTACGAATCACGGCTCACGAATTACGAGTCACGAATCACGACAGGCCGTTCTTGTCCTCATCGAGCTTGGCGATCTTCTGCCGCAGGCGCCGGAGCCGCTTTTCCATCTCCTGCTGCCGGGCCGCGGGCAGGCCGCCGTCGGCCAGGGCCTTCTCGACATAGGTCAGGGCCACGGCAAAGTCACGCTGGCGGTGCTCGAAATGGACCGAGAGCTCATGGTGCGCCTGGGCGTCGTGCGCCGCCGCCAGCTGCTCCCACAGCTCCAGCGCCTCGCCGTAGAGCTTTTTCTTCTTCAGGAGCACCGACAGGCGCCGCGCGGCCAGGGTGGCCACGTCGTCGCGGGCGCTCGATTCGCGGGCCGCGCGGTAGAACTCTTCGGCCTTTTCCAGCAGCCCGGCCCGCTCGCACAGGCGCCCGAGGCCGAAGATCTCGCCGCCGTCGCTGGTGAGCGAGTAGTCGTCCAGGTAGAGGGCCCCCAGCAGCACCACGGCGGCCAGTCCCACCAGGTCCATGGCGTTGTGCTCGACCACCGGCTCGATCAGCGAGAAGGCGCCGCTGCGCAGGAAGCTGAAATAGAGGGCCGGGATCTCGCTGCCGTCGATGTCGTCCTCGCGCGACAGCCCCAGCAGCATCTCGCCCAGGAAGCCGAGCTTGCGCGAATCGAAGGTGTTGCGCCAGATGGTGCGCGCCGGGAAGAGGAAGTCGAGGTGAGGCATCCCCTTGAACGGGAAGCGCTGGCGCTGCAGGATGCAGCGCGTCTCCAGCAGCGGCAGGTCGAAGGCCTTGCCGTTGTAGGTCACGACGGTCGAAAAACCTCCCTCCTCCAGGAAGCGGGCCACGGCCGCCAGGAACTCCCCTTCGCTGTCCAGGTCGAGGAGGATGAATATCCTGGCCTGGAACGCTTGCTCGCTGAAATAGCCGAACCCCAGCATGAAGGGGACGGTGCCCGTACCGCCGGCCAGGCCGGTGGTCTCGCTGTCGAAGAAAACCGCCCGGCGCGGGTCGACGGCGGCGAACTCGCCGCCGGCGATGACCTCCAGGGCGCCCGGCTGCAGGGAGAGCCAGTCGCCCAGGCGCACCTTGCCGTAGCGACCGTCAAGCGCGTAGGAGAAATCTTTGACCAAGAAAGGCTCGGCCATGGCTTCCGGTTTCCGGGGCTCCAGGCGGGGAGAACCCGCGACCGGGGGCTTGACGCCCTGCTTGAGATTGCGGCGGACGAGCTGGTCCAGTTTTTCCCGGGTCGAGAGGCCGCCCTCGCCATCCAGTTTCCGCCATTCGTCCTGGATGCCTTTCCGGTCAAGATCGTGCAAGCGGTCCTTAAGTTTCCTCATTGGGTTCCGGCCGTACGATAGCACAGAAAACCTTAACCGGCAATTGGATTCAGGAGTCAGTACCGGACCCAGGGGAAGGGAGAGGCATCGCTACTAACACCAACACCTGTCTTTTTATTGCCTCCTGCAACCACTACCACTATCACGACCACTAATACCCGTTATGCGTGATGCGTGATGCGTGATGAGAAAGATCAGAAAGGCTCTTATCTCTGCCTATCACTATCACTATCACTACCACTGATGCCCGTCAGGTCTCCGGCTAACACCAACACTAACACTAACACCTGTCTTTGTATTGCCTCCTGCAACCACTACCACTATCACTACCACTTGCTCAGTGGCATCTTCTCCCAGCTGCCGCGCAGGGTGCGCAAGCGCAGCCCCTGGCGCACGATTTCCAGGTAGCGGCGGCGCGGAACGGGGCGGGCGCCCCAGGCGGCCAGATGCGGGGTCGGCACCTGGCAGTCGATGACCTTGAAAGCCATTTTTGCCAGCGTCCCGGCCAGCATGGCCAGGACGGCCTTGGAGGCATTGTCGGCAAAATGGAACATCGACTCAGCGAAAAAGCAGCGACCCAGCGAGACGCCGTAGAGACCGCCGGCCAGCTCACTGCCGCTCCAGGCTTCCAGCGAGTGGGTATAGCCCAGGCGATGCAATTCCGTATAGGCGTCGATCATTTCCGGGGTGATCCATGTCCCCGGCTGGTCCCTGCGGGACAGGGCGCAGGCCCGGATCACCGCGGCGAAGTCCCGGTCGAAGCTAAAGGTGAAATCCCCACGGCGCAGCACTTTTTTCAGCGTGGCCCCGCAATGAAACTCCTTCGGGAACAAGACGAAACGGGGATTGGGCGACCACCACAGGATGGGCTGCCCCTCTTCGTACCAGGGGAAGATGCCTCTCGCGTAGGCTCGCAGCAGCCGCTGCGGCTCCAGGCCGCCGCCGACGGCCAGCAGCCCCTCGCGGCCGGCGCGCTCCGCCGGCGGGAAATCATCCTGTCCACTCAACCTGGCGATCGGCATCGCTTCACGCTCCCTGGCCCCCCCCAGGCCTTATGGTAGCAGAAATCACCTTCGGGCGCACCACCCGGTTTGACAACAGGACAGCCAGCGGCTATAACATATTTCACTATCGCTAGGAGGAAAGACCTTCATGAAGCAAAGAACAATGCTGACCCTGTTGATCCTGATGACCGTTACCCTGTTCGCCCCGGCACCGGCCGTCGCCAGGGACGCCCAGAAGGACAACCCGTTCTTCAAGGCGCGCTCCACTCCGTTCCAATTTCCCCCATTTGACCAGATCAAGACGGAACACTACCTGCCCGCCTTCCGGGAGGGGATGAAGCGCGAGCAGGCCGAGATCGCCGCCATCGCCGACAGCCGCCAGGCGCCGGCGTTCGCCAACACCATCGCCGCCATGGACCGCAGCGGCATGTTCCTGGGCGACGTCAGCGCCGTTTTCTACGCCCTGCTGGCGGCCGACACCACGCCTGAGCTGCAGGCCATCGCCCGCGAGCTGTCGCCCCTGATGACGGCCCACCGCGACGCCATCAGCCTGAACGAGAAGCTCTTCGCCCGCGTCAAGGCGGTCTATGACCAGCGCGGCAAACTGAAACTGACCCCCGAGGAGAGCTTCCTGCTGGAGAACACCTACAAGGGCTTCGTGCGCAACGGCGCCCTGCTCGACCCGGCCGGCAAGGCGCGGCTGCGCGAGCTGAACGCCGAATTGTCCATGCTGGGGCTGAAGTTCGGCGAGAACCTGCTCGCCGAGACCAACGCATCATACATCGTGCTGGAGAACGAGGATGACCTGGCCGGCCTGCCCGGGAGCGTGCGCGCCATGGGGGCTGACGCGGCCAAGAAGCTGGGGCTGGAGGGCAAATGGGTTTTCACCACCCAGGTGCCGTCGATGACCCCCTTCCTGCAGCTCTCGACGCGCCGCGACCTGCGCGAACAGCTGCACCGCGCCTATTTCCGGCGCGGCGACCGCGACAATGCTAGTGACAACAAGGAGATCGTGCGCCAGATCACCGGCCTGCGCGCCGAGCGCGCCCGGCTGCTCGGCTATCCCACGTATGCCGATTTCGTCCTGGAGGAGCGCATGGCCAAGAGCGTACCGACGGTCATGTCCTTCCTGCAGCAACTGTGGGCGCCGGCGCTGGAGCGGTCCCGCAACGAGGCGGCCGAGATGCAGGCCATCATCGACCGCGAGGGGGGCGGGTTCCAGCTCGCCTCCTGGGACTGGTGGCACTACGCCGAGAAGCTGCGCCAGGAGAAATACGCCATCGATGACGCGGCCCTGCGCCCCTATTTCGCGCTGGAGAACGTCAAGCAGGGAATCTTCGGCCTGTGCGAGAAGCTGTACGGCCTGCGCTTCATCAAGCTGGAAAACCTGCCGCTCTACAACCCGGAAGTCGAGGCCTACGAAGTGAAGGAGGCCGACGGCCGCCATGTCGGCCTGCTCACCTTCGACATGCAC
This sequence comes from uncultured Clostridia bacterium, assembly GCA_964562095.1. GTDB lineage: Bacteria > Acidobacteriota > Aminicenantia > UBA2199 > UBA2199 > UBA2199. Next base: position 953 of record CAZLSH010000070.1, on the reverse strand, counting down.
CCCCGTCCCGGCAAGCGCGGCGGCGCCTGGTCGGGCGGACTGCGCCGCGCCTATTACGAGAAGGGGAAGCGCGTGGCCCCCATCTCCACCATCACCTGCAACTTCACCCGCCCGGTGGGCGACGACCCGGCGCTGCTGAGCATCGACGAGGTCAACACCTTCTTCCACGAGTTCGGCCATTCGCTGAACACCCTGTTCGCCGACGGCCCCTTCCGCAGCCGCCCCATCCCCCGCGACGCGGTGGAGCTGCCTTCGCAGATCATGGAGCACTGGGCCCTGGAGCCGGAGCTGCTGCGCCTGTACGCCCGCCACTACGAGACCGGGGAGGTCATCCCAACCGGGCTGGTCGACAAGCTGAACGCCGCCCGCCTCTTCAACCAGGGGTTTGAGACGGTGGAATACCTGGCCGCCGCCATCCTGGACATGGCCTGGCACTCCCTTGTCCCCGGCGAGTCCCTGGAGGTGCGCAGCTTCGAGCGCGGGGCCCTGAACGCCCTGGGCCTGATCCCGGCCATCGAGCCGCGCTACCGCACCCCCTACTTCAACCACATGATCTCGGGCTACGCCGCCGGGTACTACAGCTACATCTGGTCGGGGGTGCTCGACTGCGACGCCTACGAGGCGTTCAGGGAGAAGGGGATCTTCGACCGGGACACGGCCGACTCATTCCGCCGCAACATCCTGGCCAGGCTGGGAAGCGAGGACGCCCTGGAGCTGTACAAGCGCTTCCGCGGCGCCGAACCCAGGATCGAGCCGCTGCTCAGGAGCCGGGGATTGCTGAAGGAATAGCGAGGACCCGGCGAACAGCGTTCGGCAATAGCGCAGAACCGATCTATAGTGACGAGTGCCAAGTAAAGGCTATAGGCGATAGGCTATGGGCGATAGAGAAGAAAGAAGGTCATCGGAGTAAGGTGTAGCAATAGCCAAGGGTTCAGTGCGTAAGATAGAATAAA